>JBJOPV010000019.1:0-23717 GCA_046050625.1 Pseudomonadota bacterium
TTCTTCGTCACCTTGCCGCTGGCCACGTCGATCACATGCACCAGGCTCGCCACCTCCGACGTCACGTACACCGTCCGCCCGTCACGGCTCACAAGAACCCCCTCCGGCTCCTCCCCCACCTTGATCTCGGCGCTGCGCTTGCCGCTGGCCACGTCGATCACCCCGACCACCCCGTCCTCCTCGTTCGACACATACAGCGTCTTCCCATCCGGCGTCAGGTCGAAGATCTCCGGGTCCTCCCCCAGCCCGCCCGATCTTCTTCACCGACTTGCGCGTGGCCACGTCGATCACGTCAGCCTGTCCCGAGTCCCCGCACGCCACCAGCAGCTGCCGCCCACCGGCCGTCAGCACCATGTGACGCGGCCGCTTGCACGTGGCAACCGTCCCCGTCACCGCCTGCGTCTTCAGGTCCACCACCGTCAGCCTGTGGTCCTTCTCGCTCGAGATGAAGGCCGTCTGGGCCTGCGCAGGCAGCGCGGCCAGCATGGTCAGCAGCAGGGCCGAGCCCAGCGCCTTCAGGGCAAACGGGCGGTGAGAGGGAAATCGGATCGGCTGGATCATCGCGAGCATCTCGTTCGGGTGGACATGCCCGACAAGTTAGGCGAGCCCTGGCACGGCGGACAGGGAAAAATTCCCGACACAGGGAAGGCCCCGATCAGGCTGCTCCAAAATAAAGCAGTGCTCCAGACTCAAGGCATCAGCCCGTGCTGCTGGCCGTAGCGGATCAGCTCCAGCGCGCTGGCCACGCCGAGCTTCTGGCGGATCAGCGTCTGGTAGTTGGACACCGTCTTGTCGCTGACATTCATCTCGCGCGCGATGCGTTCGAGCGGGTGGCCGGACAGCATCAGCAGCAGCATCTCGTGCTCGCGCGGCGTCAGCTGCTCATGCGGCAGGCTGTCGGGCACAGGCCGCTCGGATCGCACGGGTGGCGGCAGGCCGTGGGCGATGCGGCGCACCGCCTCGACCAGCGCCTCCGGATCGCTGGACTTGCCCAGGAAGCCGGCCGCGCCCGCACGCAGGCACTGCTGACGCAGCGCCGGCGTGTCATGCATCGTGAACACCAGCACCTTCAGCCAGCGACAGGACTCAGCGAGCTGGCGCAGCAGGTCCAGGCCGCTGCGCCCGGGCATCGACAGGTCGAGAATCAGCAGGTCGACCTCGCCGGGGTGGCGCAGCGCGAGGTCGGCCCAGGCCTGGTCGGCATCGGCGTATTCGGCCACCACCTCAAGATCGGGCTCGCCCTCGAGCAGGCGCCGGTAGCCCAGGCGGACAACGGCGTGGTCATCGGCGATCGCGAGATGCAGGCGGGAAGAGATCATGACGGCGGATCGGCATCGACACGGAACAGGGGAAGGCGCGCCTGCAGCAGCAAGCCCGGGGTGCCGCCGTCCGGCGCCAGCCGCCATTGTCCACCGAGCGCCCAGACCCGCTCCTGCATGCCGCCCAGCCCGTTGCCGCGCTGCATCGCCGCGGCCGCATCACCCAGGCCGCGACCGTCATCCTCGACCGACCAGCACACCGCCTGCGCGTCGATGTCGACCGTCAGCGCCACCCGCGTTGCCTGGGCATGGCGGGCGGCATTGGTCAGCGCCTCCTGGCTGAGCCGGTACACCGCCAGCGCAAGCTCGCGCGGCAGCGCCGGCGCCGCCGCATCGATGTGCAGGGCCAGGTGGAAATCCCGTGCCGGCCGGCCCTCGCGGCCGTCATGCAGCACCTGCCAGCCACGCACCAGCGCCTCGAGCAGCTCCTGCAGGCGCTGTGGCGCCACCCGCGTCTCATGGCCGTCCATCACCGGGCCGAGCGGGCGCAGCTGCACCAGCAGATCACGAATGTCGCGCTGCACCTCGCCGCAGTGGCGCGAGATGCCCTGCACCACCTCGAGCAGCCGGGGCTGGTCGGCGAGCTGGCGCGCCAGCCAGGCGGCATCGAAGCGCAGCGCGGTCAGATGCTGGCCGAACTCGTCGTGCAGCTCGCGTGCGATGCGTGCTCGCTCGTCTTCCTGCAGCGTCTGCATCTTCTGGCTCAGCAGCTGGCGACGCGACTCGGCCTCGTCGAGCGCGCCGGCGAGCTGACGCAGCGCCGCGGCGATCTGGTCGAGCTCGCGGGTCGGCATCGCTGCCAGCGCCCGCACCGGCGCGAGCCGGCCATGCTCGATGCCATCGATCGCCGCCAGCAGATCGTCCAGCGGCGCCAGCGAGCGGCGCACGTTGCGCCGCATCACCCGCAGCAGTCCGGCGATGCAGCCCAGCAGCACCAGGAACACGCCGCCGATGTCCGCCAGCGCCTCGCGGCGCTCGCCCTCGGGCGAGGCCTGCAGCGTCAGCAGCCAGGTGCGACCGTCAGGCCGGGGCACAGCCCAGCTGACGCTGCGCACCGGCGCATGCACGCTCCAGCGCCGGTGCAGATCGGCCAGCAGGTCGAGCGGCCCCTCGGGCGCGGCCGGCGGCGCCGGGGCCAGCAGCGCGCGGCCGGACTCGTCGCGGATCGTCAGCGTCAGATGGCGCAGGCCGCCCTGCTGCTGGGCGCGCAGCGCAGCCAGCACGCCGGCATCGTCGAGCGGCTCGAGGCGGGCCAGGCGGGCGCTCATCTCGGCGAGCTGCATGGCCGCGTCGACCTCCTCCTCGATCGCGGCGTCGATGCGCAGCAGCCCCACCAGCAGGGCCAGCAGCACCGCCACCAGACCGACCCACGCAGCCCGACGCATCACCAGCCGGGACAGCTCCGGCAACGCCCTGGCGGCGCTCACAGCCGCACCACGCCTTGCGCCAGAACGAGACGGCAGAGACGGAAGTCGCTGCGCTCCTTGCGCTTCTGGCGCACCAGCGACATGGTGTTGTGGACCGTCTTCTCGCTGATGCGCAGCGCCGCCAGACCGGCAGGCAGCACCGTGCGGACGGCACCCGCTCCTCGAGCTCGCTGTCCTTGGTCAGATCGCCCGGCGCGCCGGCGCTCGCGCAGCCGCCGATTGGGTCGATCCGCAACTTCATCGAGAGCCCTCCTGACCTGCACCCCCACCCGCATCAAGACAGCGACGCCGGCGGCTGATTCCAGTCCTCGCCGTGCGTCGCGCTGGCGTACAGCCGCACCACCACCGAGCCGAGCAGGCCGTGCAGCACATCGCCCTGGGCGGCCCGGCGCACGATGACCGCGCTCAGCGAGCCTTTGGCGGACAGCTCCTGGATTGCCCGGTCGACCCAGACCTTGCGCTCCTCGGGCGTGAGCATCACCAGCTCCTGGCGGACCTCGGCGATGCGGGCATTGAGCCAGCGCGCCTGGGCCTCGGGATCGAATTCGGTGCGCCCGACCGTCGCCCCCCCCGCGGAGGCGGGCGATGGCGGCCTCTCACGCTCGACCACCGTCCGGACCCGGTCGCCCCCCTGAGGCAGCATCACCGGCGCCGGAGACGACAGCACCGCCACAGGCTGGGCCGCCGGGCCGGCCCCGCTCGCGACCACCGTCTCGGTGCGCAGCAGCGTACGCAGGTAGGAATAGGCGTTGTCCAGCGGCGAGAGCCGGTTGTTGGCCGCGCGCCGCTCCAGCATCTCCAGCTGCTGGCGCACACGCTCGTCGCCAAACTCGATCAGCAGCCCCTCGAGCTTGATTTCGCGAATGCCCAGGGACTCGGCGCGCAGCACCAGATTGGCATCGGCCGGCTCGGGCAGGCCGGTCACGGTTCGCGGCGGCGCCAGACGCCGCCGCACCGCGAACTGCACCTCCACCACCGCCCGGCCCTGCTTGTGCTCGATCAGCTCGACCTCCAGATCGGTCTCGCGGTTGATCTCGTCGATGGCGGGGCGAACCCGCTCGGACTTGAACTTGCGCCACTCGCGCCGGTCAGCGCCGCCAGGCGCCTGGTTGAGCGCATCCGACCACCAGGCGGCCGGCTTGCGGCTGGTCAGCCCGGACGGGTTGTCGCGGTAGCGCGCGCAGATCTCGTAGAGCGCCACCGCGGTGTACGTGCCCAGCCGCGCCAGAACATCCAGATCGATCGAGGCCCAGCGCTGCGGCTCGCGCAGCACCGTCATGATCGAGGGGGGATAAGACCAGGACACCCAGTTCTCGCCATTCCTGACCTCGATGGCCACCTCCGACAGCATCGAGAAGCCGCGCCACTTCACTCCATCGCCCGGCGCGGTCGACTCCCAGTCGACCTCCAGGCCACGCATCTCACGCAGATAGCGCTTGGCTGCGGTGCGATCCTCGCCGCTGGAGCCGGTGGTGCGCAGCAGCGCTGGCAGCGGCGCCTCGAACATGAAGTCCGCCTGTGGCATCGCATCCATCGCCGCCAGCCGGGCCTGCGCCACCTGCAGCAGCGCGTTGTACAGGCGTCGCCCTGTGAGCGTGACCCGCTTCGAGCGCGGGATCATCACGATCATCTCGTGCGGCTTGCGGAGTTCCGGGCCTTCGACCGGATCCCGGGGATCGAGCGGATTCATGGAGTGCGGAGGCAGAGTGCCGGACATCATATGTCCACAGCCCTTTGGACACAAACCTGCGCCTGCGGCACGTCGACCGCGCTGATCACCCCGTTTCCGTGGTCTGCGCCCTCGTCAGATCGCCCGGGTAGAAACTGGACATTCGAGGCAGCGCCGTCGCGATGACGCTCGATCCTGAGTCGGGTAAAGACTGGACAGTCCGATCGCCGATCTCTCGCTTCAGACCGGGTAAAGTGCGGACACATGATGCAGATCACGTTCCGAAAGAGTGGACGCGTGCGCCTGTCCCGGTCTGATCCGATCGGGATCGATCCGGTTGATTTCCGGACACTTCCCGGAAAAAAGCTGGACGAATCCGGGAAAATCCTGGACGAATCCGGGAAAATCCTGGACGCAAGCCGTCGAACAACAGCGCCAAGTCATTGATCGAAAAAGATTTTTTCCATCAGTGGGCCGCCTTAATCTCTTCAAGAGATTGAATATTTATTAATCTCCCGGCAGGGCGACTTCGGCATGGATTCTGAAGACATCCCGAAGGCACATCACGAGGACACGCAAGATGCACAGCAAGCCAGTCTCCACGGCAGATGCCGTTCGCATCCACAGCTCACCGATCAGACGACAGTCGCTGGCCGACATCGAGACCCAGGCAGCACGAATCGCCGCCATGATGGGACAGATCAGGGCAGCCATGCTGCCTCCAGCATCGATCAAGCGCGCGCCACCCATGAGCGCGGCACAGCTCGCCGAGCTCTGTGGCGTCGACAAGAGCCGCATCGCCTACCGTCTGACACGGGGAGATCTTCCCAGCGGCAGCATGGCCGGCAACCGCCGGGAATGGTCGATGGAGGATGCACGCACCTGGGTTCGCGACTTTCGACAGGAGCACATGCGCCCCGCCGAGGCCGCAGGCACAACGATCACGGTGGCCAACTTCAAGGGTGGGGTGGCCAAGACCACCTCGACCGTGACACTGGCACAAGGACTGGCCATGCGAGGCCACCGGGTGCTGGTGGTCGATCTGGATCCGCAAGGCTCGGCCACGACGCTGTTTGGCGTGCTGCCCGATGCCGAAGTCGATCATGAGCACACCGCGATGCTGCTCTTCTCGGGTGAACAGGAGGATCTGGACTATGCGGTGCGCAGCAGCTACTGGCCTGGCATTGATCTGGTCTGTGCCGCTCCACTGCTCTTCGGCGCCGAATTTGCACTGCCGGCGCGACAGACACGCGACCCTGGCTTCGAGTTCTGGCGCTGCCTGGACCGCGGTCTTGACAAGGCGCGCATGGACTATGACGTCATCCTGATCGACACGCCGCCAGCGCTGTCCTATGTGACCATCAACGCGTTGATGGCGGCCGACGGCGTGATCATGCCGCTGCCACCGTCTGCATTGGACTTCGCCTCTTCAGCGCAGTTCTGGGACCTGTTCAGTGACCTGTGCAATCAGCTGATCCGCAGCCGCGGCCAGGACAAGACCTTCGAGTTCATCGACGTGCTGCTGTCGCGTGTGGAACCGTCAGATGCAGCCAGTTCGGTGGTGCGCCAGTGGGTGCTGGAAGCCTACACCGAGAAGGTCCTGCCGATCGAGATTCCGAAGACCTCGGTGGCCGCCACCGCTTCAGCCGAGTTCGGCACGGTCTATGACCTGCCACGTGGATCGATCAACGCACGCACCTTCGCACGCGCTCGCGATGCCTTCGACCGGATGTGCGAGCTCATCGAACAGCAGATCGTTGCGGTCTGGGCGGCCCAGCTGGAACAGATGAAGCCTTGATGAGGAACTCATGCGATGAAGAACAGCAAGTTGATCGACAAGGCCTCGCGCCTCGATTTCAGCCAGCTGCCGGGGTCGTCGCCCGACAGCGTCACAGGGGCCGGTGCGGTTGCCCTGCCCACCTTCACGCCTCGGCCGAAGACCGCACCGGGCGCGCTGATGGCCTTCGCCAATGACACCCGCTCCGAGCTGCTGCGAGAGAACGAGGCGCTGCGCGAACGCGCCAGGCAGACCGACGTGCTGCGAGGCCGGCTCGACGAGGCCTTGGACGAGCTGCAGCAGTGGGAAGGCGCCAAGGCCACCCGGCTCATTGATCCGACATGGATCAGGCCCAGTCGCTACGCCAACAGACACCCGCATGGCTGGTCCGGTGCGGATTTCCAGAAACTGCGCAGCGAGATTCAGGATGCGGGTGGCAATGTTCAGCCGATCAAGGTCCGACCGGTCAACCGAGACGAGGGGGACGGCTGTGAGCGCTATGAGGTGGTCTTTGGCCATCGCCGCCTGCAGGCCTGCCGGGAACTCGGCCTGCCCGTGCTGGCCGTCGTCGACAACCTGGATGACCAGACCCTTTTCGTCGAGATGGAGCGCGAGAACCGGTCGCGCAAGGACCTGTCGGCCTGGGAGCAAGGCAGGATGTATCGCCGCGCGCTGGATGAGGGCCTGTTTCCGTCGAACCGCAAGTTGGCCGAAGCGATCGGTGTCGATCTGAGCGCACTGGGCAAGGCCCTGGCGCTTGCTGCGCTGCCGGACTTCGTCATCGAGGCCTTCCCATCGCCATTGCAGCTGCAGTTCCGCTGGGCCAAGCCTTTGGCTGATGCCCTGAGGAGAGATCCAGCAAGAGTGCGAGCTGCGGCCCGTGCTCTGCAGGCCGCCCCTGGCGAGCACTCTGCTCGACAGGTTCTCGAGCGGCTGATCGCCAAGCCTTCGGAGGAGACTGGACAGGGGATGGAACCGTTCCACCCCTTGCAAGGGGTGTCGATCCGACTGGGCGATCTGGATGTGGGATCGGTGCGCATGGCGGCTGACGGCAGCATCGAGATCCGCCTTGAGCCCGGAGCAGGGGGCAGCCGTGCACAGGACCTGGCTGCTTTGGCGGACATGCTCTCGGCCTGCCTGGTGGACTTGCAGACCAGCCGCAGCGAACTATCGCCCATGCCCTGATTCGGACGCGGGGGTGGAACTGTTCCACCCCCTTTCACGCCCATTTCCAATGGGGTAAATCTGTCCAGCATCTACCCGGGTAGATGCTGGACAATTTTCAGCTGAACACTCGGCAGTGCTGCCGCTCAGGCCGCCGCCTGGTACAGCCCGCGCTGGCGCGCGAACAGCCGCGCCAGCCCCAGCAACGCATCGATCGACGGCGTGGCCACGCCCACGTGGCCGCCGATCTCGCGCACTGCGCCGACGATGGCATCGAGCTCGATCGGTCGGCCCGCGTCCACATCCTGCAGCATCGAGGTGCGGAAGGCCCCCAGCCGGGCGGTGACCGCATGGCGCTCCTCCGGCCCCTGGTCGATGGGGCAGCCGATGCGCTCGCCGATCAGCGCCGCCTCGCGCATCGCGCGGCTGCAGAACTCGCGCACCAGCGGATCGGCCAGCACCTGGTCGATGGTCGCGCCGGTGAGGGCGCTGACCGGGTTCATCGTGAGGTTGCCCCAGAGCTTGTACCAGAGCTCGCGGCGCAGATTGCCCGATACGGTGGTGTCGAAGCCGGCCTGGCGCAGCAGCGCGCCCACCGCCTCGGCGCGTGCGCTCAAGCCGCCAGCGGGCTCGCCGACGATCAGGCCGCGGCCCATGCGGTGCTGCACACGGCCCGGCTCGGAGGTGGCCGCGCTGGCATGGACCACGCCGCCGAGCACCTGCGCCACCGGCAGCGCCGCGGCGATCACCCCGCCCGGATCGACGCTTTCCAGCCTGCCACCGGGCACCTGCGCATGATCCGCGCAGAACCACCACGGCACGCCGTTCATCATCGTCAGCACGACCGTGTCGGGGCCGATCAGCGCGGCCAGCTGCGGCGCCAGGGCCGGCAGCGCCTGGGCCTTGACCGCGAGGATCACGAGATCCTGGACGCCGAGCGCCTCGGCCCGGTCGCTGGCGGCGGCCACCGGTGCCTGGGTGCGCAGGCTCGCATCCGCGCTGTCGAGCCGCCAGCCGTGGGCATTCAGGGCCGTCAGCGTGGCGCCCCGCGCCAGGGCGCTGGTGGGCACGCCGGCCGCCGCCAGGCGCGTGCCAAGGAATCCGCCGATCGCGCCGGCGCCAACAATGCAGGTCTTCATGGACAGGGGGAGGTCATGGACAGGGACGGACATTCTTGCGTCCGCTGGGCGAGGGCACAAGCAAGCGATTCGCGTCAGACGTCAACGCCGTCTTGATGATCGGCACCGGGGCTGTCGGGTGGCAGGGTTCCCGTCTGGTTCCACTGGTGCAGCCACTCGGCCAGATGTTCGGCGAAGCCCTCGGCCGCAGGTGACAGCGTGCGCGCCTGGGGCCGGTACAGGCAGACCTTGCGCATCGTCTCAGGCGCTGTGACGCGCTTCATCACCAGGCCGAGCGGCCGGGCGATGACGCCCACATAGGCCGGGGCCAGCGTGGCCGCCAGGCCTTGTGCGGCCAGACCCAGCGCGGTGGAGATGTGATCGACCACGTCCACCGGGATGATGCGGGTGTCCTCGGGCACATTCACCCGCATTTGCGCCACGCTCAGCTCGTGGTCGCGTCCGGCTGCCACCAGGGCCTGATCGCGCAGGTCGGCCCAGTGCAGCGGCTCGCGCCCGGCCAGCGCGTGTCGGGGTGAGCACCACAGCACCCACGGGCTGTCGAACAGCGGCTGGATGCCGACCTGCTGTGCGCTGGCACGGTCGGGGCCCACCGCCAGGTCCACGTCGCCGGCGACGACACCGTCGATCAGGTGGTCGACCGACAGGTCGCGGATGCGGATCACCACCTTGGGCCGCAGCGCCGCGTAGGCACGGATCGCCGCCGGCAGCGCGGTGCTGGCCAGCACCATGGGCGCGCCCACCCGCACCAGTCCGGTGGCGCGCTGGCGCACGTCCTGGGCGGCGGACTCGGCGCCCTGCACATGGCGCAGCACGGTCTGCGCGGGACCGAGGAAGTCGCGTCCCGCGCTGGTGAGCGCCACCCGACGGGTGGTGCGATCGAAGAGCCGGAAGTCCAGCCCGAGCTCCAGCTCAGCCACCAGCTGGCTGACGGCCTGCGTGGTCAGGCCGATGCGCTCGGCGGCCTGGCGGAAGCTGCCGAGCTCGGCCACGGTGGTGAAGGCTTCCAGCTGCCGGAGGGTGAAGCGGGTCAAAGGCATGGGTCGATTGTCAATCATGGGCTGATGAACGTCATCAAATCATTGCTTGTTGTTGTCAATGGCGGTCGTGACACTGGCGCCTGATTCATCGACTTGTCTGTCCCGCCCATGCTTGACCCGTCCGTCCACCGTGCCTTGGCGCAGGAGCTGCATCAGTCCGAGCGCAGCCGCTGCCCCGTTTCGCAGTTCTCCCGGCGTCATCCCGACATGACGATCGACGACAGCTACGCCATCCAGCGCGAGTGGATGGCGATCAAGCAGGCCGAGGGGCGCCGGGTGATCGGCCACAAGATCGGCCTGACCTCGCGGGCGATGCAGATCGCCTCGCAGATCACCGAGCCGGACTACGGCACGCTGCTCGACGACATGCTGCTGCGCGACGGCGGCGAGATCGAGGCGGCGCGCTTCCTCGTGCCGCGCTTCGAGGTGGAGTTCGCCTTCGTGCTGGGCCGGCCGCTGCAGGGGCCGGACGTCACGCTGTGCGACGTGCTCAAGGCCACCGACCACGTGATGCCGGCGCTGGAGCTGATCGACGCGCGCATCGAGCCGTTCGACCGCGAGACCCGCGCGCCGCGCAAGGTGCTCGACACCATCGCCGACAACGCGGCCAACGCCGCCATCGTGCTGGGCGGGCGGCCGATGAAGCCCGATGCCGTGGATTGGCGCTGGGCCGGCGCGATGCTGCTGCGCAATGGCGTGATCGAGGAGTCAGGCCTGGGCGGAGCGGTGCTGAACCATCCGGCCAACGGCGTGGCCTGGCTGGCGCAGAAGCTTGCCGCCCACGGCGAGGGGCTGCAGGCCGGCGAGATCGTGCTGGGCGGCTCTTTCACCCGGCCGGTGGCCTGCGCCGCGGGCGACACCTTCCATGCCGACTACGGCCCGCTGGGCTCGATCTCGGTGAGGTTCGTCTGATGCGCACGCCCGACAACCTGTTCAAGGCCTCGCTGGCGCAGCCCGGCGCGCGCATCGGCCTGTGGCTGGGGCTGGCGGACGCCTACGCCGCCGAGCTGTGCGCCACCGCCGGCTTCGACTGGCTGCTGATCGACGGCGAGCATGCGCCGGTGGACGTGCGCACGCTGCTGTCGACGCTGCAGGCGGTGGCCCCGTGGCCGGCCCATCCGGTGGTGCGCGTGCCGCACGGCGACACGGTGCTGATCAAGCACGTGATGGAGCTGGGCGCCACGACGCTGCTGGTGCCGATGGTCGAGTCCGCCACGCAGGCCCGCGAGCTGGTGCGGGCGATGCGCTATCCACCGGCCGGCGTGCGGGGCGTGGGCAGCGGGCTGGCGCGCTCGTCGCGCTGGAACGCGCACCCCCGCTACCTGCACGAGGCCGACGTGCGCGCCTGCCTGCTGGTGCAGGTGGAGAGCGTGGAGGGCCTGCGCCATCTCGACGAGATCGCCGCGGTCGAGGGCGTGGATGGGGTCTTCATCGGCCCGGCCGATCTGGCCGCCTCGATGGGGCGGCTGGGGCAGCCCGGGCACCCGGAGGTGCGCACGGCCATCGAGGCGGCGATCGGCCGCATCGTCGCGGCCGGCAAGGCGCCCGGCATCCTGGCCACCGACGAGGCCGATGCGCGGCACTTCATCGCGCTGGGCGCGCGCTTCGTCGCCGTCGGCGTGGACACCACGCTGCTGGCGCGCGCGACCCGCGAGCTGGCGGCGCGCTTCGGCGTCGCGCTGGGAGCATGAGCATGGATCTGTCCACGCTGCGGGCTGCCTTCCAGGGCCGCCTGCACACCGAGGCGGCCGAGATGGCGCCCTGTCTGGTCGACTGGCGCGGCAAATGGACCGGCCAGGCGCTGGCGGTCGCCCAGCCTGACCGCACCGAGGATGTGGCCGCGGTGATGCGCTGGTGCCACGCCCACCGGGTGCCGGTGGTGCCCCAGGGCGGCAACACCGGCCTGTCGGGCGGGGCCACGCCCGACGGCAGCGGCCGGGCGCTGGTGCTGTCGCTCACCCGGCTGAACCGGGTGCGTGCCATCGATCTGCCCGGCAGCACGATCGAGGTGGAGGCCGGCTGCACGCTGCAGCAGGTGCGCGACGCCGCCGAGGCGGCCGGTCGGCTCTTTCCGCTCAGCCTGGCCGCGCAGGGCAGCTGCACGCTGGGCGGCAACCTCGCCACCAATGCCGGCGGCGTGCAGGTGCTGCGCTGGGGCAATGCCCGCGAGCTGTGCCTGGGCCTGGAGGTGGTCACCCCCGAGGGCGAGGTCTGGAACGGCCTGCGCGCGCTGCGCAAGGACAACAGCGGCTATGCACTGCGCGATCTCTACATCGGCAGCGAGGGCACGCTGGGCCTCATCACCGCGGCGGTGCTCAAGCTCTTTCCACGCCCAGCGGGCCAGGCGGTGGCCCTGGTCGCGGTGCCGTCCCCCGTGCAGGCGGTGCAGCTGCTCGGTCTGGCGCAGGCCCGGCTGTCAGCCGGGCTGACCGCCTTCGAGCTGATGAGCGATGCCTGCCTGGCGCTGGTGGAGCGGCATGTGCCGGCTGCGCGGCTGCCGCTGTCCGAGCGCTCGCCCTGGTATGTGCTGCTGGAGGCCAGCGACGCGGCGAGCGAGGCCCGCGCCGCGCAGGCGATGGAGTCGCTGCTGGAGGAGGCGATGGAGGCGCAGTGGGTCAGCGACGCGGCGCTGTCGTCCAGCCTGGCCAGCCAGCGCGCGTTGTGGGCGCTGCGCGAGGACATCTCCGAGGCGCAGGGCGCCGAGGGCCGCACGATCAAGCACGACATCTCGCTGCCGATCGCGCGCATTCCCGAATTCATCGCGCAGGTCGGCGCCGAGCTGGAGCAGCGCTTCGAGGGCGTGCGGCGGGTGGTCTTCGGCCATCTGGGCGACGGCAACCTGCACTTCAACCTCTCGCCGGCCGCGGACCGGCTCGGGCCCGCCCATGCCGAGGCCTTCGTCGCGCTGGAGGCGCCGATCAACCGGCTGGTCCATGACGCCGTCGACGCCGCCGGCGGCTCGATCTCGGCCGAGCATGGGCTGGGCGTGCTGCGCCGCGACGAGGCCGCCCGGTACAAGCCCGCTGTCGAGCAGCGCCTGATGCACGCCATCAAGCAGGCGCTGGACCCCTTGAACCTGATGAACCCGGGCAAGTTGCTCGGCACCCCGGAGACATGAACATGAACAGGACACGTCGACATTTCCTTCTGACGTCCACCGCGGCCACCCTGGCGCTGGCCCCGCTGCCGGGTCGCACCCAGGGCCTGCCGGAGAGCGCCCGCATCCTGGCCGGCTTTGCTCCGGGCGGCACGGTCGATGTCACCGGGCGCCGGGTCGCCGACAAGCTGCGCGACGTGCTGGCCAGGTCGGTCGTGGTGGAAAACCGCACCGGTGCGGGCGGCCAGATCGCGCTGTCGGCGCTGAAGATCGCCCCCGCCGACGGCCTGACCTTGCTGGTGACGCCGATGTCGATGCTCGGCATCTACCCGCACACCTACAAGAAGCTGCCCTACGACCCCGTGGCCGATTTCCAGCCGGTGTCGCAGGCCGTGCGCTTCGACTTCGGCTTCGCGGTCGGCCCGATGGTGCCTGCCAGCGTGAAGACGCTGACCGACTTCGTGGCCTGGTGCAGGGCCAACCCGAAGGACGCGAACTTCGGCAGCCCGGCGGCCGGCTCGGTCCCGCATTTCGTGGCCGAGCTGTTCGGACGCGCGGCCAGCATCGACCTCAAGCATGTGCCCTACCGCGGCACCCAGCCGGCGATCACCGACCTGATGGGCGGCCAGCTGGCCTCGGTGTCTGGTCCGGTGGGCGAGTTCCTGCAGCACCTGCCGACCGGCAAGGTCCGCCTGCTGGCCACCTCGGGTGCGGCGCGCAGCAAGTTCGCCCCTGGCGTGGCCACCTGCGCCGAACAGGGCTTCAAGGACATCGTGTTCGACGAGTGGTTCGGCGTCTACATGCCGGCCAAGGTGCCCGCCGATGCGCTGAACCGTGCCGTCACCGCTATCCGCAACGCGCTGAATGCGCCGGACATGATCGAGGCGCTGGCGCAGATGGGCCTGGAGGCGCGTTCATCGACACCGGTCGAGCTGGCCGCGCTGCTGAAGAAGGACAGCGAGCGCTGGGCGCCGCTGATCAGGACCATCGGTTTCACGGCGGATTCCTGACATGCGCACACCCATGAGCACATCCATGAGCACCTCCATGCTCGACGTGGCGGGCGTCCTCGTCTCGCCGGATCACTACATCGACGGCGAGCGCGTCCCGTCCGAGGAACGCTTCGAGCTGTTCAGTCCGATCGACCAGCGCCTGCTGGGACATGTGGCAGCCGGCCAGCCGGCGCATGTGGAGCAGGCGATCGCGGCCGCGGAACGGGCTTTCCCGGCCTGGTCGGCGATGACCGCGGCCGAGCGCCTGCCCTACCTCGACCGCTTTGCCGAAGAGATCGGTCGGCGGGCGGACGCCTTCTGCACCCTCGAAAGCAACGACGCGGGCGTGCTGCTGTCGCGCATGCGGCACGGGGTGGTGCCGCGCGCGATGCTCAACCTCCGCTGGTTCGCCGAGCATGCGCTGGGCTTGCAGGCGCGGCCGATCGACACCGAGCAGGCCCACCACCGCGTGCGCCACGACCCGGCCGGCGTGGTGGTCATCATCACGCCGTGGAACGCGCCGCTGATGCTGTCGACCTGGAAGCTCGGTCCGGCGCTGGCGGCGGGCAACACCTGCATCCTGAAGCCGCCGGAGTGGGCGCCGCTGACCTGCTCGCTGCTGGCTGACGCCGCCCATGCCGCGGGTCTGCCGCCGGGTGTGTTCAACGTGGTGCAGGGCATCGGCGCCACGACCGGCGCGCAGCTGGTGGCCGATCCGCGCATCGCCCGCGTCTCGTTCACCGGCAGCGTGCCGACGGCCAGGCGCATCGCCCAGGCGGCCGGGGCCAACCTGGTGCCGTGCAGCCTGGAACTCGGTGGCAAGAGCCCGTTCATCGTGCTGGAAGACGCCGACATCGACGCGGCGGCCGCGACCGGTGCGCTGATGTACCGCAACGCCGGGCAGGTGTGTCTGGCGGGCACCCGGTTCCTGGTGCATGAACGGGTGGCCGAGCGCTTCATCGCCGCCATGCGGACCACGGTCGAAGGCCTGTGCGTCGGCGATCCGCGCGACGAGGCCACCGAGGTCGGTCCGATCATCCACCCGCGCCAGGTCGAGCGAGTGCTCGGCTTCATCGACCGGGCGGTCGCGGGCGGCGCGCAGGTGCTGTGGGGCGGCCAGCCGCATCCCTTCGGGGCGCAGTACGTGCAGCCGACGATGCTCACCGTCCTCTCGCAGGACGACGAGATCGTGCAGAACGAGGTCTTCGGCCCGGTGCTGACGCTGCAGACCTTCGCCAGCGACGACGAGGCGGTGGCCATGGCCAATGGCACCGACTACGGGCTGGGCGGGGTGTGCTACGGCGAGACGGCCCATGCCATCGCCGTCGCCGACCGGGTACGCACCGGCTTCATCTGGGTCAACAGCTTTGGCCTCCGCGACCTCCAGGCCCCGTTCGGCGGCATCAAGCGCAGCGGCATCGGCCGCGAGGGCGGGGACTGGAGCTTCGAGTTTTTCTGTGACGTGAAGGACGTGGTGGTGCCGAAGAAGCCCTTCCGTCCGAGCTTCAGTCACCGTTGAAAGGGCAGGTTCCATGAATGATGCAAAGCACGGACAGGTCGTCGGCGCGGCCGTCGTGTCCCACCACCCCGGGCTGATGCAGTGCGAGGAGTTCCGCGTGCTGCAAGGCGCGGGCGCCGACTCCGATCTCATCTCCGGCTACGCCCGCTTGCGCGACAAGATCACCCAATCCGCCCCCGACGTGGTGATGATCTTCGACTCGCACTGGTTCACCACCGGCTACCACCTGGTGGATGGCGGCCAGCGCTACAGCGGCAGCTACATCTCCGACGAGATGCCGTGGTACCTGCATGGCGTGCCGTATGACTACCGCGGACACCCTGCGCTGGCGCGGCAGATCGAGGCGGTGTCCCGCGAGCGTGGTGGCTACAACCGGGTCATCGCCCATCCCGATCTGGGTCGCCAGTACGCCACCATCAACCTCGTCAAGCACCTGCGGCTGGAAGATGCAGACCTGCCGGTGGTCACGGTCAGCTCATGCCAGAACTGTGACTGGCTGCATTTCCTGACGTCGGGTGAGGCGATCGGCGAGGCGATCCGCCGCAGCGGGCTGCGGGTCGTGCTGCTGGCCTCGGGCGCGCTCAGCCACAAGTTCAACCCGATCGACTGGAAGCCGAACCATCCGCGCATCTTCCACGAGACCAACGTGTCCCGCCCCGAGAACATCGAGAGCGACAAGGGCGCGATCGCGCTGTTCCGCCAGGGGCGCCACGGCGAGGTGATCGACCGCTGGGACGACGAGTACCGGCGGATGCCCTGGGAGGCGTTCGGCGCGCACTACCTGCAGATGGTGGGCGCCCTGGGCGGGCGGGACTGCCAGGCGCGGGGCGAGCCGCTGTCGGCCTACGAAAACGCCCGGGGCACCGGCAACATCCACATCTGGTTCGACGTGCTCGGCGCACTCGAAGCGATCGACACCCAGGGAGCGCAGGCATGAACTTCGAGTTTCCCTTCACCGAACTCCCGGCCGTGATGCGCGGGCCGCGGGTCGAGCGGCGCCGCGTGCTGATCGGCGGCAGCGCGTTCTGGGGCACGATGCAGGGCGACACCACGCTGGTGCTGGACGATGGCCGCACCGTCGAGGCGGCGGGGGCCAGCTACCTGCCGCCGGTGAACCCGAGCAAGATCATCGCGGTCCACATCTCGTACCGCTCGCGCAGCGTCGAGACCCGCAACCGCCCCAAGCCCACCGAGACGCCGACCTACTTCACCAAGCCGCCGACCTCGCTGAACGGCCACGGCGGGCAGATCCTGAAGCCCGCCGACTGCCAGTACCTCAACTACGAGGGCGAGTACGCGGTCGTCATCGGCAAGACCTGCCGCAACGTCACGCCCGACGAGGCCTGGGACCACATCGAGGGCTTCTGCCCGGCGCTGGACATGGGTCTGCAGGACTTCCGCGACACCGACCAGGGCTCGATGCTGCGGGTCAAGGGCGCCGACACGCTGCTGCCCATCGGCCCCGGCATCGTGCGGGGCGTGAACCTGTTCGAGCAGACGCTGCGCACCTTCGTGGACGGGCAGGTCGTGCAGGAAGCGCACATCGGCGAGGAGACGATCTGGGGCCCGCACTACGTGATCGCCGACATCGCGCGCCACATCACGCTGCTGCCCGGCGACGTGATCCTGATGGGCACGCCCTGCCATTCGCGCAGCGTCGATCCCGGCCACGTCGTCGAGTGCGAGATCACCGGCATCGGCCGGGTGGGCGGCACGGTGGTGGCCATCGAGGCGCCGCGTGCGGCGGCGCTCGGCGTGGGTCACGCGCCGACCGACACGCCGGAGGTGCGCCGCGTGGCGCTGGGCTTCGACGAGCGGGTGCCTGAGCGACTCCGCCAGGCGCTGCAGCGCGCCCGCGAGCGGGTCGCCACCCCCGGCGACGGAGCGCCGCAATGAGCGCGGTGCACGCCAACTTCATCGCCGGCGACTGGGTCGCCAGCCCGCAGGCCGGGCTGAACATCAACCCGTCGGACACCCGCGACGTGATCGGCGAATACGCCCGCGCCAGCCGGGCGCAGGTCGAGCAGGCCCTCGCCGCGGCCGCGGCCGCGCAGCCCGGCTGGGCCCGCGCCGGCCTGCAGCAGCGCGCCGACGTGCTCGAGCGCATCGGCCAGGAGATCCAGGCGCGCCAGGCCGAGCTGGCCGACCTGCTCGCCCGCGAGGAAGGCAAGCCGCTGGCCGAGGCGGCCGGCGAGGTGCAGCGCGCCGCGCACATCTTCCGCTTCTTCGCGGGCGAGGTGATGCGTCCGGGCGGCGAGCTGCTGCCCTCGACCCGCCCGGGCCTGGAGGTGGAGATCACCCGCGAGCCGATCGGGGTGGTCAGCGTCATCGCGCCGTGGAATTTCCCGCTGGCGATTCCCGCCTGGAAGATCGCGCCGGCGCTGGCCTTCGGCAATGCGGTGGTCTTCAAGCCGGCCGATCTGGTGCCGGCCAGCGCCTGGGCGCTGGCGGAGATCATCAGCCGCTCGGGCCTGCCTGCGGGCGTGTTCAATCTGGTGATGGCGCGCGGGCGCGAGATCGGCGACCTGCTGATCAGCGACCCGCGGGTGGCGGCGGTCAGCTTCACCGGGTCCGAGGCGACCGGGCGCCAGGTGGCGCTGGCCAGCGTGAGCCGCCCCGGCACGATGGCGCGCTTCCAGCTCGAGATGGGCGGCAAGAACCCGCTGGTGGTGCTCGACGACGCCGATCTGGCGGTGGCGGCGGACTGCGCGCTCGACGGCGCCTTCCGCTCGACCGGGCAGCGCTGCACCGCCTCGTCGCGCCTGATCGTGACCGAGGGCATTCACGACCGCTTCGTGGCCGCGCTGGTCGAGCGCCTGCAGCGGCTGCGGGTGGGGGACGCGCGCCGCCCCGGCACCGGCATGGGCCCGGTGGCGGACCGCAGCCAGCTCGACACCGACCTGGGCTACATCGCGCTGGGCCGCCAGGAGGGCGCGCGGCTGGCCTTCGGCGGCGAGGCGCTGGCCGAGGTCGACGGCCAGCCCGGCTTCTACCTGCAACCCACGCTCTTCGTCGACACCGACAACGCCATGCGCATCAACCGGGAGGAGATCTTCGGCCCGGTGGCCAGCGTCATCCGGGTGCGCGATGCCGGGGAGGCGCTGGCGGTGGCCAACGACACCGGCTTCGGCCTGTCGGCGGGCGTCGTCACCACCTCGCTGCGCCATGCACACCAGTTCCGCCGCCAGCTCCAGGCCGGCATGGTGATGGTCAACGCGCCCACCGCGGGCGTCGATCCGCATGTGCCCTTCGGCGGGCGCAAGGCCTCCAGCTTCGGTCCGCGCGAGCAGGGCCGCCACGCCGCCGAGTTCTACACCACCCTCAAGACCGGCTATGTCCGCGCCTGAGCCGTCCTCCTTCGTCATGATGCTGCCTTCCCTGTTCGCCCACGCGCCGGCCTATCCCGGCGACCCGATCCTGAGCCTCAACGAGGACTTCCACCGCGACCCGCGCGCCGAGAAGGTCAACCTGAGCATCGGC
Organism: Pseudomonadota bacterium; assembly: GCA_046050625.1. Taxonomy (GTDB): domain Bacteria; phylum Pseudomonadota; class Gammaproteobacteria; order Burkholderiales; family Burkholderiaceae_C; genus Sphaerotilus. Next base: position 18,624 of record JBJOPV010000019.1, read on the forward strand.
ATCTATTTCGACGAGGCCGGCCGCCTGCCGGTGATGCGCGCGGTGAGCGAGGCCGAGCGCCGGCTGCACGGCGCCGACGGCGACGGGCCGCGCCCCTACCTGCCGATGGCCGGGCTGGCGGCGCTGCGCGAGTCCATCGTGCGGCTGGTGTTCGGCGCCGACAGCCCCCTGCGGGCCGAGGGGCGCATCGCCTGCCTGCAGACGCTGGGCGGCAGCGGCGCGCTCAAGGTGGGCGCCGATCTGCTGCGCCGGCTGTTTCCGGCGTCTTCGGTGTGGATCAGCGATCCGTCCTGGGAGAACCACCGCGTTGTCTTCGAGGGCGCGGGCTTCGCGGTCCACACCTATCCCTACCATGACCCGCTCACCGGCGGCCTGCGCTTCGACGACATGCTGCAGGCGCTGTCGCGCCTGCCCGAACGCAGCATCGTGCTGCTGCACGCCTGCTGCCACAACCCGACCGGCATCGACCTGTCGCCGGCGCAGTGGCTGCAGATGATCCCGGTGCTGCGCGAGCGCCAGGCCATCGCCTTCATCGACATGGCCTACCAGGGCTTCGGCGACAGCCTGGCGCAGGATGCGCAGGCCGTGCGCGACCTGGCCGCCGCCGGTGTGGCCTGCCTGGTGGCCAATTCCTTCTCGAAGAACTTCTCGCTCTACGGCGAGCGCTGCGGCGGCCTGAGCGTGGTCTGCGCCTCGCGCGAGGAGGCCGCGCGTCTGCAGGGCCAGCTCGACGCGACGGTGCGCGCCAATTACAGCAACCCGCCGACCCACGGCGCGCGCGTCATCGCCACGGTGCTGCAGGATGCCGCGCTGACGCAGGACTGGGCCGAGGAACTGGAGGGCATGCGCCGGCGCATCGATCGCATGCGCCACGCGCTGCACGCCGCTCTGGCCGGTCGCCTCAGCGGCCCGATGCGGGACCGCTACATCCAGCAGCGCGGCATGTTCACCTACACCGGCCTGCAGGTGGCGCAGGTCGAGCGGCTGCGCGAGGAGTTCGGCATCTACCTGCTGCGCAGCGGCCGCATGTGCGTGGCCGGGCTGAACGAGCGCAATGTCGGCCGGGTGGGCGACGCCATCGCGCAGGTGCTGACATGAGCGGGCTGGCCTATCGCATCGATGCGGCCGTCTTCGGGCTGCGTCCGGGCTACCGGCGCGGGGTGATCGTGGTGAGGCAGGCGCAGAACCGCCCGTCCTAGGCCGCCTTGCAGGCTGCGCTGCGCCAGACCGAGGCCGAGCTGTACCTGCGCTTGGTGGGCCGCACCGTGACCGATCTGCCCGAGATCGCGGCCTGGCGGGAGGCCTTCCGCGCCTTCGGTGCGCGGCCCTCGGAGCACCGCAGCGCGGTCGAGGCCCTGCTGCGCCGCGTGCTCAAGCCCGACACGCTGCCGTCCATCCATGCGCTGGTCGATATCGGCAACCTGATCTCGCTGCAGCATCTGCTGCCGGCGGGCGTTCATCCCTGGCCGGTTGGCGATGAGCCGATCGTGCTGCGGCCCGCCGAGGCGGGCGACACCTTCTTTCCGCCCGACGGTTCGCCAGCCGAATTTCCGCCGGCCGGCGAGGTGGTGCTCAGCCAGGGGCAGGCGGTCCTCACCCGGCGCTGGGTCTGGCGTCAGGCGGCCGGAACGCAGACCGAGCTGGACACGCGGGAGGTGTTCTTCAACCTGGACGCGCTGCCCTGCATCAGCGACGCGACGCTGCAGGCTGCCATGGATGCGCTGTGCGAATGGGTGTGCAGCGAGACCGGTGCCCAGATCGTGCACCGCACGGTGCTGAGCGAACAGCAGCCGGCGCTGATCCTGCCCGGCGAAGTTTGAACGTTCAAACTGCGTTGGCGGGCTCCGTCGGCTCCAGCCCGGTGGCGAACTGGCGGCCCTTCTCCGCGTAGAGCGCCGCGCTCTGGCGCAGACGGGCCACTTCGGCCTCGCTGAGCGGTCGCACCACCTTGGCCGGCGTGCCCAGGATCAGCGAGCGCGGCGGGAACGCGCGCCCCTCGGGCACCAGCGCACCGGCGCCGATCAGGCATTCCTCGCCGATGACGGCGCCGTTGAGCACCACCGCCTGGATGCCGATCAGCGAGCCCGCGCCGATGCGGCAGCCATGCAGCATGGCCTGGTGGCCGATGGTGACCTCGTCGCCGATCTGCAGCGCGAAGCCGGGATCGGCGTGCAGCACCGCGCCTTCCTGCACATTGCAGCGCGCGCCCAGCGTGATCGGCGCGTTGTCGCCCCGCAGCACCGCGCCGAACCAGACGCTCGACGCTTGCCCGATCTCCACCTGCCCGACCAGGTGTGCGCCGGGCGCGACGAAGACGTCGGCGGCCAGCCGGGGCGCCTGTCCGTTCAGGCGGTAGGCGCCACTCATGCGATCTCCTCGGACGCCAGCGCGCCGCGGCGGATCTGGTCGCGCTCGAGCGACTCGAACAGCGCCTTGAAGTTGCCCTCGCCGAAGCCCTCGTCGGCGCGGCGCTCGATGAACTCGAAGAACACCGGGCCCAGCAGCGGCTGGCTGAAGATCTGCAGCAGCAGGCGCGGCGAGTCGCCGGCGGTCGTGCCGTCGAGCAGGATGCCGCGCGCCTGCAGCTCGGCCACCGGCACGCCGTGGCCGGGCAGGCGCTCTCCCAGCATCTCGTAATAGATGTCGTTGGGCGCGGTCATCAGCGGCACGCCGGCCAGCTGCAGCGCGTCCACCGTCGCGACCAGATCGCCCGTCAGCAGGGCGATGTGCTGGATGCCCTCGCCGTTGAACTGCATCAGGAACTCCTCGATCTGGCCGCCCTGGCCGGTGGCGCCGCGGCCCGCGTCCTCGTTGAGCGGAATGCGGATCAGGCCGTCGGGGGCGGTCATCGCGCGGCTGGTCAGGCCCGTGTATTCGCCCTGGATGTCGAAATAGCGGATCTCGCGGAAGTTGAACAGACGCTCGTAGAAGCCGCCCCAGAAGGCCATGCGGCCGCGGTAGACGTTGTGCGTCAGGTGGTCGATCAGGCGCAGGCCGTGGCCGGCGGGGTGGCGTTCCACGCCGTCGATGAACTCGAAGTCGATGTCGTAGACGGACTTGCCGTCCTCGAAGCGGTCGATCAGGTAGAGCGGCGCGCCGCCGATGCCCTTGATCGCCGGCAGACGCAGCTCCATCGGGCCGGTCGGCACGTCCACCGGCTGCGCGCCCAGCTCCAGCGCGCGGGCGTAGGCCTGGTGCGCGTCCTTCACCCGGAAGGCCATCGCGCAGGCGCAGGGCCCGTGCTCGGCGGCGAAGTAGCCCGCCAGGCTGCGGGGCTCGCGGTTGACGATGAAGTTGATCTCGCCCTGGCGGTAGAGCACGACATCCTTCGAGCGGTGGCGCGCGACGAGCGAGAAGCCCATTCGCTCGAACAGCGGCTCGAGCACGCCCGCGGCGGGCGAGGCGAACTCGACGAACTCGAAACCCATGAGGCCCATGGGATTGTCAAAAAGATCGGGCATGCAAGCTCCTGGCGGTCGGGTTCATTCGAGGGTGATGGCGGCCTTGCGCACCAAGCGGCCGTAGCGCTCCTGCTCGGTGCGCAGGAACTGGGCGGCGGCCTCGGGCGAGGTCAGCATCAGCAGGTCGTCGCGCCTGGCGAAGCCTGCCTTGACCTCGGGGTCGTTGAAGGCGGTGACGAGCGCGTCATGCAGCCGCTTGACCTGGGCGGGCGGCAGGCCCTTGGGGGCGATGGCGGCGAACCAGCCCGACACCTCGACCTCGGGGAAGCCCTGCTCGGCGAGCGTGGGCACCTCCGGCAGCGAGGCCGAGCGCTGCCGGCCCATCACGCCGATGGCGCGCAGCGCGCCGCTGCGCAGGTGGCTCTGCACCGCGCCCAGCGCACCCACGCCCAGCTCGACCTGGCCGGCGATGATGTCGGTGATCATCGGCCCCATGCCCTTGTACGGGATGTGGCGGATCTTCACGCCGGCAGCATCGACGAACATCTCGCCGGCCAGGTGGATGATGGTGCCGTTGCCCGAGGAGGCGTAGTTCAGCGCATCGGGCCGGGTCTTCAGGAAGGCCTGCAGCTCCTTGGCGGTCCTGGCCGGCACCTTGGCCGGGTTGACCACCAGCACGAAGGGCGAGCCGCCGACGATGCTGATCGGGGTGATGTCGTTCAGGCTGTCGTAGGGCAGCTTCGGGAAGACGCTGGGGTTGACCGCGTGGTTGTTCGAGATGAAGGCGATGGTGTTGCCGTCTGGTGCTGCCTTCACCAGCGCCTGCGTGCCGGTGATGCCGCCCGCGCCGGGCAGGTTCTCGATGATCACCGGCTGGCCGCCGAGCGCCCGGCCGAGCGCACCCTGGGTCGAGCGGATGATCACGTCGACGCCCGCGCCGGGGCCGATCGGCAGGATCACCCGCAGCGGGGCGGCAGACTGGGCCTGGGCGCCGGGTGGCAGCAGGGCGGCGCCCGCGGCCAGCGTCGCGCCCAGCACGAGGCGGTGGATGCGGCGGCGGGACAGGAATCGGTGGGGCATGCGTGTCTCCGGGTGTTGTCGTGCAGGGATCGACGCTCAGCGCGGCAGGTTGCCGAGCACCTCGTCGGTGTGTTCGCCGATGGCCGGCAGCTTCATGCGCACGCCGGGGCGGCGCCCGCCCAGCAGCAGCGGCAGCAGCACCACCTGGCTGGTGCTGTCGTCCTCGTTGACCATGTCGACCAGGCCGCCGCTGGCGATCAGGTGCGGGTCCTCGACCAGCTGATCCGGGCGCACCACCGGCGCGTAGGGAATACCGGCGGCCTCCAGCCGGGGCACCAGCGCCTCGGCCTGCACCGAGGCCAGCGTCTCGCCGAGCGTGCGCACCAGCTCGGGCCGGCGCTCGACGCGCAGCGCGTTGGTGGCCATCTGCGGGTCAGTCCGCAGGTCGTCGCGGCCGAGCACCTGGCACAGCGCCTCGAACTGCTTGTCGCTGACCGCGCCGATGAAGAGCTGCTCGTCGCCCGCCAGCGTGAAGGTGTCGTAGACGCTCCAGGCCGACACGCGCGAGGGGAAGGGCGGCGGCACCTCGCCCGACATCTGGAACTGCATCATGTGCTGGGCGGCGAGCAGGCAGCAGTTCTCGAACAGCGCGCTCTGGATCTCCTGGCCGCGG
>JBJOPV010000020.1:0-23643 GCA_046050625.1 Pseudomonadota bacterium
AGCTGAAGTCGACGTGCCCGGGCGTGTCGATCAGGTTCAGGTTGTAGACCTTGCCGTCCTTGGCCGTGTACTGCAGTGCGGCGGTCTGGGCCTTGATGGTGATGCCGCGTTCGCGCTCGATGTCCATCGAGTCGAGCACCTGGGCTTCCATCTCGCGGTCGCTCAGGCCGCCGCAGCGGTGGATCAGTCGGTCCGCCAACGTGCTCTTGCCGTGGTCGATGTGGGCGATGATGGAGAAGTTTCTGATGTGATCCATGGCGTGCAGGTGCAGTGCGCTTCTTCGACGCTGGCCGGCAGCGGCAGGTGCGGCGGGAACATGTCGCGCGGACCGACAGGCTTCGGCGCAACGAAAAAAGGCGCGTCGTCCGAGCGATGACGCGCCTTCCGGCAGGCATTCAAGGGGCGTTCAGCCCGGTCAGCCTGGCATTGTAGCCAAAACCCCCGGTCTGGCGGTTCAGCGCGCGGGGTTGGGGCGGATCAGCACGAACTGGGCTTCGCCGCCACGCCGCACCAGCACGCTGGCCGGACGCGTGCGATCGAGGCGGGCCACCAGCGCATCGAACTGGCGTGCGTCCGTCACCTCCGCCTGCCCCAGACCGAGGATCAGGTCGCCCTCGCGCAGGCCGGCGCGTGCGGCCGGTCCGTCGACCGCCTCGACCAGCACGCCCGCCTTCACGCGGGCCTCGCGGCGCTGCTCCGCATTCAGGTCGCTCACGCTCAGGCCCAGCACGCTGGCCGCGACACCGGCCCCCGGCGCCTTGGGCTCGACCTTGCCGCTGCGTGCGGCCGCCGGCTTCGTTTCCGGCTCGAGCTCGGCCACGGTCACGCCCAGGTCGCGGGTGGTGCCGCGACGCCAGACCTGCAGCGTCGATTTCGTGCCCGGCCGGGTGTTGCCGACCAGGCGCGGCAGGTCGTTCCACTTCTCGACCACCTTGCCGTCGAAGCGGGTGACGATGTCGCCGGCCTCCAGCCCCGCCTTCTCGGCCGGGCTGCCGGGCTCGACCGAGCGCACCAGGGCGCCGGCCGCCCGGGCCAGGCCGAGCGACTCGGCCACGTCCTTGGTCACCTCGCCGATCTGCACGCCGATGCGCCCGCGCACCACCCGCCCGCCGGCCTTGAGCTGGTCGGCGACGCGGTTGGCCTCGTCGATCGGGATCGCGAAGGAAATGCCCATGTAGCCGCCCGAGCGGCTGTAGATCTGCGAGTTGATGCCGACCACCTCGCCGCGCAGGTTGATCAGCGGCCCGCCCGAGTTGCCGGGATTGATCGCGACGTCGGTCTGGATGAAGGGCAGCATCTCGCCGGTGTCGCGCGCCTTGGCGCTGACGATGCCGGCGGTCACGGTGTTGTCGAGGTCGAAGGGCGAGCCGATCGCGATCACCCATTCGCCCACGCGCAGGCGGTTGACGTCGCCGAAGCGCACCGTGGGCAGGCCGGCGGCCTCGATCTTCAGCACCGCGACATCGGTGCGCTTGTCCGCACCGACGACGCGGGCCTTGAACTCGCGCTTGTCGGTCAGGCGCACGATGACCTCGTCGGCACCATCGATGACATGCGCGTTGGTCATCACCAGGCCGTCGGCCGAGACGATGAAGCCCGAGCCGACACCGCGCGGCGCGTTGCCGCTGCCCCCCTCGTCGTCGTCGGGCTGCGGCTGGCCGCGGCGCGGCATCGGCACGCCGAAGAAGCGCCGGAAGAACTCCTGCATCTCCTCGTCGGGGCCACCCTGGCCGCGTGCGGCGGTCGCCACCTTCGCGGTGGTGCGGATGTTGACCACCGCCGGGCCGACCTGCTCGACCAGGTCGGCGAAGTCGGGCAGACCGCGGGCCAGCGCGGCACTGCCCGTCTGGGCGGCGGTCGCGGTCACGCTGCCTGGCGTGCCTTGCGCGGTGGCGTCGTGGGACGAGGTCAGGGCCGCGACAAGCGCGGTCGTGCCCAGCAGCGCGGAGCCGGCCATCAGCCAGCGTCGTGACGGGCGGGTGATCTTGGGCGTTGCGGAAGTGTCGGACATCGTGGATCGCTGTGAATGGATCGCTGTGAATGATCAGGGCTTGCGCTTGCGCTCGAGGCTGCTGGTGAACTGTTGCAGCGTGGCGGGTGGGACAGCACCGACCGCGGTCACCCACCAGTCGCCCAGCCGTCGGCTCAGTGCGCTGGTGCTGCCGACAGTGGCCGGGGTTTCGCGGCGGCTCACGCCGGTCACATGGGGCTCGATGAAGAGGGAGACGTTCGCCAGACCGTCGCTGTAGACCGCCTGCAGCACACTGGCGCCCGTGCCCGCGGGCTGCGAGACCGGCTGCGCCTCGGCCGCGGCGCGCGGCGTCGGCCACGGCGTGATCGGTCGGCGCAGCACCCGCTGAGCGACGAAACCCGACACGGGCGAGCGCAGGCTCCAGCCTTCCGCCCCCAGGTCGGTCGACTGGTAGCTCGGCCGGCTGATCTGGTAGCCCTCGAGCTGGTTCATCTCCTGCAGCAGCTGCTGGGGCTGCAGCTTGCCGCCGATCTGGAGCTCGGTGAAGGCGGTCGATTCGAGCACCTCGCCCTGCGGGCCCAGCAGGTCGGAGCGCAGCAGCAGGCCGGTGCGGCGCTCCAGCCAGAGGCGCCGGGCATAGCGCATCGCGTCGCGCGGGCGCAGCGTCACGACCTGGGCGTCGAGTCCGGCCACCCGGTCCTCGGCCTCGAGCGTGAGCTCGTAGGAGTCGGCCAGCCGACCGGAGTCGCCAGGCAGCAGCGGTTGCGGGAAGCGGCCGAGCAGGTCGCGTTGCTCGATCAGCGCACTGCGGCGAGCGGGCCAGAGCACATGGATCGTGTCGTTGTGGCGGAAGACCCTGCGCATCTGGCCGTCCAGGGCCTCGATGCGCTCGATCTGCTCCCGGCCGTCGCAGTAGTGGGTGATGCGCGAGCTGCTGATCTGGCCGCCACTGCTGGTCACGTAGGTGCCGACATAGCTCTGCTGCAGGCCTGCATCCTGGATGCGCCGCAGCAGCGTGCCCAGATCGGAGGGCGCGGTGCTGCCGGTGGCATGGCTCGCCGGGTGGCCGGGGGGCGTCGCATGCGCCCCCGGCATCAGCAGGGCACCACCGAGCAGGGTGGCTGCCGCAGCGCGGGACAGGCCCGCCTGAAGATGAAGCCTCATGGATGCGTGCCGCCGGGTGATCTCAGCGTGCAGGCACCGTCTCGAAGGAGGTGCTGCGCAGATAGCTTGGCGCCGGGCCGAGGCTGGCGCTGTCATGGAGATGCTGGTGGTGGGCGTTGACATAGCGGATCAGGTCGGCGGCATCACCCTCGGGGCCGGCCGGGGCCAGGACGCGCACCGGCTGCGCCTCGGGCGTCGCCGGCACTGGCGTGCTGACGGCCAGCTGGCCTGCACCGTCCGTCAGGGCGTCGGGCCGAGTCACCAGCACGGCGCCGGCCACCAGCGCCACGCCGGCCGCCATGCCGACCGGGGCGGCCCAACGACGCATGCGCATGCCCAGGCTGCGCCGCACCGGCAGGCCGACGACCTGTGCCGTGCGCGCCACCTGCTCGAGAGGCAGCTCCGGTGCGATCATCGGCTGGGGCGCCAGCACGACTGGCTCGCGGGCCAGCCGCTCGCGCACGCCGGCCAGGAAGGCGGCGTCGCCCGCGCTGCGCTGACCGAGATCCTCGGAGCGCAGCACGTCGCCGATCAGGTGGTAGGCATGCCACTGGGCGCGGTCCTCCCCGTCCTGGCGCCACTGGCGGCAGACCGCCTGGACCAGGTCGCGGTCGGCCTCGCCGTCCATCATGGCCGACAGTCTCTCGCGCGAGCGGACACGCTCCGCAGGCAGATCAGATTCGCTCATCACTCGCTCCAGGCCGGGCTGCAGGATTCACCAGCGCCGACCCTGTTGGGTATCCAGAAGAGGGCGCAGCCGGGTGGCAATCGCCTCCCGCGCACGAAAGATGCGCGAGCGCACGGTGCCGATCGGACACGCCATCACCACGGCGATCTCGTCGTACGAGAGCCCTTCGATCTCGCGCAGCAGGATGGCCTGGCGCAGATCATCAGGCAGCGCCGCGATCGCGGCGTTGACCGTGTCCGCGATCTCGCGGCTGGCCATCAGCGCTTCCGGCGTCTCGTCATGGCTTAGTTCGTGTTCGCGCCGTTCGGTTCCCTCGTCCTCCTGGCTGGAGGAGGCCAGCGCGCTCTCGGTCATGACTGGATCGCGTCTCAGGTCGGCCAGTGCCTTCTTGGCGGTGTTGACCGCGATGCGGTAGAGCCAGGTGTAGAAGGCGCTCTCCCCCCGGAACTGGGGGATGGCCCGGTAGGCGCGGATGAAGGTTTCCTGCGCGATGTCGGGCACCAGATCCACATCGCGCACGAAACGGCCGATCAGGCGCTCGATCCGGCGCTGGTACTTGACCACCAGCATCTCGAAGGCCTGCATGTCGCCCTGGCGGACCCGTTCGACCAGTTGTTGATCGGCGTCGTCGCTCATCGCTCAGCAGGGGGGAAGGGGGAGGTTGATGACAGGGCGGCGGCAGGTCGTGACCGTGCCTGCAGCGCGCAGCGCAGCCCATGCCACACGTCGGGCTGATCGCGGCAGGCCAGCGCCAGCCAGCGTGCGCCCGCCGCCCGGGGGGCGAAGCGCAGCAGCAGCCAGTTTCCGGCATCGACATGGCAGACCGGCCGTCCTGACTGCCCGTCGAGGTACCAGTCGGGGTCGTCTGGGGTCGGCGCACGCAGGCAGAGCACCTGTCCGGCGGGCACGTCGCGCAGCATCCGGCGCACCAGCACGATCTGTACCACCAGAGCCGACAACGCTGCCAGACCTGGCCACACAGGTGGCATGCCGGCAGCAGTCTGACCCTGATGCCAGACCAGCCAGCCCGCCATGAGCACGGGGGACAGCAGCAGGCTCATCCGCAGCAGGCGCGGCCAGCGCGGGTCCGGGCGCAGCACGAAGGCCGTCGACTCCAGCAGGGTCCGAGCCATCGCCGCCGGGCGTCGTTGGCAACGCGGTGCGACTCAGACGCGGCGGATGACCAAGGTGCCGTTGGTGCCGCCGAAACCGAAGTTGTTCTTCACGGCGACATCGATGCGCATCTCGCGCGCGGTATTCGCGCAGTAGTCGAGATCGCACTCCGGATCCTGGTTGAAGAGGTTGATCGTCGGCGGCGAGATCTGGTGATGCAGGCCCAGCACGGTGAACACCGACTCGATGCCGCCCGCACCGCCCAGAAGGTGGCCGGTCATCGACTTGGTCGAGTTGACCACCAGCTTCTTGGCGTGGTCGCCGAAGGCCAGCTTGATCGCGTTGGTCTCGTTGACATCGCCCAGCGGCGTCGAGGTGCCGTGCGCATTGACGAACTGCACCTCGTCTGCATTGACGCCGGCATTGCGCAGCGCCATCTGCATCGAGCGGCGCGGGCCGTCGACGTTCGGCGCAGTCATGTGATAGGCGTCGCCGCTCATGCCGAAGCCGGCGATCTCGGCGTAGATCTTCGCGCCGCGCTTCTTGGCGTGCTCATACTCCTCGACCACCATCACGCCGGCGCCTTCGCCGAGCACGAAGCCGTCGCGGTCCTTGTCCCACGGGCGCGACGCGGTCTTCGGATCGTCGTTGCGGGTGGACAGGGCGCGCGCCGCGGCAAAGCCGCCCATGCCCAGCGGCGAGACGGTGGATTCGGCGCCACCGGCCACCACCACGTCGGCGTCGCCGTACTCGATCATGCGAGCGGCCATGCCGATGCTGTGCAGGCCGGTCGTGCAGGCCGTCACCAAGGCCAGATTCGGGCCCTTGAAGCCGCACTGGATGGAGACATGGCCGGAAATCATGTTGATGATCGAGGCCGGGACGAAGAACGGCGAGATGCGGCGCGGGCCACGTTCGCGGTATTCGTCATGGGTGTTCTCGATCATCGGCAGGCCACCGATTCCCGAACCGACCATCACCGCGATGCGCTCGGCGAATTCCTCGCTCAGCGCCTCGCCGGTGGGCAGCCCGGCATCCTTCACGGCCTGCAGCGAGGCCGCGATGCCGTAGTGGATGAAGGCGTCCATGTGACGCGCTTCCTTGGCCGGGATGTAGTCCTCGATCCGGAGGCCCTTGACCTCACCCGCGAAGCGCACCGACAGGTTCGATGCGTCGAAATGGGTGACATGGTCGATGCCGGACTTTCCGGCGACGATGTTGGCCCAGGACTCGTCCACGGTGTTGCCCACCGGAGTGACGAGGCCCAGACCGGTCACGACAATGCGGCGACGGGTCATGCGGATGCGGAGTGCGGTCGGTTGGGGGAGGGGCGCGTCAGGCTCAGGCCTGGTTGGCCTTGGCGTAGTCGATCGCGGCCTGGACGGTGGTGATCTTCTCGGCTTCCTCGTCCGGGATCTCGATGCCGAACTCGTCTTCCAGGGCCATGACCAGCTCGACGGTGTCCAGCGAGTCGGCGCCCAGATCGGCGACGAAGGCCTTCTCGGCCGTCACTTCTTCCTCGGCCACACCGAGTTGTTCGGCAATGATCTTCTTGACGCGTGCTTCGATGTCGCTCATTTCTCTCCTCCGAGAGGGTTGGTCCAAAAACAGCCTGCGATTCTAAGGGCTTCGTGAGGCAATTCACTGAAGGCCCGTCCCGATGATCCGCGCAGGGCAGACGGATCACCCGGACATCAGTTCATGTACATGCCGCCGTTGACATGCAGCTCGGTGCCGGTGATGTAGCCGGCAGCGGGCGAGGCCAGGAAGGCCACCGCCTCGGCGATGTCCTGCGGCGAGCCCAGGCGGCCCAGAGGGATCTTGGCCAGCAGCGCGTTCTTCTGAGCTTCCGGCAGCACCTCGGTCATGTCGGTGGCGATGAAGCCCGGGGCGACGCAGTTGACGGTGATGTTGCGGCTGCCCAGTTCCTGGGCCAGCGAGCGCGTCATGCCCGCCACGCCGGCCTTGGAGGCGCAGTAGTTGGCCTGGCCCGGGTTGCCGGCGGCGCCCACCACCGAGGTGATGTTGACGATGCGGCCGAAGCGCTGCTTCATCATCGGCTTGATCGCGGCGCGGCAGGCGCGGAAGACCGACTTGAGGTTGGTGTCGATCACCGCGTCCCAGTCGTCGTCCTTCAGGCGCATGGCCAGCGTGTCGCGGGTGATGCCGGCGTTGTTGACCAGCACGTGCAGGCCGCCGTGGGCTTTGACGATGCCATCGATGGCGGCGTCCAGCGCCGCGGCGTCGGTGACGTTGAGCGTCAGGCCCAGGCCACCGAACGGGGCCAGCGCCTCGCCGATCGCGGCCGAGCCGCTGTCGCTGGTGGCGGTGCCGATGACCTTGAAGCCTCGCTCGGCCAGCAGCAGCGCGATGGCACGGCCGATGCCGCGGCTGGCGCCGGTGACGAGAGCAACCTGTTGAGCTTGGGCGGGAGCGTTCATGCGAGCAGCGTCTTGGCTTCGGTCAGGGTGACCGGATCGAGGATCGTGGCGGAGGCGAGTTCGGCGTCGATGCGCTTGACCATGCCGGCGAGCACCTTGCCGGGGCCGCATTCGATCACATGCGTCATGCCGCGTGCCTTCAGGGCGCCCACCAGCTCGACCCAGCGCACCGGGCCGAAGGCCTGGCGGTAGAGCGCGTCGCGGATCGCGTCCGGTTCGGTCGGCGTGGCGACGTCGATGTTGTTCAGCACCGGGATCTGCGGTGCCTGGATCGTGATCGAGGCCAGACGCTCGCGCAGGCGCTCGGCGGCGGGCTTCATCAGGCTGGAGTGGAAGGGGGCGGACACCGGCAGCGGCAGCGCGCGCTTGGCGCCCAGGGCCTTCAGCACCGCGCAGCCGGCCTCGACGCCGGCCTTGGAGCCGGCGATGACGGTCTGCTTCGGATCGTTGAAGTTGACGGCCTCGACCACTTCGCCCGACTCGGCCATCGCCTTGGCGCAGCCTGCGCGCACCGTGGCGGCGTCCAGGCCCAGGATCGCGGCCATGCCGCCGGTGCCCACCGGCACCGCGTCCTGCATCGCCTGGGCGCGCAGGCGCACCAGGGGCAGCGCGTCGGCCAGCGACAGCGCACCGGCCGCGACCAGCGCGGTGTACTCGCCCAGCGAGTGACCGGCGACGATCGCCGGTGCCGCGCCGCCCTCGGCCCGCCACGCGCGGTAGCTGGCGATGCCGGCGGTCAGCATGACCGGCTGGGTGTTGGTGGTCAGGTCCAGCGCTTCCTTCGGGCCCTCGCCGATCAGGCGGGCGACGTCCTCGCCGAGGGCGGCACTGGCTTCTTCGAGGGTGGCGCGCACGGCGGGATGGTCACCCCAGGCCGAGAGCATGCCCACCGACTGCGACCCCTGGCCGGGGAACACGAAGGCGAACGCGGTCATGTGAGATCCGTGAGTTGTCGTGGAGGGAGCGGGGCGGTGCCGGACAGCGGACTCAGAAGTCCAGCAGCACCGAGCCCCAGGTGAAGCCGCCGCCGACGCCTTCGAGCAGCAGTGTCTCGCCGCGGCGGATGCGGCCGTCGCGCACGCCGGCGTCCAGCGCCAGCGGGATCGACGCGGCCGAGGTGTTGCCGTGCTGGTCGACGGTGACGATCACCTTCTCCAGCGGCAGCTTCAGCTTGCGGGCGGTGCCCTGCATGATGCGGATGTTGGCCTGGTGCGGGATCAGCCAGTCGATGTCGGCCTCGGTGCGGCCGGCCTTCTCGAGGCTGGCGCGCGCGGTCTTCTCCAGCACGCCCACGGCGAGCTTGAAGACGGCCTGGCCGTCCATGCGCAGCAGCGGCACGCCGCTGATCCGGCCGCCCGAGACATGCCCGGGCACGCACAGGATGTCCAGGTGCCGCCCGTCGGCATGCAGGTCGGTGGCCAGGATGCCGGGCGTGTCGGAGGCCGACAGCACCACCGCGCCGGCGCCGTCGCCGAACAGCACGCAGGTGGTGCGGTCCTTGAAGTCGAGAATGCGCGAGAACACTTCCGCGCCGATCACCAGCGCATTGCGGGCGCTGCCGGCGCGCACCATCGCGTCGGCGACGGTCAGCGCGTAGACGAAGCCCGAGCACACCGCCTGCACGTCGAAGGCCGGGCAGCCGTGCTGGATGCCGAGCTTGCGCTGCACGATGGTCGCGGTCGACGGGAAGACCATGTCCGGCGTCGAGGTGGCGACGATGATCAGGTCGATGTCGGCGCCGGTGAGCTGCGCGGCCTCGAGCGCACGCTGCGCCGCCACGGTCGCCAGATCGCTGGCGCTCTGGGTGTCGTCGACGAAGTGGCGCGCGCGGATGCCGGTGCGCTCGACGATCCAGTCGTCGGAGCTCTCGATGCCGTCGGCAGCCAGTCGCGCGACCAGATCGGCGTTGGTCAGGCGTTGCGGGGGCAGCGCACTGCCGGTGCCGGAGATGCGCGAATGGCGGGGTGTGGGGATGGTCATGCAGCGTGACGGGCTGCCGGGGGCTCGTTCGCCGCCGCCGTGCCGGCACCGGGCAGGGCCTGCAGCGTGGCGAGGATCCGATCATGCACCCGGTCGAGCAGGCGGTTCCGGGCGGCATCATACGCCCGATTCAGCGCGTTCTCGAAGGCCAGCGCATCGGCCGAGCCGTGGCTCTTGAACACCAGGCCGCGCAGGCCCAGCAGCGCCGCGCCGTTGAAGCGGCGGTGATCGAGCCGGCGCGAGAAGCGCTTGAGCATCGGCATCGCCAGCAGCGCCACCATCTTGGTCAGCGGCGTGCGGGTGAATTCCTGCTTCAGGAAGCTGGTGATCATGCCGGCCAGCCCCTCGGCGGTCTTCAGCGCGACATTGCCGACGAAGCCGTCGCAGACGACGAGGTCGGTGGTGCCCTTGAAGATGTCGTTGCCCTCGACGTTGCCGTGGAAGTTGAGGTGACCGGCCGCGGAGACGGCGCGCAGCAGCTCGCCCGCGCGCTTGATCGTCTCGTTGCCCTTGATCATCTCCTCGCCGATGTTGAGCAGGCCCACGGTCGGGGCCTCCTTGCCATCGACGGCGGCCACGAGGGCGCTGCCCATGACCGCGAACTGCAGCAGGTGCTCGGCGGTGCAGTCGACGTTCGCCCCGAGGTCGAGCATCGTCGTGAAACCGTCGTTGCGGTTGGGCATGACGCTGGCGATGGCCGGCCGATCGATGCCGTCCAGGGTCTTCAGCAGATAGCGGGCCACCGCCATCAGGGCGCCGGTGTTGCCTGCGGAGACGCAGGCATCGGCCATCGTCACGCCATGTCCGTCAGGCTTGACCTGCTGGATGGCCACGCGCATCGACGAGTCGCGCTTCTTGCGCAGGGCGACTTCCACCGGGTCGTCCATCTCGACGACTTCGGAGGCGATCACCATGCGGCAGCGCGCCCAGCCCGAAGCCGGGGCGAGCGCCTGCGCCGTGCCGACGAGCACCAGCTCGGCAGCAGGATGTCGATCGAGGAAGGCGCGGCATGCAGGCAGCGTCACGGACGGGCCGTGATCGCCCCCCATGCAGTCCACCGACAACCGAACCGGGCGGGTCGTGTCGTTCAAGGCAGGGCAGGCTCGAGATCAGTGCGGCGTCGCGAAGCGGCCACGGCGGGCACGCTCGTCACCGACTTGACGAAGACTCAGGCGTCGGCCTTGGTCTTCAGGACCTTGCGGCCACGGTAGAAGCCGGTCGGGCTGATGTGGTGACGCAGATGGATTTCGCCGGTGGTCGACTCGACCGCGGTGCCCGGGGTGGTCAGGGCATTGTGCGAACGGTGCATGCCACGCTTGGACGGCGACTTCTTGTTTTGCTGGACGGCCATGTTGAGACTCCTGAATCCTGGTTTTCCGATTGGAAAAGCTTTCGATTGTAGCACGACCTCCCGCCAGGTTCCGAATGCTCCTGGACTCGAGGGGCATCGGGGGGCGGGTGTTGCAGTCGCGCTGCGTCAGTCAGTGCTGTCGCTGCCGTCGGCATCCTGATCCCGGCGCAGCCGGGCCAGCACCGCGAACGGATTCGGGCGCCCTCCGCCGCTTTCCTCCGCGGCGATGTCGCCAGCTGGTGCGGGCGATGCAGGCTGGCCGTCAGGCAGGGCTTCGCCGCGGTCGAGCTGGACCTCGACCGGGCAGGTCTCGTGGCGTGCCACCGGGGGCAGCGCCATCAGCAGCTCATCCTCGACCAGCTCGAGCAGGTCGAAGGTACGGCTCAGCGCCAGCACATCGTCTTCGCTGTCTGCATCGAGTTCGGCCGCCTGGGCCTCGCTGGCGACGAAGAGGAAGCTGCGCTTGAAAGACAGCGGGGTGGCGACGGGTTCGAGGCAGCGCTGGCAGGGCAGGTCTGGCTCGGCCGAACCTGCCAGGTGCAGCCACAGCTCTGGCTCGGCACCGCGACGCGGGAGCAGCTCTGGCTCGGCATGCCAGTGCACCGCGGGCTGATGTGCGGCCTCGGCGCTCTCGTGCAGGCACCCGGCCAGACGCTCGAAGCCGGCCATCGACTCCTCGCCGTCCAGCGTCTCGCCGGATTCGATGAAGGCCCGCACGTCGAGACGGCGGGGCTTGAATTCGCGTGCTTTCATGGGGCGAAGTGTACGGGGCGGCATCCGGCGCGGCCACAATCCGGCCATGTCCGACAATGTCCTTCACTCTCCGCGCATGGCGTGGCCGCCGCTGGTGCTGGCTTCGACCTCGCGCTACCGGCGCGAGCTGCTGGCCCGGCTGCGCCTGCCCTTCGATGTGCGCTCACCCGAGGTCGACGAGGCGCCCCAGCCCGGCGAGACGCCGGCCGCGCTGAGCGAGCGGCTTGCGCTGGCCAAAGCGCGTGCGGTGGCCGCCGCGCATCCGCAGGCCATCGTCATCGGCTCCGACCAGGTCGCCGAGCTCGACGGCCAGCCGATCGGCAAGCCCGGCCACCATGAGGCCGCTGTCGAGCAGCTGCGCGCGATGCGCGGCCGCAGCGTGGTCTTTCACACCGCGGTGGCGGTGCTGCGCCACGACACCGGCTTCGAGGCGGTGCGCCGTGTGCCGGTGACGGTGCGGGTGCGCCCGCTCAGCGAGGTCGAGATCGAGACCTACCTGCGGCTGGAGCAGCCCTACGACTGCGCCGGCAGCGCCAAGTGCGAGACGCTGGGCATCACGCTGCTCGACGCGATCGAGTCGGATGATCCGACCGCGTTGATCGGCCTGCCGCTGATCGTGACCTCGGCCCTGCTGCGCGCGGCCGGACTCGACGCGCTGGCCGTTCTGGCCGGGCATGGAGGGGGCGCATGAGCACGACACCGAACAACGGGCCGAAGGGCCGTCTCTGGCTGGTGCCCAACACGCTGGATCTGGGCACGCTGCGCGAGGGCCAGCCGGTGCCCGATCTGCAGCAGGTGCTGCCGCTGGGGGCGATCCGCGTCGCTGCCGGCCTGTCGCACTGGGTGGCGGAGAACGCGCGCAGCGCGCGGGCGCTGCTCAAGCGGATCGATGCGGTGGTGCCGCTGGCGCAGCCGCTGCAGGCGCTCTCGATCCGCGAGCTGCCGCGCCCGCCCAAGGGCCGTGCCGATCCGAAGGCGCCCGCGCCCGACTGGGCCGGCCTGCTGGCGCCGGCACTGGCCGGCCACGATGTCGGTCTGGTGTCCGAGGCCGGTCTGCCCGCAGTGGCCGATCCCGGTGCCGAGCTGGTGCGGGTGGCGCATGCGCAGGGCCTCACGGTGATGCCGCTGTCGGGGCCGAGTTCGCTGATCCTGGCGGTGGCCGCCAGTGGCCTCAACGGCCAGAGCTTCGCCTTCGTCGGCTACCTGCCCACCGACGCGGCCGAGCGCACCCGCCGCCTGCGCGACCTGGAGGCGCACTCGAAGCGCTGGCAGCAGACGCAGCTGCTGATCGAGACGCCCTACCGCAACGCCGCGATGGCGCAGGCGCTGCTGGCCGCGCTGAACCCGCAGACCTGGCTGAGCATCAGCTGCGGGCTGACGCTGGAGGGCGGATCGACCCGCACGCTGCGGGTCGCGCAGTGGCGCGCAGCACCGCCGGAGTTGCCGAGCGACGTGCCGGCGGTGTTCGCGTTCCTGGCCTGATCCGTCAGGTCGGCACCTTGCCGCCGAGCAGTGCGGCGACCTTGCGTCGGGGCTTGATGAAGCGCGAGATCGCGCTGCGCGAGCCCGGCACGGTCGGCGCCGAGGCCTGTTTTTCCCAGACCGGCGAGGCGTCCGGATCGGCTTCGTACGGCTGGTCGAAGAAGGGATCCTTCGGAGCCTGGCGGGGCGTGCGGGCGGGCGGTGCCGAGGACACGAAGGCCGGGCGACCGCTGTCGTCGGCGGACTCGCTGCGGGGTGCCGCCGCGCGGCGCGGGGCACGTTCCTCGTCGTCGCGTGGGCGGCGGCGTGGGCGATCATCCTCGATGACGAAGGGCTCGAGCTCGATCTTGCGCTTGATCAGCTTCTCGATGTCGCCGACCAGGCGCGCGTCGTCGCGAGTGGCCAGGGTGATGGCGATGCCCGAGGCGCCGGCGCGGCCGGTGCGGCCGATGCGGTGCACATAGTCCTCGGCGTTGAAGGGCACGTCGAAATTGAAGACCGCCGGCAGGTCGGCGATGTCGATGCCGCGCGCGGCGACGTCGGTGGCCACCAGCAGATCCACTTCACCGGCCTTGAAGGCGGCCAGCGACTTCAGGCGCTCGTCCTGCGACTTGTCGCCGTGCAGCGCGGCAGTGCGCAGGCCGTCGCGCTCGAAGGAGCGCGCCAGCCGGGCCGCGCCCAGCTTGGAGTTGACGAACACGATGGCCTGGCGGATCTCGCGCTGGCGCAGGATCTGCACGACAGTGCGGCGCTTGTCTTCGTCGATCACTTCGTAGAAACGCTGCTCCACCGTCGAGGCGGTGGCGTTCGGGCGGGCCACCTCGACCAGGATCGGGTCCTGGAGGTAGCTCTGCGCCAGCTTCTTGATCTCGGGCGAGAAGGTGGCCGAGAACAGCAGCGTCTGCCGGCTCTTGGGCAGGTAGCTCAGGATGCGCTGCAGGTCGGGCAGGAAGCCGATGTCGAGCATGCGGTCAGCCTCGTCGAGCACGACGTACTCGACCTGGCCAAGGTTGCAGTTCTTCAGCTGGATGTGGTCGAGCAGCCGGCCCGGCGTGGCGATCAGCACCTCGACGCCGCGCTTGAGTTCGGCCGTCTGCGGGTTCATGTCGACACCGCCGAAGACGCAGGCCACGCGCAGCTGGCTGTGCCTGGCATAGGTCTTGACGTTGACCGCGACCTGGTCGGCCAGCTCGCGGGTGGGGGCCAGCACCAGCGCGCGCACCGGGTGGCGTGCGGGCGAGGCGCTGGCATTCTCGTGGCGCATCATCTTCTGCAGCAGCGGCAGCGAGAAGGCGGCCGTCTTGCCGGTGCCGGTCTGCGCGGCGCCCATCACGTCGCGGTTCTCCAGAACGATCGGAATGGCCTTGGCCTGGATCGGGGTCATCGTCTCGTAGCCGGCGTCGACGATCGCCCGCAGCAGCTTGGCGTCCAGCGGCAGGGTGTCGAAACGGGCGGGTGCGGCGGCGGCCTCGGGGAGCGGGGCGGTCGCGGCGTCTTCGGGTTGGTGCGTCATCACCGCGCGATTATCCTGCGGTTGAGGGGCCCGCCGGTGCCAGCGACGTGAATTGCCCACGCCCGATGCCGATCCGCCCAGGCGAAGCGTGTCGGCATGCTGGATGGATCCGGCAAATTGCCACGCATGACACGATCCGGGGCCACCCTGGCCTTGCAGGGCGCTCCGCACTTGGAAAACCCTAAGCACAATTCCGGAAAATCGGCTGGCCGATTCTCTGTCCCGATCCTTTCAATCCTTTCTGATCCTGCTTTCATGAACCAGACCTCTTCCTCCTCCATTGCTGTGCAGCCGGTGATCATGGCCGGTGGCAGCGGCACGCGGCTGTGGCCGCTGTCGCGCGCGGGCTATCCGAAGCAGTTCCTGGTGCTGGGCGACAGCAACCGCAGCCTGTTCCAGGAGGCGGCGCTGCGCCTGGCGGGGCTGGCGGCGGCGGACATCGCGCCGGCGGCGCCGCTGGTGGTGGGCAACGAGGAGCACCGCTTCCTGGCGCTGGACCAGCTGCGCGAGGTGCGCCAGATGCCCTCGGCGGTGGTGCTGGAGCCGGCCGGGCGCAACACCGCGCCGGCGCTGACGCTGGCGGCGCTGCAGGCGCTCGAGGGCGGGCAGGATCCGGTGCTGGTGGTGACGCCGGCGGACCAGACGGTGACCGACGAGGCGGCGTACGCGGAGGCGCTGCGCCAGGCGGTGCGGCTGGCGGCCGACGGTCTGGTGGTGATCCTGGGGATCACGCCGGACGCGCCGGAGACGGGCTACGGCTACATCCGCACGACGCCCGAGCTGGGCGCGGCGCGGGTGGCGCAGTTCGTCGAGAAGCCGGACCTGGCGACCGCCGAGCGCTACCTGGCCGAGGGCGGCTACTTCTGGAACAGCGGCATGTTCGTGCTGCGTGCCTCGGTGTGGATGAAGGCGCTGCAGACCTTCAGGCCGGACATCGCCGATGCGGTGCAGGTGGCCTGGGCGCCGCGCCAGTGCGACGCGCAGTTCGTGCGGCCGGGCAAGGCGGCGTTCACGGCCGTGCCGTCGGAATCGGTGGACTACGCGGTGATGGAGCGCTGCCCGGGCAGCGAGTTCGACATCCGCATGGTGCCGCTGAGCGCGGGCTGGAACGACCTGGGCGCCTGGGAGGCGGTCTGGCAGGTGTCGGGCAAGGACGAGAACGGCAACGCCTGCGTGGGCGACGTGATCGCCAAGGACAGCCGCGACACGCTGGTGCACGCGAGCGGCCGGCTGGTGAGCGTGGTGGGCGTGGAGAACCTGGTGGTGGTGGAGACGGCCGACGCGGTGATGGTGGCCGATCGCAGCCGCAGCCAGGAGGTCAAGCAGATCGTCGCGCAGCTGGGCAAGAGCGGGCGCACCGAGCACACGCTGCATCGCAAGGTGCATCGGCCCTGGGGCTGGTACGACAGCATCGACAGCGGCCCGCGCTTCCAGGTCAAGCGCATCATGGTCAAGCCGGGGGCGTCCTTGAGCCTGCAGATGCACCACCACCGCGCCGAGCACTGGATCGTCGTGACCGGCACCGCCGAGATCACCAACGGCGACAAGGTGCTGCTGCTGAGCGAGAACCAGTCGACCTACATCCCGCTGGGGCAGGTGCATCGCCTGGCCAACCCGGGCAAGGTGCCGCTGGAGATCATCGAGGTGCAGTCCGGCTCCTATCTGGGCGAGGATGACATCGTGCGCTACGAGGATACTTACGGCCGCAACTGACCTCTTCATCCATGATCCTCATCACCGGCGCCGCCGGCTTCATCGGCGGCAATTTTGTTCATCACTGGTTCGAGCGCAGCGAAGAGCCGGTGGTGGTTCTGGACAAGCTGACGTACGCGGGCAATCCGGCGACGATCCAGTCGCACCTGGACGCCGGGCGGTGCACGCTGGTGCAGGGCGACATCGGCGACCGCGCGCGGGTGGCCGGCCTGCTGGCCGAGCACCGCCCGCGCGCGGTGCTGCACTTCGCGGCCGAGAGCCATGTGGACCGCAGCATCCACGGTCCCGGCGAGTTCATCCAGACCAACATGGTGGGCACCTTCGAGCTGCTGGAAGCCGTGCGGGCCTACTGGGGCGCGCTGCCGGCGGATGACAAGGCGGCGTTCCGCTTCCTGCACGTCTCGACCGACGAGGTCTACGGCTCGCTCTCCGAAACCGATCCGGCCTTCAGCGAGAGCACGCCCTACGCGCCCAACAGCCCGTACTCGGCCAGCAAGGCGGGCAGCGACCACCTGGTGCGGGCCTACCACCACACCTACGGCCTGCCGACGCTGACCACCAACTGCTCGAACAACTACGGGCCCTATCACTTCCCCGAGAAGCTGATCCCGCTGATGATCTTGAACGCCCTGGAGGGCAAGCCGCTGCCGGTGTATGGCGACGGCCAGAACATCCGCGACTGGCTCTACGTGCGCGACCACTGCGAGGCGATCCGCCAGGTGCTGGCCCGTGGCCGGCTGGGCGAGACCTACAACGTCGGCGGCAAGAACGAGATCCGGAATCTGGACGTGGTGCAGGTGATCTGCGCCAAGCTCGACGCGCTGCGCCCGAAGGCCGACGGCACCTCCTACGCCCGCCAGATCACCTTCGTGGCGGACCGCCCCGGCCATGACCGTCGCTACGCGATCGACCCGACCAAGATCGAGGCCGAGATCGGCTGGATGCCGGCTGAGTCCTTCGAGACCGGCATCGACAAGACGGTGAAGTGGTACCTGGAGAACACGGCGTGGATCGACTCGGTGCGCACCGGGGCCTACCGCGAGTGGGTGTCGAAGAACTACAGCGCACGCCACTGACGCCGGGAGCCGCAGACATGAAGATCCTTCTTCTGGGCCAGGGCGGGCAGGTCGGCTGGGAGCTGCAGCGCGCCTTGGCGCCGCTGGGCGAGGTGGTCGGGCTGGACCACGACAGCACGGCGCTGCACGGCGACTTCAGCCGCCCCGAGGCGCTGGCGGCCACGGTTGCGGCGGTCAAGCCGGACCTGATCGTCAATGCTGCGGCCCACACCGCGGTGGACAAGGCCGAGAGCGAGCCCGGGCTGGCGCGCGCGATCAACGCCACCGCGCCCGGCGTGCTGGCACGCTGCGCGGCCGAGACCGGGGCCTGGCTGGTGCACTACAGCACCGACTACGTCTTCGACGGCTCGGGCGAGACCGCGCGCGACGAGACGGCCGCCACCGGCCCCTTGAGCGTCTACGGCCAGACCAAGCTCGAAGGCGAAGAGCTCATCCGCGCCAGCGGCTGCCGGCACCTGATCCTGCGCACCAGCTGGGTCTACGCCGCGCGCGGCGGCAACTTCGCCAGGACCATGCTGCGACTGGCGGCCGAGCGCGAGCGCCTGACCGTCATCGACGACCAGATCGGCGCGCCCACCGGCGCGGACCTGCTGGCCGACCTGACCGCGCAGATGGTGCGCACCGCCATGAGCACCGCGGCAGGCAGCGACCTGGACCTCTCCGGCGTGTACCACGCGGTGGCGTCCGGCGAGACCAGCTGGCATGGCTACGCGAGCTTCGTCATCGAGCGCGCCCGCCAGAAGGGCCGCGAGTTGAAGGTCCAGACCATCGACCCGGTGCCCACCCGCGCCTTCCCGACGCCGGCCCAGCGCCCGCACAACTCGCGCCTGTCGACCACCAAGCTCCAGCAGGTCTTCGGCCTGCGGCTGCCGCCGTGGCAGCAGGGCGTCGAGCGCATGCTGACCGAGATCCTCTGACATGAACACTCCTCGCAAGGGCATCATCCTGGCCGGGGGCTCGGGCACCCGGCTGCATCCGGCGACGCTGGCGATCAGCAAGCAGCTGCTGCCGGTGTACGACAAGCCGATGATCTACTACCCGCTGACCACGCTGATGCTGGCCGGGATCCGGGACATCCTGATCATCTCGACGCCGCAGGACACGCCGCGCTTCGAGGCGCTGCTGGGCGACGGCAGCCGCTGGGGCCTGAACCTGCAGTACTGCGTGCAGCCCAGCCCGGACGGGCTGGCGCAGGCCTTCATCCTGGGCCGCGAGTTCGTCGGCGGCGCGCCCAGCGCGCTGGTGCTGGGCGACAACATCTTCCACGGCCACGACCTGCAGCAGCTGCTCAACAGCGCCACCAGCCGGGAGACGGGGGCGAGCGTCTTTGCCTATCACGTGCATGACCCGGAGCGCTACGGCGTGGTCGCGTTCGACGACAAGAAGCGTGCGCTGAGCATCGAGGAAAAGCCCCGGGCGCCCAAGAGCAACTACGCGGTGACGGGGCTGTACTTCTACGACAGCCAGGTGTGCGACATCGCGGCGAACATCCAGCCGAGCCCGCGCGGCGAGCTGGAGATCACGGACGTCAACGCCGAGTACCTGCGCCAGGGCCGCCTGAGCGTGGAGATCATGGGGCGGGGCTACGCGTGGCTGGACACCGGCACGCACGACAGCCTGATGGAGGCGGGGCAGTTCATTGCGACGCTGGAGAAGCGCCAGGGCCTGAAGGTGGCGTGCCCGGAAGAAATCGCGTGGCGCCGGGGCTGGATCGACGGCGCGCAGCTGGACCGGCTGGCCGCGCCGATGCTGAAGAACGGCTACGGGCAGTACCTGAAGAAGGTGCTGGCCGAGCAGGTCTTCTGAGCCGGGAAGGAAGGGCCAGGACATGAACATCATCCGCACCGCCATTGCCGACGTGCTGATCCTCGAGCCGAAGGTGTTCGGCGACGCGCGCGGCTTCTTCATGGAGAGCTGGAACCAGAAGGTCTTCGACGAGGCGGTGGGCCACCCGGTGCGCTTCGTGCAGGACAACCACTCGCGCTCGAGCCGCGGCGTGCTGCGCGGCCTGCACTACCAGCTGCCGCCGCATGCGCAGGGCAAGCTGGTGCGCGTGGTCTCCGGTTCGGTCTTCGACGTCGCGGTGGACCTGCGCCGCGGCAGCCCGACCTTCGGCCAGTGGGCGGGCGTCGAGCTGACGGGCGAGAACCACCGCCAGTTCTGGATCCCGCCGGGCTTCGCGCACGGCTTCGTCGTCACCAGCGAGACGGCCGACTTTCTCTACAAGACCACCGACCTGTACGCACCGCAGTGCGAAGGTGCGGTGCGCTGGGACGACCCCGCGGTCGGCATCACCTGGCCCGATCTCGGCATGGCGCCGCTGCTGTCGGGCAAGGATGCGGTGGCACCGCTGCTGGCGGATGCGCGGCATTTCGACTGACGCGGGGTGACCCGGCGTTGTCAGGGTCAGCCTCTACAATCTGATCGAACTGCCGGGTACCCGGCCGATTCTTTCAGATCAGTTCAGAACAGATCCATTCCGATGACGCCATCTCGCTCGGTCCTGCCGTTGCTGCGCGGCAGCGCGCTTGTTTTCGCTCTTTGCGGCCTGGGGGCTGGGGTTTCGGCCCAGAGCGCCTCTCAAGGTGCCTACAGCACGTCTTCCTCTTCCGTCGACGATGGGACGCAGCAGCAGGGCAGCGCGTCCGGCACGCAGGGCCAGGTCTCCGACACGGTCAATGGCGCCGGCAGCAGCGGCACGGTGCGGCTGCAGTCGAACACCCAGCAGCGGCGCAGCACGAACGGCAGCAACAGCACCCTCGACGAGCGCCAGCGCCGCCTGAACGGCGATGAATCGCTGCAGCAGGACGAGCTGCTGCAGCCGGTCGATGGCCCGGTGCGCCCCGACGAGTTCGAGACCTACCTGCGCAAGCTGGGCTATCCCGGCATTCGCCGCTTCGGCCAGGAGCTGATGTCCGGCCGCGGCGGCTTCGATGCGCCCGAGACCAGCGGCCTGGTGCCGGCCGACTATGTGATCGGTCCGAACGACGAGTTGCAGGTCACCATCTGGGGCTCGGCCGATGCCGATCTGCGTCTGCAGGTCGACCGCAGCGGCCGCATCACCATTCCGCGCATCGGGGCCATTCCGGTGGCCGGCGTGAAGTTCGGCGATGTCGGCGAGGTGATCTCGCGCCGGGTCGGCCAGGTCTTCCGCAACTACCAGGTCAGCGTCGCGCTCGGTCAGGTGCGCAGCGTGCGGGTCTATGTGACGGGCCATGTGAAGCGGCCTGGTGTCTACAACGTCAGCGCGCTGTCGAGCGTGGTCAGCGCACTGATGCGCAGCGGCGGCCCGAGCGCGGCCGGCAGCCTGCGCCAGGTCGACCTGCGCCGCGGCAAGGAGCTGGTCACCCGCTATGACCTCTACGAGCTGCTGGTCAAGGGCGATCGCAGCGCCGACCGCGTCGTGCAGAACGGCGACGTGATCCATGTCGGCCCGGTCGGCGCGCAGGTCGCGCTGGTGGGCAGCGTCAACCGGCCGGCCATCTTCGAGCTCAAGCCCGGCGAGAAGGTCGAGGATCTGCTGGCGATGGCTGGCGGCTTCACCGCGGTGGCCGACCGCACCCGGCTGGCGATCGAGCGGCTGGACGATCGCGCCAAGACCCGCGTCACCCAGCTCGAGATGCCGGCCGCCGCCGCCCAGGCACCAGCCAGTGGCGACGTGCTGCGTGCCTTCAGCGCGGTCGAGGCCACCCAGCCGGTGGCGCGCCAGAACAAGCGCATCCGCATCGAGGGCGAGGTGTCCAAGCCGGGCGAATATGTGCTGCCGCCCAATGTGACCGTGCGCCAGGCGGTCGGGCTGGCCGGCGGCCTGACCCCGAATGCCTATCTCTACGGCACCGAGTTCACCCGCGAGTCGGTGCGCCAGCAGCAGCAGCTCAGCTATGACCGCGCGCTGCGCGACATGGAGACCGAGTTCGCGCGCGCCTCGGCCACCCAGCGCGCCATCAGCGCCGACGAGGCCGCGACCTTCGAGCAGCGCAACACCGCCACCACGCGCCTGATCGAGAAGCTGCGCCTGGTGCGCCCGACCGGCCGCGTGGTGCTGCAGATGACGCCGGGCTCCGACCAGCTGCCCGATCTGCCGCTGGAAGATGGCGACCGTCTGCTGGTGCCTGCCCGCCCGACCACCGTCAACGTCTTCGGCTCGGTCTTCAGCAGTGGCGCCTTCCTGCAGGAGTCGGGGCGCTCCTTCTCCGACTACCTGAACCAGGCTGGCGGCCCGACCCGTGGCGCCGATGCCGGCGCCGTCTTCGTGCTGCGCCCGAACGGCAGCGTGGTCAGCCAGCTGCAGCGCTCGTCCTTCTTCGGGCTGGTCGGCGACATCGGCGGCACCAAGGCCGAGCCCGGCGACACCATCTTCGTGCCGGAGCGCATGAACAAGACGACCTGGGTGCAGGACCTGAAGGAATGGACGCAGATCCTGTATCAGTTCGGTCTGGGCGCGGCTGCGCTCAAGACGCTGCAGGATTGAGCGGGAGTGCCCATGTCCATGAACGACGCGAACAGCAACGCAGCCCCGCGGGACAGCTCATCCTCCTGGGACGACGAGGATGACGGCATCAGCCTGGCGGAGCTGGCCGGGGCGGTCCTGGCCCAGTGGAAGATCATCCTGGCCGGCTCGATCCTGGCCGGGGCGGCCGGCCTGGGCGCGGCCTCGCTGATGAAGCCGGTCTTCACCGCGCGCACCGTGGTGATGCCGCCGCAGCAGCAGCAGAGTTCGGCTGCGGCCGCGCTCGGTTCGCTGGGCGCGCTGGCGGGCCTGGCCGGTGGGGGCATCAAGAGCCCGGTCGACCAGTACATCGCCCTGATGCAGAGCGCGACCGTGTCCGACCGCCTGATCGACCGCTTCAAGCTGATGGAGGTCTACGAGGAGGAGTTCCGCTCGGTCGCGCGCAAGACCCTGCTGACGAAGGCCATCATCACCGCCGGCAAGAAGGATGGCCTGATCGTCGTCGAGGTCGACGACCCTGATCCGAAGCGCGCCGCCGACATCGCCAATGCCTATGTCGACGAGCTGCGCCTGATGACCAACACGCTGGCGGTCAGCGAGGCCCAGCAGCGCCGCAGCTTCTTCGAGCAGCAGCTCGAGGCGACCAAGAAGCGGCTGACCGACGCCCAGGTCGCGCTGCAGGAGAGCGGCTTCAGCGCCGGCGTGTTGCGCGCCGAGCCCAAGGCGGCCGCCGATGGTTATGCCAAGTTGCGTGCTGAGGTGACTGCGGCCGAGGTCCGGCTGCAGACGATGCGCCGCACGCTGGCCGACAGTGCGCCCGAGATGCAGCAGCAGCAGGCCCAGCTCGAGGCCCTGCGCTCCGAGCTGGCCAAGCTGGAGCAGCGCGAGGCCGCGCCCTCATCGAAGGACGCCGGCTACATCGGCCGCTATCGCGATTACAAGTACCAGGAAACCCTGTTCGACCTGTACGCCAAGCAGTTCGAGCTGGCCCGCCTTGACGAGAGCCGCGAAGGCGGGCTGATCCAGGTGGTCGATGTCGCGACCGCGCCGGATCGCAAGAGCAAGCCCAAGCGGGCGATGTATGCGCTGGGCGCCGCGGTGCTGGCCGGGCTGCTGCTGTCGGTGCGCGCGGTGGTCATCGGGCTGCGTGCCCGTCGGCCGCTCTGATCTCGCCTTGATCTGTCTTCCGATTCCTTCTTCTGATGCAGAACCTTTCCAAGCCTTCTCCTGACGCGCGCATCTTCGTCACCGGCCATCGCGGCATGGTCGGCAGCGCGCTGGTGCGCCGGCTGCAGGCCGGCGGCTACACGAACCTCCTCACCCGCAGCCGCGCCGAGCTGGACCTGCTGGACCAGCGCGCGGTGCAGGCCTTCCTGGCCGAGGAGAAGCCGGACTACGTCTTCATCGCCGCCGCGCGGGTGGGGGGCATCCAGGCCAACAACATCCACCGCGCCGACTTCATCTACCAGAACCTGATGATCGAGGCGAACCTGATCCACGGCGCGCACCTGGCGGGCGTGCAGCGGCTGATGTTCCTGGGCTCGAGCTGCATCTACCCGCGCGACTGCGCGCAGCCGATCCGGGAAGACGCGCTGCTGACCGGGCCGCTGGAGCCGACCAACGAGCCCTACGCGATCGCCAAGATCGCCGGCATCAAGCTGGCCGAGAGCTACAACCGCCAGCACGGCCGGCAGTACGTGAGCGTGATGCCGACCAATCTGTACGGCCCGAACGACAACTACGACCTGGCCAACAGCCATGTGCTGCCAGCGCTGCTGAGGAAGGCCCACGAGGCCCGGCTGCGGGGTGACGTCGAGTACGTGGTCTGGGGCACCGGGCGGCCGATGCGCGAGTTCCTGTACGTGGACGATCTGGCCGACGCCTGCGTGCACCTGATGGAGCAGGGCTACGACGGCCCGCTGGTGAACATCGGCACCGGCACCGACG
>JBJOPV010000021.1:0-23420 GCA_046050625.1 Pseudomonadota bacterium
TCGGCCTGGGTGCGCATCACCACCGGGCGCAGGAAGACCAGCAGATTGGTCTTGACCCGCTTGCGCGAGCCCGACTTGAACAGGTTGCCCACCAGCGGCAGCGAGGCCAGGCCCGGCACCCGGTCCTCGCCGTCGCCGAACTCGTCCTTGAGCAGGCCGCCCAGCACCATGATCTGGCCGTCGTCGACCACCACGGTGGTCTCGATCGCGCTCTTGTCGGTGGTCGGCCCGCTGGTGGTGCTGGTGCTGACGACGCTGGAGTTCTCCTGATAGACCTGCATGCGCACCGTGCCGTTCTCGCCGATCTGCGGCTTCAGGCGCAGCGTCAGGCCGACGTCCTTGCGCTCGATGGTCTGGAACGGGTTGGTCGATCCGCTGCTCGAGCCGGTGCCGGTGAAGCTGCCGGTGACGAAGGGCACGTTCTGGCCGATGACGATCTTGGCCTCCTCATTGTCGAGCGCGACCAGGTTGGGCGTCGACAGCACGTTGGCGCCGGCCTCGGACTCCAGGAAGCGCGCCAGCGCGCCCAGCGTGTAGACGCCGTTGATCGCCTGGATCAGGCCGACGTTCAGACCGTTGCCCAGCAGGCTCGAGGCGGTGGTGGTCGCGCTCAGCGAGGAGGTCGTCGTCGTCGACAGGTTGACGATGTTGCCTGTCGAGCCGTAGTTGGTGCCGGCCACCAGGCCGTACTTGTCGCCGTTCTTGCCCAGCAGGCCCTGCCACTGGAAGCCGAACTCGGCCGTCTTGTTCGCGTCGATCTTGACGATCATCGACTCGACGTAGACCTGCGCGCGGCGCGCGTCGAGCTGGTCGATGACCGCGCGCAGCTGGCGGTACATCGGCTCCGGTGCGGTGATGATCAGCGCGTTGGTGGCCGGATCGGCCTGGATGAAGCCGCCGGTCGACGGGCTGGCCGCGGCGCTGACCGGGCTGGTCGACTGGGTCGAGGCACCGCTGCTGCCGGTCTGGCCGGCCGTCGTGCCCAGGCCGCCGCCGCTGGCGGCGGTGCCGCTGCCCAGGCCGCCCGCGCCCGACAGGCCGCCGGCGCTGCCACCCCCGCCCCCGCTGCCGCCGGCGCTGAAGGCCGCGCGCAGCACGGTGGCCAGCCGGGTGGCATCGGCGTTCTTCAGGTAGACGACGCGGATGTTGCCGGTCGCCTCGGCGCCGGTGGGCGGCTGGTCCAGCTTGGCGATGACCGCGCGGATGGCGGCCAGACGCGCGGCATTGGGCGCGCGGATCAGCAGCGCGTTGGTGCGCGCATCGGCCAGCACCGAGACCGCACCGCCCGTGGTGGCCGGCGCCGCGCCGGGCGTGCCGCCGGCCGAGCTGTCGGCGAAGCGCTGCACCATCTGCGCGATGTCGGAGGCCACCGCATGCTTGACCGGAACCACCTCGACATCGGTGGCCGCCGGCGTGTCCAGCGCGGCGATGATCTTGGCCAGCCGCTGCAGGTTGTCAGCGTAGTCGGTGATGATCAGCGTGTTGTTGCCCGGGTTGGCGTTGATGGTGTTGTTCGGCGAGATCAGCGGGCGCAGCACCGTCACCAGGTTGTTGACGTTCT
Source organism: Pseudomonadota bacterium (assembly GCA_046050625.1). GTDB lineage: Bacteria > Pseudomonadota > Gammaproteobacteria > Burkholderiales > Burkholderiaceae_C > Sphaerotilus. The sequence continues at coordinate 1,562 of JBJOPV010000021.1, forward strand.
CATGCTTCAGACTGAAGACCTGGGTCAGGATCTGGTCGCCCGAGCGCACCACCTGGCCGACCGAGACCGTGCCGGTCTGCAGCTTGGCCTCGGCCTCGGGCACCACCTTGAGCAGGCCGGAGACCTCGATGACGGTGAAGCCCAGGCCGCGCAGCGCGGACATGAAGTTCAGGAAGGCCTCGCGCTCGGTCAGCGGCTGCTCGCTGTAGAGCGTCATCTGGCCGCGCACCCGTGGGTCGACGACGATCTGGCGCTTGACGATCGCCGCCATCGCCCGCGCGACCGCGTCGATCTCGGCATTGACGAAGTTGACGGTGACCTTCTGGGTGCTGGCCGGGGCCGCAGTGCGACGGCTGCTCTGCTGGGCCAGCGCGTCGCAGGCGGGGGCGAGACCGCCCAGCGCGGTCAGGCCGGCCAGGGCGGCGGCGAGCAGGCGCGGCGGCACGGGAGGGCGGGAGCACGGCTTCATGGTCATCCGATCGAGAGCAGGGACCGCGCGCCCTGGCGCCGTCCGATGATGTTGAGCAGGTTGTCGAGCGCGGGACGCTCGGCCTCGCGGGCGCTGGCCTCGCCGCGCAGGCGCAGGCCGCCGGCGCCCCAGCTGCCGGTGGCGCTGAGCTGCAGCGCGCCGTCGAGGGTGTCGAGCCCGATCTGCGCGGTGCCGGCCTGGGCCGCGTCGCTGCGCACCGTCAGTCGGTAGCTGCCCAGGCGCGGCAGCGTGGTCAGGCGCGAGGAGAGGTCGCGCAGCTCCAGCGCTGCGCTGCCCTCCATCGAGAAGCGGCCTCGCGCCCAGGTCAGGCGCAGGTCCTGCGTGCCGATCTGCAGCGCGCCGCCCGGGCGCATGGTGTTGAACGGTGTGCCCAGACCGACCAGCCAGGCCGCCGGCCACTGGCCGATGCGCCCGTCCGGGCTGTCGGGCGCGGGCTGCACCCGCACCTCGACCCGGCCCAGGCCGGGGCGCACGATCAGCCGGGGCTCGCCGCCCAGGCAGCAGTCATGGCGCAGCGCCAGCTGCGCGGCCAGGCCGTCCAGGCTCAGCCGCCAGCCCAGCCGGCCGGGCAGGGCCATGGCCTCGCGGCTGCCGGGGCCGGCGGTCAGCACCAGCACCGCGTCACCCGCCCAGAGTGATCCGCGGGCATCGGCCAGCAGCACATGGCCGCCGGTGGCAGCGCTGACCGCCTGGGCCAGCCAGGCGGCCGGCGCGACCAGCGGCAGCGTGACCAGCGCGCCGGTCAGCGCACCGGCCACCGCCCAGCGGCGGCTGGAGCGCGCCTGCGCGACCCAGCCGGTGCGCGAGCGCGTCAGCGCATCGTCGAAGGTCGACAGCGGACCGGCGCTGGGCTGGTAGGTCGGACGCCAGGGGCGGGCGTGCAGCGACAGGTCGGGGCGGCGGCTCATGCGGGCGCCTCGTCAGCGCGGTGCGGCCAGCGTCAGCACGACGCTGCCGCTGTAGCCGTTGCCGCTGCGGCCGAGCTGGGCCTCGACCACCCGGGCCCGCGCGGCGCTGCGCACCTCGTCGAGCCAGGCGGCCAGCGCCGCCGGCTCGATGGCGGTGAACTGCACGGTGATGCGCTCGCCGCTGGCCTGCAGCCGTGCGGCAGCGCCCAGCCGCTGGGTGGCCGACTGCAGCGCGGCCTCGGCCTGGGGCGGCGCCACCGGCGGCAGCGCACGCAGCTCGCCGGCTTCGGCGGCCAGGCGGCGCATCTGGGCGAGCTGCGCATCGACCTCGGCCAGCCGGGTCGGCGCGGTCGACAGGCTGCGCAGCGCCGGCGCGATCGCTGCGCTCCACAGCAGGAAAAGGCCGAGCACCAGCGCGGCGGCAGCGATCAGCAGGCGCTCGCGTGCGGCCAGCGCTGACCAGCGCTGGCGCAGCGGCGCGAGCTGCTGCATCAGCGCGCCGAGCCGCTTGTCCGGCGCCGAGGCGGCGCGGCTCATCGGGGCGCTCCGCCGCGGGCCTGGCTGATCTGCACCTGATCAGCGCCCGGCTCGAGCCGCCAGCCGCCGGGCGCCAGCGTGGCGCGCATCTGTTCGAGCAGCTCGGGCGGCAGGCCCTGCACGCCCAGGCGGATCTGGCCCGGCTCGAAGGTCAGGGTCTGCGGCGGGCGGCCCTCGGGCCAGACGCTGGCGGCCACCTGCATCAGCGTTTCCAGGTCGCCGTCGCCGGCGCGGCCGGCGCTGGTTCGCAGCATCTCGTTCTCCCGTTCCATCTGCACCGGCGCATCCAGCACCGCCCGCACCTGCGGATGGGTGCGGGTCAGCAGCTGCGTCATCTCCAGCCGGCGGCTGCGGATCTCGCGCTCCTGCAGCCAGGCCCAGGCATTGAGGCCGACCACCTGCACCAGCGCCAGCCCGAGCAGGCCCAGGCGCACCGGCCGCCAGGCCGGGGTCATGAAGCGGCGCCAGCCCTCGCGCAGCTGTGCCAGGCCGCGGTGGCGCGGCGCCAGCTCGAACTGGCGCAGGTTCCAGGGGCTCTGCGCGGCGCCCAGCAGCAGCTCGGCCTGGCGGGTCACCTGCACCGGCTGGCCGAGCCAGCGTTCGGCCGGGGCGGCTGCGGCCGGCTCGGCGGTCCACAGCGTGTCGCCCGGCAGCGGCTCGGGCAGCAGCGAGCGCGCCAGCGAGCCCGCCACCGGCCAGGTCGACACGCCCTGCGCATCGGCCCAGCTCAGGCGCGGGCGGGGCGGCTCGTCGGCCGGGTCGACATGGAAGTGGCCGCGTGCCAGCGTGTCGGGCCACAGCATCGGCACGATCCGGTCGACGGTGCGGCCGCTGGCCTCGATCGCGCCGACCTGCGCCACCAGCCAGTCGCGGTCGATCGCGGCCAGCCAGCCCGGCTCGCCGGCCCGCGCGTCGGGCGCGGCGGCCAGATGCAGCGCGTCGGTCTCGTCGAGCAGCATCTCTTCGGCCAGACCGGCCAGCGCCGCGCGCAGCCGGGCCGGCGGCGCCTTGGGCCAGTCGATGCGGTGGAAGGCCACGTCGGCCGGTCCGCAGGCCAGCACCGTGGTGCCGGCCTGGGGCAGCAGTGCGGCGGCGCAGCGGCCCTCGGACTGGACGGTGCGGCCGTCCGGACTCAGCACCCAGCCCAGGTCCTGTGCGGGTGCCGCAGCCGTGCGGGCCTGCGGATGCAGGCGCGGACGGTCGGGCAGTTGGACAACAAGCAGGCTCATGCGGGTTCGGTCAATTCGGGCCGATTGTAGGGCGCGGGACGGCGGCGGACTGTGACTGGGCGTGGTGTCCGTTTCATGAAGAGAGCGGCATTTCCAGTCCGGTTTCGCCGTGACCGGGGCGGTCGCACCGCCTCAGGGCTGCAGCAGGGCCTGCAGCTCGAGCGGATCGGTCAACCGCCGCGTCGACAGCAGGCGCACCTCGCGGCCCTGGCGCTCGATCAGCGAGCGCTGCGCGATCATCATCGTGTCGAGCCGCAGCGAGCCGGTCACCACGAAATAGGCGCTGTTGACGCTGACCCGGCGCGCGTCGGTGAGCGCGCGCTCGCCCAGCACCCGCTGCACCTCGTCGGGCGAGCGCAGCGGGTCGCGCTGGCGGGACTGCACCAGGCGCTGCGCGCCGGCCAGGTCGATGCCGGGCAGCACCGCGGCGATCACCTCCTTGGGCGCGGTGTTCAGATTGACCGGCGTCTCGCGCGGCAGCAGCACCACATAGGGGCGCAGCTGCCGCACCACCGGCTCGGACAGGCCCAGCCAGCCCAGCTCGTCGACCGAAGGTGGCATCAGCGGCAATGCGGCCGTGCCCGCGGCTGACTCGGCCTCGGCCTCGGTGGCCCCGCCGGGCGTGGCGCGGCGCAGCGCCAGCGCCAGCCGCTGCGCGACATCGGCGCCCAGGCCGATGTGCTCGCACAGCCGCGCCAGCGTCTGCAGCTCGGGCGGGCTGATCTTGCCCTGCTGGATCAGGTTGCGCAGGTTGTAGCGCGCCTGCGCATCCTCGATGCGGCCGGACAGGAAGGCGTCGGGCATGCCCTCGCTCATCTGGCGGTCGGCGGCCAGGAAGGTCGACAGGCGCGCCTCGGCCAGCGGTGCGGCCCAGGGTTCGTTGAGGTGGTCGGTGCCGCCGCTGCGGGCATCCTCGCGCAGGATCATGCGCGACCAGTCCATCGCGCCCTGCAGCAGCCATTGCGCCTGGGTCTGGGTGCGCTCGGCCGCCTCGACCTGCAGCGCGCGCCATTGCTGCCAGAGCATGCCGGCGGCCAGCGTCGCCACCACGGTGACCAGGATCATCGCGGTCAGCAGCGCCGCGCCGCGGGGGCGGGCCGGCAGCGCGCGGCGTCGGGCGGGGCGAGGCGGTCTCATGGGTGGATCAGGCGGATGTCGCGGGTCAGCGTGCCGGCGGCGGTGCCGCCCTCGCCGAACTGCAGCAGCAGGCGCACGCCGTCGGGCAGGGCCTCCTGGTTGACGATGACCGGCGGTGTGGCGCTGTTGCCCGCGACTGCACCGCCGCCATCCGGGCTCTGGCCCTCCTGCCGCCCGGGCCGATCGGGCCGATCAGGCGTCGGCGGTGCGGGCGGCGGGGCTTCGGCCGCAGGCGGGCTGCCGGCCATGTCGCCGCTGGACTGCGCATTGCTCCAGCTGCTGCTGCTCTGGTGATAGTGATAGAGCTGCCACTGGCTGACGCCGTGCAGCATCGCCAGCGTGCCGGGCTCGCTGCCCAGCAGCTGGTAGCTGCGCATCCAGTGCTCCTGCAGCGCATCCATCGCGGTGACCGCCGGCGAGCTCCAGCGCCACAGCGTGCCGCCGCGCAGCGTCCAGGCCACCACCTGCAGGCCCTCGGGGCGTCGGCGGGTCAGGCGCAGCGTGGCGCCGTCGAAGTTCAGTCCGGGCACGACCTGGGAGTCATGCACCTCGCGCAGGTCGATCTCCCACTGCGACATGACCGACTGCAGGCGCAGCAGCCGCTCCATGTGCGCCTGGGTGATCTCGCGGCTGCGCACCACCGCGTCGACGCCCTGCCAGGCCATCGCGGCCATGACGGCCATGATCGACAGCGCGACCAGCAGCTCGATCAGCGTGAAGCCGCGCGAGCTTGCGCGCGAGCGTGAGTGCGATCCGGGAACGGGAGGGCGCATCGGCATCAGAGCCTCGACATCACGGTGCTGTAGGTCAGCAGGCTCTGGCCGTCGGCATCGAGCATGCGCACGTCGATGCGGCGGAACAGCGGATTGGGCGTCGGCCGCACCGAGACCCGGCCGGCATAGCTGCGCCCGAGCTGCTCGCAGCCGAAATCGCTGTCGCCCACCGGGGGCAGCTGGCGCGACAGGCGCAGATTGGCCAGGTGGCTGTCGGCGCACCACTGCGCGGCCAGCGTGCCCTCCAGCCGCTCTGCGTTGCCGCTGAGCGCGCCGGCGGCCTTGATGCCGGCGGCCAGCGTCAGCGCGACGATGGTCAGCGCCACCAGCACCTCGACCAGGGTCAGTCCGCGTTCAGCGTCGCGCCGCATTGCCGTCCTCGCTGACCACCGCGAAAGGCGCCAGGCCGTCGCTGCCCAGGCGCACGCTGCGGTCCTCGAGCCGCAGCACCAGCTGCTGCGCCGGGATGACCGGCTCCGGTCCGAGCACCAGCGCACGCTGGCCGGGCGGCAGCTGCACCTGGATCTGGCCGGAGAGCTCGCGCTCGGCCCAGTGCTGCGGCAGGCCGTGCTGCGGCGGCAGGCCCTGGAAATGGAAGTCGGCATCCTCGGCCGGATCGTCGAGGCCTGGGCCAGCCTGCCGGGCCGGCCCAGGCGCCCAGGCCGCGAGCGTGCCCGAGGAGCGGGCCTGCACCCGCGCGGCCTCCAGGATCGCGGCCAGCCGCGAGGCCTCGCGCTCCAGCCGGGTCGCGGCCGGATCCGGCAGCGCCATCGTGACGACCGCACTGGCCAGCGCGACGATGGCGACCACCACCAGCAGCTCCAGCAGCGTGAAGCCGCGCTGGCCGGAGGGGCTCACTGCCAGGAACCGATGTCGGCGTCCTTGCCTTCGCCGCCTGCCTGGCCGTCCGCGCCGTAGCTGAAGACGTCGATCGGGCCTTTCACGCCCGGATTGGCGTACTGGTAGGCGCGGCCCCAGGGATCGGCCGGCAGCTTGTCCAGATAGGGCTTCCAGTTGCCCGGCACTGGCGCGGCGCTCGGCTTGGCCACCAGCGCCTGCAGGCCCTGCTCGCTGGTCGGGTAGCGCTGGTTGTCGAGTCGGTAGAGCTTGAGCGCCTGCATCAGGTTGTTGACATCGGTGCGGGCGGCGGTGGCGCGGGCATCGTCGGCACGGTCGAGCACGTTGGGCACGACCAGCGCGGCCAGCACGCCGATGATGACCAGCACCACCATCAGCTCGATCAGCGTGAAGCCGCGTGCGGCAGTGCGGGCGAGACGCGAACTTTTCATTCGGGCAATCCTGTCGGGCGGAGAGTCGGCGGGGTCGTCGATCATAATCCGGCGCCATGGCAGCACGTTGGACAGCATGGTTGGTGTGGGCCGCCCTGGCGGGCAGCCTGGTCTTCTGGGGCCTGCGCCTGGGCGTGCGTCCGGGCGGTCTGCCGCCGCAGGTGCAGACGGTCGCCACCGACCAGGCGGTGCGGGGCGATGTGCTGCGCATGCTTGGTGCGGTGCCGGCCGCCGTCGGTCTGCCGGCCACGGCACCCGAAGCGGCGGCGCGCTTTCGCCTGATCGGCGCAGTGGCCCGCAGCGGCGGCGAAGGCTGGGCGATGCTGGCGATCGATGGCCAGCCCGCCCGTGTGGTGCGCGTCGGTGCGGCGGTGGATTCCCGCTGGGTGCTGCAGTCGGTGAGCCCCCGTCAGATCGCGCTTGGTCCGGCGGGTGCACCGACGCAGCTCACGCTCGATCTGCCACAGCTGCCGCCGCCAGCCACCGGCGTGCCGGGTCAGCAGGGCACCGCCGCGGTGCCACCACCGACTGGCGTGATGCCAGAGGGCATGCAGCCCGTGCCGACCATTCAGGTTCCGCAGGCCATGCCGCCTGGACAGGCCGGGCCTGACGGCGTGATGCCGGGCCAGCCGCCGATCATCCAGACCCCTCCCGAGGGGACCGGCACCGTCAGTGGTGGCGTGGAGCCGCCGGCGGTGCGCTGAAACGTCTCAGCTGCGCCCGGGGCGCGGGTCGAAGTCCGACGGCGTGGTCTCGGCGGGCTCTGCCGGCGGCGGCATCGGCTCGACGGTGTCCTCGACCTCGGTGAGCAGCGCGCAGGCGGCGCGCACCAGCGGCCAGCTCAGCGCGGTGCCCGTGCCGTCGATCGACTCCAGACCCAGCGCCAGCAGCGCCGCGCTCTCGAAGCCGGCCAGCACCACGTCCAGGCCGCGGTGGTCGGTGCTGCGGCAGAACAGCGCGTAATCCACCACCGCTGGCGCGATCTGCGAGGCCACCAGCAGCGCGGCGCAGGCGCTCATGCCGTCGACCAGGATCAGCATGCGCCGCTCGGCTGCGCTCAGGATCGCGCCGACCATGACCGCCATCTCGAAGCCGCCGAAGCTGGCCAGCGCCTGCACCGGGTCCTCGTTGCCGGGATGACGGGAGTGGGCGCTGTGCAGCACGGCCAGCACATGGTTGAGCTCGTCCTCGTCCATCCGGGCGCCTGAGCGCACCAGCTCGCGCAGCGGCAGGCCGGTGATGCGCGAGATGACCAGCGCGGCCGAGGCGCCCGAGCCCACGCCGAGCCCGGCGCAGCCCAGCACGTTGCCCGGCAGGGCCTTGGCGATCTCCATGCCGGCCCGCAGCGCGGCATTGACCTGGTCGAGCGTCATCGCCGCGGTGACGCGGCCGTTGCGGGTGCCATGCGCGATCTTGCGCAGCAGCATGCCGGGTCGGGCGGGCATCGCGCTGGCCAGACCGCAGTCGACGATGTCGAGGGTCATGCCCTGCTGGTGGGCGAACACCGGCAGTGGCACCCGGCAGGCCAGCAGGTCCTCGATCTGCGCGGCGGTGCTGTGGTGCTGCGGCGGATTCAGGTCGACCGCCAGGCCATGGTCGCCGGCGAACAGCAGCAATTGCGGCTGGCGCAGCCGCGGGCGCAGCGTGCCCTGGATCAGTCCGAGGCGCAGCGCCAGCGGCACCAGCTCGCCGAGCCCGCCAGCCGTGGCGACGCGGCGTTCGAGCTTGAAGCGCAGCGCCTCCTCGAGCTGGGGATGGGCAGTCGGGACGATCAGGGGCCGGGCAGCGGAAGACATCGGGAATCCGGATTCAGGACGGGGCGACAGACAAGGCGACAGATTGTGTGCGCCAGCCCGCCCGGCCGTGACCCGTGCGCCCCGGCGTCCCGCGGCGCTTCAGTGCATTCCGGCGCGTGAATTCAGCGCAGGAACAGCCGGCAGACCGGGTTGTCGGTCTCTTCGGTGAAGGGATAGGCCAGCGTGTCGAGGAATTCGCCGAAAGCGGCGTCGTCGGCCGCCGGCACCTGGATGCCGACCAGGATGCGGCCGTAGTCGGCGCCCTGGTTGCGGTAGTGGAACAGGCTGATGTTCCAGTCCGGGTGCATGCTCGAGAGAAAGCGCATCAGCGCGCCCGGCCGCTCCGGGAACTCGAAGCGGAAGACCCGCTCGTCGCGGGCCAGCTCCGAGCGCCCGCCGACCAGGTGGCGCAGGTGCGTCTTGGCCAGCTCGTCATGCGTCAGGTCGACCGCGCCGAAGCCCTGGGCGGCGAACAGCGCGCCGATCTCGGCCGATTCGCCACGCGTCTTCGTGCTCAGGCCGACGAAGAGGTGCGCGACGCGCTCGTCGCTGATGCGGTAGTTGAACTCGGTGACGCTCCTGGGGCCGATCAGCGCGCAGAAGCGCTTGAACGAGCCGCGCTCCTCGGGGATCGTCACCGCGAACAGCGCCTCGCGCTCCTCGCCCACCTCGGCACGCTCGGCGACGAAGCGCAGGCGGTCGAAGTTCATGTTGGCGCCGCAGGTGATCGCGACGAAGGTCTTGCCGGTGCAGCCCTCGCGCGCGACGTATTGCTTGACGGCGGCCACCGACAGCGCGCCCGAGGGCTCCAGGATCGAGCGGGTGTCCTGGAAGACATCCTTCATCGCCGCGCAGACCGCGTCGGTGTCGACGACGATGAACTCGTCGACCAGCTCGCGCGCGACGCGGAAGGTCTCCTCGCCGACGAACTTCACCGCGGTGCCGTCGGCGAAGAGGCCGACGTCGTTCAGTCGCACGCGCTGGCCGGCGCGCACCGACTGCAGCATCGCGTCGGAGTCCACCGTCTGCACGCCGATGATGCGGATCTCTGGGCGCACCGCCTTGATGCAGGCCGCCACGCCCGAGATCAGGCCGCCGCCGCCGATGGCGACGAAGACCGCGTCGATCGGGCCCTCGTGCTGGCGCAGGATCTCCATGCCGATGGTGCCCTGGCCGGCGATCACGTCCGGATCGTCGAAGGGGTGGACGAAGGTCAGCCCCTCGGCCTCGGCGACCTTCAGCGCGTGGTCGTAGGCGTCGTTGTAGCTGTCGCCGTGCAGCACGACCTCGCCGCCGAGGTGGCGCACCGCGTCCACCTTGACCTGCGGCGTCGTCACCGGCATCACGATGACGGCGCGGCAGCCCAGGCGCTGGCTGCTCAGGGCCACGCCCTGCGCATGGTTGCCGGCCGAGGCACAGATGACGCCGCGCGCGCGCTGCTCCGGGCTCAGGTGCGCCATCTTGTTGTAGGCGCCGCGCAGCTTGAAGCTGAAGACGGGCTGGTTGTCCTCGCGCTTGAGCAGCACCTGGTTGCCCACGCGGCGCGAGAGCTGGCGGGCCGGCTCCAGCTCGGTCTCGCGCGCGACGTCGTAGACCCGGGCGGTCAGGATGCGCTTCAGATAGTGGTTCAGCAGGGTCTGGCGATCGTCGGACATGGGCGGCAACGGGGGCGGAACAAGGGCGGAGTCGGGCAGAAACGGCCGCTAGTGTGGCGCAAACCCGGAGGCGGGACGAAAAAAAGCCCGAGGCTTGTGGCCTCGGGCTCAATCCACCTATGGAGGAGGGTGGAGGAGACAACCAGTGCTTGGGAGTGTCCGTCGTTTGAAAAGTTCTAAGGGACAGTCCCGATTGCTTGTTCGAAAGTGTACCAAAGCGATTGCTGCATTGCAACGAGAACGGCCCTTCCTCGCTGGCCGCGGCCGGCGAGGCCGTGCAGGGCCTCGCGGTCACCCGTCACAATCGGCCTCTTTTTCGCGGAGACCCGAACAATGGAGTGCACGATCAACTGGATGCCGGCCTCGGGCATGGCCTTTTCCGCCGAGACGGGCAGCGGCCACCTGCTGATGATGGATGGTGCCCCTGAGGGCGGCGGGCGCAATCTCGCGCCGCGGCCGATGGAGACGATGCTGGCCGGCGCCGGCGCCTGCACCGCCTATGACGTGGTGCTCATCCTCAAGCGCGGCCGCCACGCGGTGCAGGGCTGCCAGGTGAAGATGAGCGCCGACCGCGCCGAGACCGAGCCCAAGGTCTTCACCCGCATCGTCATGAAGTTCATCGTCAGCGGCGCGAAGCTGCCCGAGGCGGCGGTGAAGCGTGCGGTGCAGATGTCCTACGAGAAATACTGTTCGGCCACCGCGATGCTGGCCAAGACGGCGCAGATCGATCTGGAGGTCGAGATCGTCGACACCGCCGCAGCGGCGGCCTGATCCATCCGTCAGATGCGGTGCGCGGTGGCGGTCATGACCTTGGCTGCTGCGCGCATCAGCCAGCGTGCCGGCAGCGGTGGGCGAATGCCGCCGGCGGCCTGCGCGGCTTCGGCGTGACGGATCTCGTCGTCACGCATCTGCGCGACGATCGCCCGCGAGGCATGGTCACCGGCGGGCAGGCGCTCCAGGTGGCCGTCGAGATGCTGCTCGACCTGGCGTTCGGTCTCGATGACGAAGCCCAGGCTGGCGCGGTCGCCGATGCGCGCCGCACCCCAGCCGATCGCGAAGGCGCCGGCGTACCAGAGCGGATTGAGCAGCGAGGGCCGGTCGCCGAGCGCCTTCAGGCGCTGTTCGGTCCAGGCCAGGTGGTCGGTCTCCTCTCGGGAGGCTTCTTCGAGCTGCTCGCGCAGCCGCTCGTCGCGCGTGGCCAGCGCCTGAGCGGTGTAGAGCGCCTGCGCGCAGACCTCGCCGACATGGTTGACCCGCATCAGCGCGCCCGAGAGCCGGCGCTCTGCCTCGTCCAGCTCAGGGGTCTCGGCCACGACCTGAGGGTCGGGCAGCGGCGTCGGCCGGCTGGCGTGGTGGTGGCTCCAGACGGTGCGCATGCTCTGGTCCATGACCGACACCAGGCGGTCGATCGGCGAAAAAGTGATCTTCATGGCGCTTGCAGTGTAGTGGGGCGCCGATGACGGATTGCGACAGATCCGGTTGTTTCCACGGCACTTGCTGCGCTGTTGCGTGACAGTCGCGAGGCACTTCCGACTTGTCAGTGTCACGAAAGTCCCGCTTGTTGTGTTGCAGCAACGGCCAATTCCCGCTCGGTGTTGTCTCGCTTGGCAATGCGAGAACGGCTCTGGTGCAATACCGTCAGCTTCCGATGAGGAGGTCGGCCTGGCCCGGGCAGTGTCGTGTGACGACACCTCGTGCTGCAGGACCCTCTAGTTCAACCTAGGAGATATTTGCATGAAGAAGTCTCTGCTCGCTCTCGCCGTCCTGGGCGCTTTCGCCGGTGCCGCTTCGGCCCAGTCGTCGGTCACGCTGTACGGCAAGCTGGATCTGGGCTTCGCCAAGACCGCGGGTTCGGCTGACAAGCAAGTCCGTGACGGTTCGGGCAGCCGCGTCGGCTTCCGTGGCGTCGAGGACCTGGGTGGCGGTCTGAAGGCCATGTTCCAGTTCGAGCACCGCTTCAACCCGGACACCGGTGACCAGGCTGCCACGCTGTTCTGGCAAGGCGTCTCGACCGTCGGTCTGGGCGGCTCGTTCGGCACCGTGAACCTGGGCCGCCAGTACACCGCCGCCTTCTCGCTGGCCACCAACGTCATCGATCCGTTCGGTGGTGACACCGTCGGCGGCCTGCGTGGCGAATCGCTGACCAAGTCGGTTGGCCGCCTGCGCACCGAGAACTCGGTTCGCTACGACGGCGTCTTCGGTGGCCTGAAGGTCGCTGCCGACATCGCCGAGACCCCGGCTGGTGGCGTGGATCGTCCGTACTCGGTCGCTGCCCAGTACGCTGCCGGCCCGTTCATGGTCGCCGCTTCGTACGACAACCCGACCGGCGCCAACGACAACCTGGCGACCCTGGGCGGTTCGTACGCCTTCGGCCCGGCCAAGGTCTCGCTGGGCATCGGCCGTGGCGACAACAACAGCAACGTCCGCGTCAAGCAGGCTCTGGCTGGCGTGACCGTCAGCGTCGGTGCCGCTGGCCAGGTCCTGGCGGGCTACGCCCAGCAGGAAGTTGGCACCGCTGACGCGACCAAGAAGGTCTCGCTGGGCTATCGCCACAACCTGTCGAAGCGCACCCAGCTGTACACCGACGTCACCCGCGTCAACGACCTGCTGAGCAAGACCGAGAAGACCGGCTACGACTTCGGCGTCGTCCACACCTTCTGATTTCCGGCCTGCGCCTTGCAGGCTTGAAGATCGAAGATGCGCAAAAGGCCACCCGAGGGTGGCCTTTTGCCTTTTCGTCATGGGTAGACGGACTGATACCTTGCTGTTCCATGATGCCGCTCCCCGTGATGATCTTTTCCCCGCGCGTGTTCCTTCTGGTGGGTGGGCTGGCGCTGGCGGGGTGTGCACTGTCGCCGCCTGTCGACGAGCGGCCTGCAGTGCCCGAAGATCCGCAGTCACCGATGGTGGCGATCGCTGCAGGGGGCATGCAGCATCTGCCGGGCAAGCGCGAGACACTCTATCGTCCTGCGGAGCGGCTCGGTCAGCCTTGCCTGCATGCGCGCGCCGAGCGCTCGGCCAGCCTGTGGCGCATGCGGCTGCAGGCGCCGCGCACCGAGGCGCGTCTGCTGCGCTTTTCCTGGTGGGCGGCTGATCTGGATGAACGCGCCACGGTGGCCCAGTCCGACAGCGATGATGCGGTCGCGCGGGTGGTGCTGGCCTTCGATGGCGACCTGTCGCGGCTGAACGCGCGCAACCGCATGCTCTTCGATCTGGCACAGACGCTGACCGGGGAGATGCCGCCCTACGCCACGCTGATGTATGTGTGGGATGCCCAGGCGCCGGTCGGCAGCGTCATCGTCAGCAGCCGCAGCGACCGCATCCGCAAGATCGTCGTCGAGTCCGGTCGCAGCCAGCTCAACGGCTGGCGCCACTACGAGCGTGATGTGCGCGCCGACTTCGAGCGGGTCTTCGGCGAGCCGTCGGGTCCGCTGACCAGCCTGGCCTACATGACCGATGCCGACAACACCCAAGGCCGTGCCGAGGCCTGCTACGGACCGGCACGGCTGTTCTGAGCGTGTACGCACCAGGGCCTCATGCCCCTTCTGTCACTGTGGTGACGAGATGTGACGCGGTGGAGTCGGGATCTTCCAGACTGCACGTCCGGCAGGCAAGCGCCAAGAATGGAGGGGTTCCCCCTTGCTGACGGAGTCCCCATGAAGAAGACCCTCCTGTTCGCCGCGGCGACCGCGGCCCTGCACGGCGGCGCGCTGGCCCAGACGCCTGCGCCGAGCGCGGTGTCGATCTACGGCATCGTCGATCTGGCACTGCGCCACACCACCAACGATGGTGCGACCGCCGCCACCCGGGGCGATTCCCAGAGCCAGGTGACCGCCGGCATGTCGCAGAGCCGGCTGGGCCTGAACATCGCCGAGGATCTCGGCGGCGGCCTGCGGGCGCTGGGCAATCTCGAGCATCGCTTCAACGCCGATGAGGGCTCGCAGGCGGCGACCGATTTCTGGCGCCAGTCCTGGGTCGGTCTGCAGGGCGGCTTTGGCCGCATCACCGTGGGCCGTCAGTACAACGTGCTGTTCGATGTCTTCACCTCGACCTACGCGTCCTTCCGCTACTCGCCCTACATCGAGGCCTTCAAGCCGGAGATCGGCTTCTCGTTGGGTGCGCGCAACAGCAACATGGTCAAGTATCTGGTCGAGAGCGGCCCGTGGCGCGCAGGCGTGCAGGCCAGTGTCTCCGAGGGCTCGGCCACCGGTGGCAAGTCGAACGGCGGCTATGTGCGCTACGCCAGCGGCGGCTTCGCGGCCGGTGGTGCCTATCTGGCGCTGCGCGACGGCGCGGCCCGCAAGAGCGAGGTCATGACCCTGGGCGGCTCCTACAGCAGCGGTCCGTGGAGCACCTCGCTTGGTCTGGCGCGCAACAAGTTCGAGAGCGGCTTCAATCCGCTGATCATCGCCTCGCTGCTGGGCAATGGCGGCACCAACGGCACCTTCGCGCTGGGCAATGTCGAGCACCGCGACATGGTGTCGGTGGGGGCTGGCTACCAGCTCACGCCGCAGCTCAACCTGGGCGCGCACTACTGGCATGCACGCCAGACCGGCCGAACCACCGCGGGTGACGGCAAGGCCGATTTCTACGCGGTGGTGGCCGACTACGCCTTCTCGAAGCGCACCGACGTCTATCTGGAGATCGACCGCACGCGTTTCCGCGACAGCCTGACCTTCGCCAACGGCGCGAACCGCCGGGTCGGCACGATGGTGGGCGTGCGTCACCGCTTCTGAGCGGATCTTTCCTCCCGCCGTGGCTTCAGCGTGCGGCGCCGGGCTGCGCCGGCGCTGAGGCCGGCATGGGGAAGGGCGCGACGGTGGTGGCTTCGCGGGACAAGGTGAGGGGGCCCTTCTGGCCACATCCCGCCGCCAGCAGGACCGTGCAGGCCAGCGCTACACTCGTTTTCAGCAGACCTTGCGACATGAAGACGATTCTAGCCTGACCGACACGACCGCCTCTGACCGCCATGATCACTCCGGACACCTCCGCCAGCAGCACGCCCTCTGGCCTCACTGATGCCGAATATCTTCGCCGGGCCCACGCGGCGCTGGCCGCGATCGAGACCACGATCGACCGCTGGCTCGACGATGATGTCGTCGACATCGACACCCACCGCACGGGTGGCCTGCTGGAGCTGAGCTTTCCCGGCGGCAGCAAGATCATCCTGAACACCCAGCCGCCGCTGCACGAGATCTGGATGGCTGCGCGTGCCGGCGGCTACCACTACCGCTGGGTCGACGGCGCCTGGCGCGACACCCGCAGTGGCGAGGAGTTCTTCGCCGCGCTGTCGGCGCAGACCAGTGCCCAGGGCGGCCAAGCGCTGCGGTTCGAGGCGCCGACGCCCTGAGCGCTGGCTGATCTCGTGGCTCACTGCGGTGCGCTGGCGCCGCTCTCCTCGGAGCGGAACAGGTCGAGAATACCCTTGCGTTCCTCCGCGCCCGTGGCCGACGCTTCATCCAGACCCAGCGAGCGCACGCCGCCGCCCTGTGCGTTCTCGGTGTAGTACCACTCGCCACCGACCTGCATCACGCCCTCGGGCGGGGTGTACTCGACCACAGGCGCGCTGCGCAGCGCATGGCCCATGTAGTCGATCCAGACCGGCAAGGCCAGGCCACCGCCGGTCTCGCGTGCGCCCAGCGAGCGTGGCTTGTCGTACCCGATCCACACCACGGCGACCCGCGACGAACTGAAGCCGGTGAACCAGGCGTCCTGCGAGTCGTTGGTGGTGCCGGTCTTGCCGTACAGGTCCGGCCGCTTGAGCCGCGCCTGCGCGCTGGCGGCCGTGCCGCTGCGGGTGATTTCCTGCAGCAGGCTGTTCGTCACGAAGGCGTTGCGCTCCGGAATGACCCGCAGGCGCTCGTCATGGCCAGCGGGTGCGCGAGCCTGCGCGATCACCTGGCCGCGTGCATCAGTGATGCGGGTGATCAGCACCGGATCGACCCGCATGCCGCTGGTGGCGAAGACCGCGTAGGCGTCGGCCATCTCCATCGGTGTGACCGAGCCGGCGCCCAGCGCCATCGTCAGATAGGCGGGATGCTTGTCGGCCGCGAAGCCGAACTTCGTCACCCACTGCTGCGCGTAGCTCGGACCGATCGACTTGAGGATGCGGATCGAGACCATGTTCTTCGACTTGGCCAGCGCGCGACGCATCGACATCGGGCCGTCGAACTGGCCGTCGTAGTTCTTCGGCTCCCAGGGTTGGCTGCCGGTGGTGCCGGCGTCGAAGAACAGGGGCGCGTCGTTGATGACGGTCGCCGGCGAGAAGCCCTTCTCCAGCGCCGCCGAGTAGACGAAAGGCTTGAAGCTCGAGCCCGGCTGGCGCCAGGCCTGGGTGACGTGGTTGAACTTGCTCTTGGCGTAGTCGAAGCCGCCGACCATCGCGCGGATGTGGCCGGTGCGCGGATCCAGCGCGACGAATGCGCCCTCGACCTCGGGCTGGCTGACGATGCTCCAGTCGCCGGCGCTGCTCGACTTCATGACCCGTATGATCGCGCCGCGCCGCACGCGCTGCGCCGGCGGCACCGACTCGCCCAGCGCCGGGGCCGCCAGCTTCAGGCCCGTGCCGCTGATCGCGATGGTCTCGCCGTTCTGCAGCATCGCGCTGACCTTGCGGGGCGAGGCGACGGTCACGATGGCCGCGCGCACGTCGTCATAGTCGGGATGATCCTCCAGCGCCTCGGCGATGCGCACGTCCAGGCCGGTGTCGGTCACTGGCAGCTCGACGAATCCGGTCGGGCCGCGGTAGGCGCGGCGCTGCTCGTAGTTCATCAGGCCGCGACGCAGCGCGCGGTAGGCCTGCATCTGCTCGCCGGCATCAAGCGAGAGCTCGACCGTCAGGCCGCGGGTGTAGGCCTCCTCGCCGTACTGCGCGAAGATCAGCTGGCGGGCTGTCTCGACTGCGTGTTCAGCGTGAATGTCGTTGCTGCGCGGGCTCGGATAGCGCAATTCCTGGGCCAGGGCCTCGTCTCGCTGGGCCTCGGTGATGAAGCCGTTCTCGACCATTCGTTCCAGGATGTAACGTTGGCGGATGGTCGCGCGCTTGCGGTTGCGGATCGGGTTGTAGGCCGACGGCGCCTTGGGCAGGCCGGCGAGCATCGCGGCTTCCGCCACCGTGATGTCCTTCAGGGGCTTGCCGAAGTAGATCTCGCTGGCCGCGGCGAAGCCGTAGGCGCGCTGACCCAGAAAGATCTGGTTCATGTAGACCTCCAGGATCTTGCGCTTGCTCAGCTGGCTCTCGATCTTCAGCGACAGCAGGATCTCGTAGATCTTGCGGGTGAAGGTCTTTTCGGTGGACAGGTAGAAGTTGCGCGCCACCTGCATCGTGATCGTCGAGGCACCCTGGCTGCGCGAGTCGCGCAGGTTTTCGACCGCCGCACGCAGGATGCCCTTGTAGTCGATGCCGCCGTGCTCGTAGAAGCGTGCGTCCTCGATGGCCAGCACCGCGTCCTGCATCACCTTCGGGATCTGCTCGATCGGCAGGTAGCTGCGGCGTTCCTCGCCGTATTCGCCCAGCATCACGCCGTCGGAGGAGATGACCCGCATCGGCAGCTTGGGCCGGTAGTCGACCAGGGAGTGGATCTCCGGCAGGTTCGGATAGGCCATCGCCAGCGCGATGCCCAGCAGCAGCGTGCCTGTCAGCAGCAGGGCCACCGGCAGGCCGACGATCCAGCCCAGGGTTCGCAGCACCTTCCGGGCGCCGCTCGCCGTCCCGGCCGGACTGGGCGTGTTGGAGGAAGTGCCTTTATCGCTCATGGACTCTCGAGGCAGGGGCCCGCCGGATGGCAGGCCGATGGCGGCGGATTATAGGAACTGGTCACGAACCGCGAGATACGTTTGTAACGGCGGGCGAGGCGCCCCTTGTCCCGGCTCCTGTATCGTGATCGCATGACAAGCTTTGCCTTGCGCGGCCAGTTGACGGCTTTGCAACATCCCCGGAATGCGAAAGCCGGGATATCCTTGGGCCCTCAATGCCTTTGTTGATAGCATTGAAGTGATTTGTTAACAGTCCGGCGCGTTTTCGGACGTGCATTGGGGAATTGCGTGGGCTTTCTTGACCTCCTGCTGGGCCGCCGTCATGCGTCCCTGATCGGGCTGGACATCAACTCGTCCGGCGCCAAGCTGGTCGAACTCGGTCAGACCGCCTCCGGGGAGTACGTCGTCGAGCGCTTCGCCAGCGAGAACTTCGAGAAGGGCTGGATCAACGACGGCACCATCGAGAAGTTCGACGAGGTGGCCGAGGCGGTGCAGCGGCTGGTGCAGCGCAGCGGCACCCGCACCAAGCAGGTCGCGATGGCGATGCCGCAGTCGGCGGTCATCACCAAGAAGATCGTGCTGCCGGGCGGGCTGACCGAGGAGGAGATGGAGCTGCAGGTCGAGGCCGAGGCGCACCAGTACATTCCGTTTCCGCTGGACGATGTCAGCCTCGACTTCTGCGTCATCGGTCCCAGCACCGAGCAGGTCGGCGATGTCGAGGTGATGCTGGCGGCCTCGCGCAAGGACCGCATCCAGGACCGCCAAGGCCTGGCCGAGTCGGCTGGGCTGAAGCTGGTGGTGCTCGACATCGAGTCCAACGCCTCACGGCTGGCGATGAGTCGCGTCATCGAGACCCTGCCCAACCAGGGGCGCGACGTGCTGGTGGCGCTGTTCGAGATCGGCGCCGACTCGACCAGCCTGAAGGTGCTGCGCGACGACGACATCCTCTACGACCGCGACCAGACCTTCGGCAGCGCGCAGCTCACCCAGCTGATCGTGCGCCAGTACGGCTTGACCTTCGACGAGGCCGAGCAGCGCCGCGCCAACGGCGACCTGCCCGAGGACTACGAGTCGACGCTGCTGGCCCCCTTCATCGACAGCCTGGCGCAGGAGATCGGCCGTGCGCTGCAGTACTTCTTCACCAGCACGCCGCACCACAAGGTCCACTACGTGATGCTGTCGGGCAACTCGGCGACGCTGCCCGGCCTGAAGGAGCGGGTGACCGAGTTCACCGGCTTCGCCACCCAGATCGTCAGCCCGTTCAACGGCATGCGCATCGGCTCCGCGGTGCGCGAGAGCAAGCTGCGCCGCGAGGCCCCCTCCTACCTGACCGCCTGCGGCCTGGCGATGCGGAGATTCCTCCAATGATCCTGATCAACCTCCTCCCGCACCGGGAAGAGAAGCGGCGCCGGCGCCGCCAGGCCTTCTTCGTGGGCCTGGGTGCGGCGGCGCTCGCGGGCGCGGCCGTCGCGCTGGGCTGGAACGCGGTGCTGGGCGAGCTCACCGCGCAGCAGAACTCGCGCAACACCTTCCTGCAGTCGGAGATTCGCCGGCTCGAGAACCAGATCAAGGACATCGCGTCGCTCAAGACCGAGATCGAGGCGCTGAAGGCCCGCCAGCAGGTGGTCGAGAACTTCCAGATCGACCGCAACATGCCGGTGCACCTGCTCAACGAGCTGGCCGCGCAGACGCCCGAGGGCATGTACCTGACGACGGTGCGCCAGGACGGCCAGAGCATCGCGGTGACCGCGGTGGCGCAGACCAACGAGCGGGTGTCGGAGTTCCTGCGCAACACCGCGCGCAGCTCGACCTGGCTGGAAAAGCCCGAGCTGGTCGAGATCAAGGCCGCGCCGGTCTCGACGGTGCGCGACGCCAAGCGGCTCTACGACGTTTCGGTGCGATTGACGCTGCGCCGTCCGCAGGATCTCGAGCCGACCGCGGCGCCGCTGCCGGGCGCTGCGGCTTCCCGCGCCGGGCTGCCGGCGGCCGCAGCAGCCTCCCGCCAGGGCTGACTGACGCCATCGCCTCAGCATCACCATGGCCTCTTCCCGCATGTCCATGAACATCGAGCTCGACACCCTGGTCGACCAGGTGTCGTCCCAGTTCCGCAACCTCAATCCGCACGAGCCCGGCCAGTGGCCGCTGCTGCCCAAGCTGGCCGCCTGGACGGCGATGGTCGTCCTGGTGGTGGTGCTGGGCTGGCTCGGCCTGGTCTCGCTCACCGCCGACGAGCTCGAGGCCGAGCGCAACCGCGAGGCCGCGCTCAAGACCGAGTACCAGGCCAAGCTGGCGCAGGCGATCAACCTCGACGAGCTGCGCAAGCAGAAGCTGCAGGTGCAGGAATACGTCACCCAGCTCGAGCGCCAGCTGCCCGGCAAGGCCGAGATGGACGCGCTGCTGTCGGACATCAACCAGGCCGGCCTGGGCCGCGGCCTGCAGTTCGAGCTGTTCCGGCCGGGTCAGGTCATCATCAAGGACTACTATGCCGAGCTGCCGATCGCGCTGCGGGTGACCGGCCGCTATCACGACATCGGCGCCTTCGCGGCCGATGTGGCCAACCTGTCGCGCATCGTCACGCTGCACAACCTGGTCATCACCACGCCGGGTCAGGCCAGCGGCCAGATGCTGCCCAGCGCCAACGGCCTGCTGGCGATGGAGGCCACCGCGCGCACCTACCGCTATCTCGATCCGGCCGAGGTCACCGAGCATCGCAAGGCGCAGCAGGCCGCCAAGGGCGGCAAGCCTGGAGGCCAGCAGCCATGATGTCGACCCGTCCTTCCCGTCCGTGGCGGCGCCTGCCTCGACCCGCGCTGGCCCTGCTGGCGGCGACAGCCCTGGCCGGTCTGGCGGGCTGCTCCGATCCGCACGAGGAACTGCGGGCCTGGATGGAGGAGCAGCGCCGCGTGGCGCGCCCGCAGGTCTCGCCGCTGGTGGCGCCGCGCAAGTTCGATCCGCAGCCCTATGTGGCCTTCTCGCAGACCGAGCCCTTCAGCAGCCAGAAGATGCAGGGCGCGCTCAAGCAGGAGAGTCGCCAGCCCAACTCGCTGCTGGCCGCCGAGATGAACCGGCGCCGCGAGCCGCTCGAGGCCTATCCGCTCGATGCGCTGGCGATGGTCGGCAGCGTCGTGCGCGGCGGGCGGCCCTATGCGCTGCTGAAGGCCGACAACCTGCTCTACCAAGTCAAGGTGGGTGACTATCTCGGCCAGAACTACGGCCGGGTCACCCGCATCACGGAAACCGAGATTGCCCTGCGCGAACTCGTGCCCGACACCCTCGGAGAAATCGTCGAGCGCGCCAGCACGCTGACCCTCCAGGAGCGGGCCCAGGAGAAGCGATGAAGACGACCCAGAAAGCCCCCATCCCCCGCTGGAGCGTTCGCCTGGCGACGCTGGCCGCGTTGGCCGCCGCTCCGGTGCTTGGCTGGGCGCAGAACGCCATCCAGTCGCTGTCGAGCGGCGTGAAGGACGGCGGCGAGGTGATCCGGCTGGAGTTCTCCGAGCCGCTGGCCGCGCTGCCCGCCGGCTTCGTGCTGCAGTCGCCCGCCCGGGTGGCGCTGGACCTGCCCGGCGTGGTCAACGCCACCGGCCGGGCGCAGCAGGAGGTCAACCAGGGCAACCTGCGCTCGATGGCGCTGGCCCAGGCCGGTGATCGCACCCGGCTGGTGCTGAACCTGAAGCAGTCGACCCGCTACCGTGCCGAGATCGACGGCAAGGCGCTGGTGGTCACGCTCGATCCGGTGCAGGTGTCCTCCGGCACGCCCGCCACCGCGGCTGCCGGCGTGCGTGCCTCGGCCGAGCCGCTGCACTTCGCCGACAGCCGCAACACCGCCGCCGAGACGCTGCGCGACATCGACTTTCGCCGCGGGCGTGATGGCGCCGGCCGGGTGGTGGTCGACCTGCCGAGCAACCAGGTCGGCGTCGACATCCGCCAGCAGGGCCAGAACCTGATCGTCGAGTTCCTGCGCTCGACCGCGCCGGAGGGGCTGCGCCGCCGCCTCGACGTCACCGACTTCGGCACGCCGGTGCAGTCGGTCTCCACCACCCAGGTCGGCGACCGGGTGCGCATGACGATCGAGCCGCGCGGCAGCTGGGAGCACAGCGCCTACCAGAGCGACAACCAGTTCGTGCTGGAGGTCCGCCCGGTCAAGGTCGATCCGCAGAAGCTCACCGCCGGCCCCGGCTTCAGCGGCGACAAGCTGTCGCTGAACTTCCAGAGCATCGAGGTGCGTGCGCTGCTGCAGGTGATCGCCGACTTCACCAACTTCAACATCGTCACCAGCGACACCGTGAC
>JBJOPV010000022.1:0-22949 GCA_046050625.1 Pseudomonadota bacterium
GCTGGAGATCCTGACCGAGCAGGCCTTCGGCACGATGATCCGCTCGCACTGAGCGGCCCCGCCCGATGAAGCGCGCCCCGGTCTGGCTCTTCGACCTCGACGACACGCTGCACGACGCCAGCCACGCGGCCTTCGGGCCGATCGCCGAGGCGATGACCGCCTACATCGAGCGCGAGCTGGCGCTGAATCGCCCCGAGGCCGAGGCGCTGCGCCGCCATTACTGGGACCGCTACGGCGCCACGCTGCTGGGGCTGATGCGCCACCACGGCGTGCGCGCCGCGCATTTTCTGCACGACACGCACCAATTGCCGGGCCTGGAGCACCGGCTGCGCGCCAGCGCGCACGACCTGGCGGCGCTGGCGCGCCTGCCGGGGCGGCGCTTCATCCTGACCAACGCGCCGCGCGCCTATGCCGAGCGGGTGCTGGCCGCGCTCGGGATGACGCGCCTGTTCCACGGCGTCATCCCGATCGAGCGCATGACGATGTTCGGCGACCTGCGTCCCAAGCCGGACGCGCGCATGCTGCGCCACATCGCTGCGCTGCTGGATGTGCCGCCCTCGCGCTGCATCCTGGTCGAGGACACGCTGGCGCACCAGAAGTCGGCGCGCCGCGTGGGCATGAAGACGGTGTGGATGCAGCGCTGGATGCGTCGCGCCGGCCCGCCCGCGCCGGTGTCGGCCGGACTGCCGGCCCGCCCGCGCCGCTGCCGGCGACCGACGTATGTGTGTGCCAGAATCCGCAGCCTTCAGGCGCTGGGCCGCTCCGCATGGTGAAGGCCGTGAACCGGCGCCTTGTCCCTCCTGCAACCCGCCCCGAACGATGAGCGACTTCTCCACCCTGATCGCCCGCGCCGAGGCGCTGCTGGCCCGGCTCGAGGCGGTGCTGCCGCAGCCGCCGGCCGCGCCCGACTGGTCGACCTCGATCGCCTTCCGCTACCGCCGCCGCGGCGCGGGCGGCGGCGTGCTCGAGCCGGTGCGCCATGTCGCGCCGCTGCGCCTGGCGGACCTGAAGGAGGTCGACGGCCAGAAGGAGCGCCTGGTGCGCAACACCGCGCAGTTCGTCGCCGGCCGCCCGGCCAACAACGTGCTGCTGACCGGCGCGCGCGGCACGGGCAAGAGCTCGCTGATCAAGGCCTGCCTGAACGAGTTCGCCGACCGCGGCCTGCGCCTGATCGAGGTCGACAAGGACGACCTGACCGATCTGCCCGACCTGGTGGCGCTGGTGGGCGAGCGGCCCGAGCGCTTCATCATCTACTGCGACGACCTCAGCTTCGACGAGGGCGAGTCGGGCTACAAGGCGCTGAAGTCCATCCTGGACGGCACCATCGCGCAGGCCTCCGACAATGTGCTGATCTGCGCCACCAGCAACCGCCGCCACCTGCTGCCCGAGCAGATGAAGGACAACCTGGGCGCGCGCCACGACGACAACGGCGAACTGCATCCCGGCGAGGCGATCGAGGAGAAGATCTCGCTGTCCGAGCGCTTCGGGCTGTGGATCAGCTTCTATCCGTTCAGCCAGCGCGAGTACCTGGCCATCGTCGGCCAGTGGCTGCGCCATTTCGGCATCGACGAGGCCACGATCGAGGCGGCGCGTCAGCCCGCGCTGGTCTGGGCGCTGGAGCGCGGCTCGCGCTCGGGCCGGGTCGCCTGGCAGTTCGCGCGCGACTTCGCCGGCCGGGCCGAGGCGCCGGCCGCCGCGCCCGCCTCGATCCAGGGCGACGGCCCGGAAGGGCTGGACCATGTCTGAGCCGATCGCCGTCGATGGCGCAGAGCACCTGCCCGAGCGGGTGCCGGTCGAGGTCGCGGTGGGCGTGCTGGTCGAGCGCGACGCCGACGGCCGCGAGGGCCGCTTCCTGCTGACCTCGCGCCCCGCAGGCAAGGTCTACGCCGGATGCTGGGAGTTCCCCGGCGGCAAGCTGGAGGCCGGCGAGACGGTCGAGCAGGCGCTGCGCCGCGAGCTGATCGAGGAGATCGGCATCACCATCGGCGCGGTCCACCCGTGGCGCGAGCTGGTGATGGACTACCCGCACGCGCGGGTGCGGCTGAACTTCTGCAAGGTCTTCGACTGGACCGGCGAGTTCGAGATGCGCGAGGCTCAGGCCATGGCCTGGCAGGCGCTGCCGGTCGAGGTGGAGCCGGTGCTGCCGGGCACGATCCCGGTGCTGCGCTGGTTCGCCGAGGAGCGCGGCCACGCCGGGCCGACGCACCGCGAGACGCCGGCCGGCTGAGCGCCTGCCTTCAGGCGCCGGCGTCGAAGTCGTCGGGCGGCTCGACCGCACCGACGCGGTAGCCGCCGCAGGCCCAGGCGCCCAGATCATGCTCGCGGCAGCGCAGGCTGCAGAAGGGCCGGTACGGGTTCAGGTCCTTCGCGAAGGGCGCGGGCGTGCTGCAGGCCGGACAGGGCACCTGGCGCGGCGAGGCCGGGACATCGTGGGCGGAAGAGGAGGTCGTCGTCATCGCCCGCGAGTCTAGGCCAGCTGCGGCGTCCCACGCTTCATGCGGGACTCAGGCGCACAGCGTCAGTGGCAGCTGCACGCTGTCGTTCATCGGGCGCAGCCGGCCCTCGGCATCGGTGCGGCTCAGCCGGATCGCCAGCAGCACCCGGTTGCCGCTGATCTCGGGGATCAGCTGCGAGGCTGGATCGACCTCCAGTCGCACCAGCTGCAGTCCCCGGCTGCCGTTCAGGTTGAGCTGGAACAGGCTGTTGCGGAAGCCTGCCATCTGTCGCACGCCCGATTCGCGCAGCAGACCCAGGTTGACCTCGAGCGCCTCGGCCAGCGGATCGAGCACGCCGACCCAGCGCAACAGATCGTTGCGGCGCTTGGGCGCCGGCTCCTGCTGCCAGGCGAAATAGCCGGGCAGGTCGAACTCGCAGGTGCCGCCGGGAATGTGGATGCGGCTGCGCACCGCCATCAGCCATTCGTTGCCGGCCAGCGCCTGCTCGGGCCGGCCCGGGGTGGCGGCGAGCCGGCGGTGCGCGCCGACGATGCGGTCGACCGCCAGGTCCAGCGCCGCCTCCGAGATCGACGGAATGCCGCGGTAGCTCTCGAAGACCTTGTTCTGCCGGTCCAGCTCGCGCAGCAGATCGGCCTTGAAGTCGGTGCGCGAGGTCACGTCCATGATCTCGAACAGCGTCGCCAGCGCGTAGTGGTGGTCGGTCGCGGTCTCGCGCGGCACCAGCAGGGCCAGTCGGGTGAAGAGCCGCTCGAGCCGAAGCATCGTGCGGATGCTTTCGTTGAAGGGGTATTCGTAGTGGGTCAAGGCCTTGTTCTCCCCGATCCGGCCGGCCGGACGATCGGTTTCGATTGTTTCATACCCAGCTTTTCCAGACAGGGTCCACCGCACGATCGAGCTGCTCGCGGTCCAGTTCGTCGTTGAGGATCACCGCATCGGCCACCGCACGGCGGGCCTCGCGGCTGGCCTGCTGAGCGATGACGCGCTCGACGGCCTCGGGCGTCCAGCCGCTGCGCGCGACCACCCGTGCGATCTGGGTGGCTGGCGTGCAGTCCACCACCAGGATGCGATCGACCCGCTCGCGCCAGCGCCGACCCGACTCGACCAGCAGCGGCACGTCGAAGACCACCGGCGCGCCGGGCGGTGCGGCCGCCGCCTCGGCCTCGGTGTCCTGGGCGATCAGCGGATGCAGGATGGCCTCGAGCCGCTGGCGCTCGGCCGGATCGGCGAAGACGCGCTCGCGCATGCGGGCGCGGTCCATCGCGCCGTCGGCGCCGATGAACTCCGCACCGAAGGCGGCCGCGAGGGCGGCGATCGCCCGGCCGCCCGGTGCGGTCAGCCGGTGCGCGATGGCGTCGGTGTCGACGATGTGCGCGCCCCGTGCGCGCAGCAGCGCGGCGACCGTGCTCTTGCCGCTGCCGATGCCGCCGGTCAGGCCGATGCGCAGCGTCTTCATGCCCAGCCCATCCAGCCCAGCACCCGCGTGCTGCCTGCAAGCATCACCACCAGCGCGCCGCCAGCCAGGAAAGGGCCGAAGGGCACGTAGCGGCCCTCGCGCAGCGTGGCGGCCAGCTTCATGCCGATGCCGACGATCGCGCCGAGCACCGAGGCGCCCAGCACGATCGGCAGCAGCATCGCCGGGCCCAGCCAGGCGCCCAGCGCGGCCAGCAGCTTGAAGTCGCCCGCGCCCATGCCTTCCTTGCCGGTCACCAGCCGGAACAGCTGCGAGATGCTCCACAGGCTCATGTAGCCGCCGATGGCGCCCCACAGTGCCTGCTCGGGCGCCAGCGGCAGCCAGCCCAGCAGTGCGCCGAGCAGGCCGGCCCAGGCCAGCGGCTGCGTCATGCTGTCGGGCAGCAGCGTGGTGTCCCAGTCGATCAGCGAGGCCGCCAGCAGCGTCGCGGCAAAGCCGCACCACAGCAGTGTCTGCAGCTCGGCGCCGAAGCGCCAGCCGATGGCGGCAAACAGCAGTCCGCAGCCCAGTTCGACCAGCGGATAGCGCAGCGAGATCGGTGCACGGCAGGCCGAGCAGCGCCCGCCCAGGCGCAGCCAGCCCAGCAGCGGGATGTTTTCGTGCCAGCGCAGCACATGGCCGCACTTCGGGCAGCGCGAGCGCGGGCGGGCCAGGCCGAGCGGGCGGCCGTCGTCGTCCGGGGCCGGCGGCACGGCATCGAGGCCGAGCATCTCGGCGCTGTCCTGGCGCCACTGGCGCTCCATCATGACCGGCAGCCGGTGCACGACCACGTTCAGGAAGCTGCCGATGCACAGGCCGAACAGCGCCAGCGCTGCCGGGGACAGCAGCCATTCCAGGGTTTGGGGATTCATCGGAAAACGGCTGCACCCCGGCGCGTGAGCCCGGGGCGACAGAGCAATTCAAGGAATGCCCATTCTGCGACATTCATGCGTCGATGCGGTGGCCGACCGGCGGAGATGCCGGCCCGGGATCAGGCCGCGTCGAGCACCTCGGCCAGCTCGCGGTCGATGCCGGGGCCACCCGTCGCGCCGACCAGTGCCTGCAGCGGCACCGAGGTGCCGGCCGGCAACAGCTGCTCCTGCGGTGGCACCGCGTCCTCGGGCAGGTGGCAGTCGCTGGTCATGCGCCGCGCCAGCGTGCGCTCGCGCGGGGTGGTGGCGATCTTGCGCAGGCGCAGCAGGCCCGGGGCCTCGCCGCCCTCGTCGGCCAGGATCTCGAGGCGGTGCTCGAACCAGCCCAGCTGCCAGAAGCGGTCGGCGCAGGCGCTCCAGATGTCCGCGCGCGCCCCGGCATCATGCGCGATCAGCAGCAGGCCGTCCTCGCGCAGCAGGGCCAGGCAGTTGCTCAACAGCATGGGCAGGTCGGCGCTGCGGGCGAGCGTCGCCGGCAGCAGGATCTCGTCGATCTGCCCGGCCTCCAGCCGCAGCGGTCCGCACAGCGGCGAGACAGTCGACAGCGGCAGGGTCAGCGGCTGCGTCGGATCGAGCACCAGATCGGGCTCGCTGCGCGAGCAGGGGTCGATGTTGAGCCAGCCGCTGCGGTAGCCGGTGCCGGCGCCCAGGTGCAGCCGGCTGGGCTGCCAGGGCTGCGGGTCGCGCCGGTGCAGGTGCGTCAGACCGACCGCACAGGCGTGGACCAGGATGTCGGCCATGGCCTGCGCCGGGTCGAGCTGTTCGAAGTGGGCCCGCTGCTGGCGGGTGCGCTCGACCCAGGCGGGCGAGCCGAACTCGCGCGAGAAGAACGTGCCCAGCGTGCCCTCGTCGACCCAGCTGACGGCCTGCTCGATGTAGCCGGGAACGCGCGTCGTCTCGGTGCGTTGCAGCACGACCGGCGTGCCCAGGCTCAGGCAGTGGGCCAGCAGCACCGGATCGACGTGGCCGCTGTCCTGCGCGTCGCACAGCAGCACCGCACGTGCCTGGCGCACGAAGGCATCGCGCTCGGCGCCATAGAGCGGCTGGTCGAGCACGCTGACCGGCACGCCGCAGGCTTCGACCCGGGCGACGAAATCCTGCGCGGTCGTGCTGAACTCGCCCAGATGCAGCAGCTCGATCGGCCGGCCGTCGAGCGGCAGCGGCACGCCCTCGACATCCTCGGCCAGATAGGGGGCATGCACGAAGGGCACCAGCGGCACGCGGTCGGGCTGGGCGGCGTAGACCGGCAGATTGGTCGGGTCGCTGTCGACGACCGCCGAGCGCGACAGCAGTGCCACATAGTCCGCCAAGTCCGCAGGCAGCGCGTCCTGGCCGTCGGCGCCGAACTGCAGCAGGTTGACGAGCACGCAGGGATGGCGCTCGAGCTGGTGCTCGTCGACGCCCAGGTGGGCGCCGAAGACGAAGTTGACCGCGTCATGGCGCAGCCGGTTCTTCGACAGGCTGACCCGCGCGCCCAGCCGCCGGAAGTGGTAGCGGAAATAGCGCGCCGGGTCGAGCAGCCCGAGCGCCTGCTCGTGGCCGGCAGGCTGGACGATGCAGAGATGGATGTCCGGCAGGGTCATGATCGGTCAGGCGCGGGCGGGCCGGCAGGAAGTTTCATTTCCCGGTCAGTCTAGGCAAGGCCGCCGCCTCGCGTCGGCCTGATCAGCCCGGTCAAGACCGCGCAAATCAGGGGCCGCTGGCGGATGGGGCGGCTCAGCCCGGCTGGGCCACCGGGGCCAGCTCGGCCCGCAGCGAGCGCAGCAGTTCGAGGTTGTGCCGGGCCAGATCGCTGCCGCGGCCGTGCACCGCACCGTCGAGCTCCGGGCGCTCGCCGATCTCCAGGCAGCGGGTCCAGGCGCCCTCGATCATCGGCAGCAGCTCGCCGGCGCGGCGCGGCTCGTGGGCGGCCCAGTCGAGCATCAGGTCGCCGAGCGCGAAGAAGAAGTCGGGCGAGTCGGACCACAGCGCCATCTGCGCCGAGGCCCGCTCGATGCCCTCGGCATGGCGGCCGGCGCATTTCAGCGCATGCAGCCGGCGCACGCTGAGGTCGTGCGTCCAGCCCGGCGCCTCCGGGCCGCAGGGCTGCAGCGTCTCGGCGCGTGCGAAGCAGTCGAGCGCGGCGGCCGCGCGACCGTGCACGTCATGGTCCTTGCCGAGCTGGTACCAGAGGTAGGCGTCGTCGGGCCGGTCGGCGATCTCGCGCTGCAGCAGCCGGGCATTGCGGTCGGCCTTGCGTGCCAGCGCCTCGGGCAGGTAGCCGCTGTGGCTGATCGTCACCGGCAGCCGGCGCACTGGCAGGGTGTGCTGCGGCTGCTCGTGGACCCGGCCGCGGTAGCGCACCGTGCCGGGTAGCAGCCGGCTGATCCAGCTCGAGGCGACGGCTTCGCCGCCGGGCTCGCCGCCCTCGAGCGCGTGGCGACTGTCGACGCGCAGCGCGCCGACGAAGTCGGGCTTGCAGGTGCGCAGCGCCGCCAGCACCTGCGCGCCCTCGCTCAGCCATTCATCGCCGTCGAGCACCAGATGCCAGTCGGCGCTGGCCAGATCGAGCGCGGCGTTGCGCGCGGCACTGAAGTCGTCGCACCAGGCGAAGTCGGCGACCCGGGCGCCGGCAGCGCGGGCGATCTCGCGGGTGCGGTCGCTCGAGCCGGTGTCGAGCACCACCATCCGGTCGACATGGCGGCGCACGCTGTCGAGCGTGCGCTTCAGGCCGGCGGCCTCGTTGCGCACGATCATCACCAGGGCGATGCGGTAGAGGCGGGCGGGTTTCGGTCGCATGGTTCTCTGAATGAAGGATCGGGGGGAGGGCTCAGGGCGCGGGCAGCGCGGCCAGCGGCACCGGTGGCAGGCCGGCGTCGAGGCGGTCGACCATGCGGCGCACCAGCGCGGCGAAGTCGCGCGCCAGTCCGGCCGGGTCGTGCAGCGGATCGGCCTGCAGGCGCTGGCGCAGCTGCTCGCGCAGCGCCGCACGCCGGGCGGCATCGCGGCCCAGGCGCACCGCCTCGATGTGCAGCCGCTCCGGCCCGTCGCAGACCAGCTCGGGCAGGCCGACGGCCTGCAGCAGTGCGGCGGCCCGACGCGAGCCGGGGCTGCGTCCGCGCCGGCTCAGCACCGGCACGCCCTGCTGCAGCGACTCGAGGCAGCGGCGCTCGCCGCTGTCGGGAAAGGTGTCGAGCACCAGATCGGCCAGGGGCAGCCGGGCGGCATGGCGATCACGCTCCAGCTCGGCGGCGAAGACCAGCCGGCGCGGGTCGATGCCCAGGCCGGCGGCGGCCTCCTGAAGCCGGGCGCGCACCGTGGGTGTGGCGCCACGCAGCCACAGCACCGCGCCCGCCGTGTCGGCCAGGATGCGGCACCAGGCGGCAAACTGCTCGGGCAGGATCGCGCCGGGCCGGGCGAAGCAAGCGTAGACCATCGCCGACTCGGGCAGGCCGCAGTCGGCGCGGGTCGGCGGATCGAACGGGGGCTCAGGCGCGGCGGCGGGCGCCTCGGACGGGCGATGGCGCGAGGGCATCTGGGCGATGGCCTCGACCGTGTCGGCGGCCAGCTCGATGGGCGTGCGCTCGCGGTCGCCGACCAGGTAGTCGATGAAGGGCGCGCCAGTGCTGCCCGCGCCGTCGGCCCAGGCGATCTGCAGGGCGGCCGGGTGGCGTGCCAGCGTGGCCAGCCGCCGGGTGTCGGCCCGTGCGTCGAGCACCGCCAGCAGGTCGAGCGCATCGTCGCTGATCGTCAGCGCCAGGGCTTCTTCGTCGCTGTCGTGGCAGTCGCGCCAGCGGCTGCTGCGTTCGCGCAGCGGCTGCAGCGGCGTATCGGTGCAGGTGTCTGCCTCGTCGGGCAGGTCGGCGTAGACGGTCAGGTCGAACAGCGCCGGCTCGAGCGCCATCAGCATCTCGACGATCGGCCAGGGCGAGGCACTGCCGGCCGGCGTCACGCCCAGCAACAGGCCCAGGCGCAGCCGGGTGCCTGGCGCACGCGGCGGGCGGCGACGCGACCCACTGCGCGCGACGACACGGCCCAGGCGCGTCTGTACCGCCTGTTCGGCCGCCTGGCGCAGGTGCGCCGGATCGTCGGTGAAGGCCGCCAGCAGGGCGGGATCGGGCGGGGAGCGCAGTTCCTGCCGCCCCTGTGGGGCGGCCGCAGGGGGCTGCAGTGTCTGTTCGAGCCGGATCCGATCGTCGGCCAGCGCCGACCAGTCGGCCTCGGCGGCCGCCGCGCTGGCCGCCTCCAGCGCGGCGCCGGAGTCCCGGGGGTTCTCGGCCAGCCGGGTGCGGTGGCACCAGGCGGCCTCGGCGATCTCGCCCTGCAGGGTCAGGGCCTGGCCGAGCTGCTGCAGCGCTGCGTGGCGGGTCGGCGCGTCGATGCCCGCACGGGCCAGCGCGGCCGAGGCTTCGCGGGCCGCCTCCTGGGGGCGCCGCAGCTGTTGCCAGGCGGCCGCCCGCACCAGATGCCACGGTGCGTCTCGGGGCAGCGGGGTCGGGTCGAGCTGATCGAGCAGGGCCAGGGCCTCGCCGGGCCGGCCGGTCTCGATCAGCTGGCGCGCCAGGCCCAGGCCGCTTCCCGCGTCGTGCCCAGCACGCGCCAGTGCCGGTGCAGTCCAGGGCCCGGGTTGACGCGATCCCGTGTCGAACCGGGGCAGGGCGCGGAGCGCCGGGGGCGTCAGTGCCGGCGCAGTCTTGCCCGGCACGGGGCGGTTGTAGAGCAGGATCGTCGGATCCGGCCGCACGCGCAGCAGCGCTTCGGCGCGATCGAACGGGGAAGAGGAAGAGGGCAGCGTGAGGGGGGCTGCTGAAACGGCCACCGGCGTGGCGGTGCGCTGTGGCGATGCCCGGTGCTTGGAGGCCGGTTCATCCGGCGCACGCGAGGCCAGGGCATCGAGCAGGGCCTGCTGCGGCAGGGTGCGGCGCGGCAGGGGTTCCGGCAAGGATCCCGGCCGCGCGCCCGACCGATGGCGTTCGTCCGGGGCGGTGTCCGACGACGGGGTGCGCCGGACGGGCGGCAGCGCGGGCAGGGGACCGAGAGCATCCATGGGCCGGGCCGCGCGGGCGGCGCGGGATGGGGGATGCGCCTGAGTCTAGGGAGCCCGTCCGTGACGCATCACCGGATAAGGCCGGACCCGGTCCGCCATCTTGCGGGCGGTGCGCGCCGCCTGCTCCAGCAACAGCGCGAAGGTCTCGGCCAGCAGGGCCAGGGCCTGCAGCGCATCGAGCGGGCTTTCGGCCCGGCTGGCGACGAAGGTCAGTCGCGCGGCCCGGCCGGCCTGCCAGGGTTCGACCACCAGCCGGTCGCCCTCATGCAGTGGCAGCAGCTCGCCCGGCATCAGCACATGGTCGTGCGGGTCGCCGTCGCGGGTGATCCAGACCGGCGCGTCGGCGGCGGCCAGCCAGCCGTCACGGCTCACACGGGCGCGGCAGGCGGTGGTGACATGCTCGATTTCCATTTCGCTCTCCCAGGTGACCAGCCCCTGCATCAGGACCTTCTCGGGTTGACATTGACGACAGTGTCCTGCCTGCACGGCCGCAGCTGGATGAAATCGGAGGCGTCGATTGATAACATGGCGTCATGAATCGAATGCCTCGTCGCCCGCTGCCGCTCGACTGTCTGCGCACCTTCGAGGCGGTGGCGCGCCTGCTGAGCTTCAGCGCCGCGGCCGAGGAGCTCAACCTGACGCAGCCGGCGATCAGCCGTCAGATCAAGGGTCTGGAAGGGGAGCTGGGCGCGCCGCTGTTCACCCGCGCGACCCGCCGCGTCGAGCTGACCGGCGTGGGCCAGACGCTGCTGCGCGCGGTCGAGCCGGCGCTGGTGCGCATCGACGCCAGCGTGCGCCAGATCCGTCTGAGCCGCAGCCGCGCGATGGTCAGCGTCACCACATTCCCGTCCTTCGCGTCGCTGTGGCTGATGCCGCGCCTGCCCGACTTCGAGCGTGATCACCCGCTGGCCGACATCCGCATCGCCGCGACCGACCGGATGATCGAGACCGATGATGCCGAGCTCGATGTCGCGCTGCGCCACTGCGATGCCAGCAAGGCGCCCGAGGGTGCGATCCGGCTGTTCGGCGAGCTGCTGACGCCGGTGATCGGCGCGCGCCTGGCGGACGCGATCGAGCGGGGCAGCGCGCCGCTGCTGCGCCGGCCCGCCGATCTGACCGACCACACCCTGCTCGAGATGGACGACGGGCTGCCGGGCTCGCTGGCGACCTGCTGGCCGGTGTGGCTGGCCGCGCAGGGCCTGGGGCAGCTGGCGCCGCGGCGCTGGATCAGCGTCAACTACACGCACCAGCAGGTGCAGGCGGCGCTGGCGGGCCAGGGCGTGGCGCTGGCGCGGCTGGCGATGGTGCATGACGTGGTCGAGCGTGGTGACCTGGTCGAACCCTTCGGCATGCAGGGGCGGCTGTGGGCTTCGCCGTGCTACTGGCTGGTGCCGCTGGGGGCGCGCGCCGAACGTCGGCCGGAGGTCCAGGCCTTCCGCGACTGGGTGCTGGCGCAGGCTGCGCTGACACGCCGTGCCGTCGGCGATGTCGCCGATCCCGAAGCCGAGATGCTGCCCGATTGATGTGCCCCCGAGGGCTCACGGATGTCTGGCATGCATCGCCACCATGCAGCTTCCTCATGCATGTCGCCGAGATGCCCGACTAGGATGCAGGCATGCGTTCCTTCCGGACGCGCCTGACTGCACCTGGAGGTGATGATGAAGCTCTACATCGGCAACAAGAACTACTCGTCCTGGTCGATGCGCCCGTGGGTGCTGATGAGGCAGTGCGGCATCGACTTCGAGGAAGTGATGGTGCGTTTCGACAGTTTCGACGCGGGCTCGGTCTTCAAGACCGCGCTGCAGGGGGTCTCGCCCACCGGCAAGGTGCCTGTGCTGGTGGACGACGACGGCCTGGCGGTCTGGGACACGCTGGCGATCGCCGAATTCCTGGCCGAACGCCATCCGGAGAAGGCGCTGTGGCCACGCGATGTGCGCAGCCGCGCGCTGGCCCGTTCGATGTGTGCCGAGATGCATTCCGGCTTCGGTGCGCTGCGCGCGCACTGTCCGCAAAACCTTGAAGCCTGTCTGCCAGAGGTCGGTGCGCGGCTGATGGTCGAGCGTGCCGACGTGCGCGCCGATCTGGCCCGCCTGATCGCGCTGTGGGAGCAGGCGCTGGCGCTGGGCGGTGGTCCCTTCCTGTTCGGTGCCTTCTCGATTCCCGACGCGTACTTCGCGCCGGTGGCCGGGCGCATCCGCACCTATGGCCTGCCGGTCAGCGCGCCGGTGGCGGCCTGGATCGAGCGGCTGTGGGCTGCGCCCGGCGTGGCCGCCTGGGTGGCCGAAGCGCGGGCCGAGCAGGACTTTCTCGACTTCGAGGAGCCCTACCGCAGCGGGCGCTGAGCGCCGGGTCGGTCTGCTCAGGCCGACATCAGTCGGTGGGCAGGCATCTCGTCACCGAGGCGAAAGACCTCGACCGCGTCGAGCAGCTGACGTGCCTCCTGGCTCAGGCTGGTGGCGGCGGCTGCGCTCTCCTCGACCAGTGCGGCATTCTGCTGCGTCATGCTGTCGAGCTCATGCACCGCACTGTGCATCATGCCGATGCCGCCGCTCTGCTCGTCGGCGGCGGCGCTGATCTGCTCGATCATCTGGCTGACGCGCTGCACGCTGGCGACGATCTCGTCCATCGTGCGGCCGGCCTGGCTGACCAGCCGGGTGCCGTCGCCGACCTTGTCGACGCTGCTGCCGATGAGCTGGCGGATCTCGGTGGCGGCGGTGGCACTGCGCTGCGCCAGGCTGCGCACCTCGCCGGCGACCACCGCGAAGCCGCGACCCTGCTCGCCGGCCCGCGCGGCCTCGACCGCTGCGTTCAGCGCCAGGATGTTGGTCTGAAAGGCGATGCCGTTGATGACGCCGATGATGTCGGCGATCTTGCGCGAGCTGGCCTCGATCTCCTGCATCGTCGAGACGACCTCGGTCACCACCTGGCCACCGCGCGTGGCGACCTCGGCGGCGGAGCGTGCCAGCGTGCTGGCCTCGCGCGCGGCGGTCGCGGTGTGCTGCACCGTGCCGGTGAGCTGCTCCATGGAGCTGGCGGTGTTCTGCAGGTGGCTGGCGGTCTTCTCGGTGCGGACCGACAGGTCGGTGTTGCCACTGGCGATCTCGCGGGAGGCCGAGTCGACCTGGACGGCGCTGCTGCGCACTTGTCGGATCGACTGCTCGATGCGCTGCAGGGCCTCCAGCAGCCTGGCGGTCGTCGGA
The DNA here is from genome assembly GCA_046050625.1 of Pseudomonadota bacterium. Taxonomy (GTDB): domain Bacteria; phylum Pseudomonadota; class Gammaproteobacteria; order Burkholderiales; family Burkholderiaceae_C; genus Sphaerotilus. The sequence continues at coordinate 13,065 of JBJOPV010000022.1, forward strand.
TCTCCGGCCGGCGTCCTGTGAGCCACCGCCAGATCGATGTGGCCGCTCTGGTCGAGCAGCATCTCGGTGATCTCGACCAGGCGCTCGGCGGTGCGGAAGTCGGCGCGTGCGCGCTGCGCCAGCAGGATCAGGATGCCTGTCTCGGCCACCACGAACAGGGCGTGCTCGATGACGATGCCCAGACTGGGCTCGGTGAAGCACACCGGCCCCCAGCCCCACTGCTGCATGGAGTTGAAGCTCAAATGGTGAGCCGCAATGGCGGCGGCACCAACCACGATCGGCAGCCAGTGCCGGTAGACCATCGTGACCGCGAGGAAGGCGAAGACGGCGAAGTGGGCCTCGGTCTGGCCGCGCGCCGCATGGATCAGCAGCGCGACCATCGCCATGCCGAGCATCGGCAGCGCGATGCGACTGCCCAGCCGGCCCTGCGAGGCCAGTGCTGCGCCGACGGCCAGCGTCATCAGCGCGCTGCCGACGCCCAGCACCAGCAGCAGCGAGTCATGGAGGATGGCGTAGACCAAGGCTCCGGCCATCACGACGGCAGTCGCGATCAGCATCGGGCGGTCATTCGGGTGCAGCGTGGGCATGGATGGACGGGTCCGGCGGAAAACACGCCGGACTCTAGTCAGCATGGGCGCCTGGCGATCCGAACAACAAGGATACCCCGCACGGCTTTCTATGCCGTAGAAGCCAAAAGTGAAAAGCCCTTGATGCTGATGCATCAAGGGCTTCTTGTTTGGTGGCGCTTCACGGACTCGAACCGCGGACCTGTGGATTATGATTCCATCGCTCTAACCGACTGAGCTAAAGCGCCGACAGACTTGAATTATGACGAGTACTCGGACGTCGCGCAAGTGTTTCGGGGCAATTTTTTTGTGAGGGGCTTGGACAGCGGTTCACAGGGTGAGACCGGCCGGGTGGCAAGTCGGGGCCCGTGTCTTGCATGGGCGTGTCCTTTTCCTCTCCCATCCCATCATGAGCAGTCCCCTTCATTCCATTCCTGGTCGCACCAAGAAGCTCCCGCCGCTGCGGGTCGGCGTTGGTGGGCCGGTCGGCTCTGGCAAGACCACGCTGGTCGAGATGCTGTGCAAGACGATGCGCGAGCGCTGGGACCTGGTGGTCGTCACCAACGACATCTACACCAAGGAGGATCAGCGTCTGCTGACGGTGGCGGGGGCGCTGGATCCCGAGCGCATCATGGGTGTCGAGACCGGGGGGTGCCCGCACACCGCGATCCGCGAGGATGCCTCGATCAACCTCGAGGCGGTCGACCGGATGCTGGAGAAGTTCCCTGACGCCGACATCGTCTTCATCGAGTCGGGCGGTGACAACCTGGCCGCGACTTTCAGTCCGGAGCTGTCGGACCTGACGATCTATGTGATCGATGTGGCTGCGGGCGAGAAGATTCCGCGCAAGGGCGGACCCGGGATCACCAAAAGCGATCTGTTCGTGATCAACAAGACCGATCTGGCGCCCCATGTCGGTGCCAATCTGGAGATCATGCGCACCGACACGGTGCGCATGCGGCCGACCAAGCCATTTGTCATGACCAACCTCAAGACCTGCGAGGGCCTTGCGGAGGTCATCGGCTTCATCGAGCGGAAAGGCCTGCTGGCGTCATGAGGGCCGACAGCGCGGCGGTGGAACAGCCGCCGCGTGCTGCCACGGCCCCGTCGAACACCTCGCGCGCGCAGCCGTTGCAGCGCCCGCAGCCGGTCGAGACGCCCGTCTCGTCCTGCAGCAGGTCGAAGCTGAGGGTTCCCGACTGGACCGCGTTGCGGATGTCGCGGTCGGACACACGGTGGCAGAGGCAGATGATCATGCCTCCATGCTACTGACAATGAGAATGTTTCTCAATCTTTGTCGCGATGCCCCCGCCAAGTCCGGGGGTGTCGGCGGGCATCTGCCGCTGGATCAGCTGCCGGATCCGGTGCCGGCCTGGGTCTGCAGCCAGTTCTGTTCGCCCATCTGCTGGATCAGGCCCTGCTCGGTCTCGATGTGGTCGATGTGCTCCTCGGTGTCGTCGAGGATCTCGAGCAGCACGTCGCGCGAGACATAGTCGCGCACGCTCTCGCAGTGGGCGATGGCTTCCTTCAGCAGCGGGTGCGAGCCCATCTCGATCTTCAGGTCGCACTCCAGCACCTCGGCGGCGGTCTCGCCGATGTAGAGCTTGCCCAGATCCTGCAGGTTCGGCAGGCCCTCGAGCATCAGGATGCGCTCGATCAGCTTGTCGGCATGCTTCATCTCCTCGATCGATTCCTCGTACTCGTGCTTGGCCATCTTGGCCAGGCCCCAGTTCTTCAGCATGCGGGCATGCAGGAAGTACTGGTTGATCGCGGTCAGCTCGTTGCGCAGCTGCGCGTTGAGGTACTCGATGACCTTGGCGTCGCCCTTCATGGCTATCTCCTTGTTCCAAAGTCGGCCATTCTGGCGGCATTCGCTGTTGCTGTCCCGCTGGAATGGGGGTAGCCCTGCAGGCCTGCTCTGACCGGAAATGAGGATCAGTCCTGCTCCGTTGTGGCCGAGACAGCCTGATCGAGGCGCGCAAGCAGGTCCCGGGCGGCGGCGTGCAGCGCCTGCCGGCAGTCCTCGAGCAGCGGATGCTGGCCGCGCAGCGCAGGCCGCACCAGACCGACATGGAAGGGCACCGACACGGTCAGCGCGCGCACATGCAGGTCCGGTCCGATCCGGTCGAGCGCGCTCAAGGGGTTGACGATCGCCACCCCGAGCCCCTGACGCACCAGCGCGCAGACCGCCGCGGCGCTGCCGGTGTCGAGCGCGAGGTGGCGCGTCACGCCCTGTGCGGCGAACATCGCGTCGATCTGCTGCCGGTAGGGGTCGGTCGGCGCGAAGCTGATGAAGGTCTCGCCGGCCAGATCGGCCGGTGCGATGCGCCGGTGCGCGAGCAGCCGGTGGCCCGCCGGCAGCACGACGACCTCGTCGATGCTGAGCAGCGGCTCCAGCAGGGTCTGCGCCGGCGCGTCGCGGCGCTCGACCAGACCGAGGTCATGGCGCTGGTCCGACAGCGCCTGCTCCAGCCAGGGCGACTCCAGCGGCGTGACCGACAGGCCGGCCTGCGGTTGTCGGGCGAGGAAATGCCGTGTCGCTGCGGGCAGCAGCGCCTCGGCCAGCGCGGGCAGGCAGGCCAGATCCAGCCGGCCGTCCGCGAAGTCGCGCAGGGCCAGCGCGGTCGCGGCGATGCGGTCGATGCCGACGAAGGAGCGCGTCACCTCCTGGTGCAGCGCCAGCGCGCGTGCGGTCGGGCGCAGGCGGCCGCGCACCCGCTCGAACAGCACCATGCCCAGCACCTGCTCGAGCCGCGCGATGTCGCGGCTGACGGTGGGCTGCGAGGTGTGCAGCCGCTCGGCCGCCCGGCTCAGGTGACCGGTGCGCATCACGGCGTCGAAGACCTCGATCAGGCGGTGGCTGAGGGGCATGGCGCCAGCATAGCCGGCTCGGCGTCAGACTGGGTCAGACATATCCAGAATGAATGAGACTTGAAAAAAAAAGCACTGGATTGAATTGGCAAGGCGCCTCAGCATCGCGCATCCCGATGCCTCTGCGCGCCTGGCGCATGATTCCGATGAGCTTTGACCTGTCCCTGTCCTCGGCGCTGCTGCGCCAGATCGCCCGCGACCACGGCACCCCGGTGTGGGTCTATGACGCCGACATGATCCGCCGGCGCATCGCCGACCTGAGCGTCTTCGACACCGTGCGCTTCGCGCAGAAGGCCAACTCCAACACCCATGTGCTGCGCCTGATGCGCGAGCAGGGCGTCAAGGTGGATGCGGTCTCGCTGGGCGAGATCGAGCGCGCGCTGCGTGCCGGCTTCCAGCCGGGCTGCACGCCGGGCCAGCCCTCGGAGATCGTCTTCACCGCCGACCTGCTCGACCGCGCGACGCTGGCGCGGGTGGTGGCGCTGGGCGTGCCGGTCAATGCCGGTTCGGTGGACATGCTGCATCAGCTTGGTGCGGTGGCGGCGGGCCACCCGGTCTGGCTGCGCATCAACCCCGGCTTCGGCCACGGCCACAGCAACAAGACCAACACCGGCGGCGAGCACAGCAAGCACGGCATCTGGCACGCCGACCTGCCGCTGGCGCTGGAGGCGATCCGCGCGCACGGCCTGCGCCTGGTGGGCCTGCACATGCACATCGGCTCGGGCGTGGACTACGGCCACCTCGAGCAGGTCTGCGAGGCGATGGTCGATCTGGTGATCCGCAGCGGCGCCGACCTGGAGGCGATCTCCGCCGGCGGCGGGCTCTCCGTGCCCTACCGCGACGGCGAGCCGCGCATCGACACCGCACATTACTTCGGCCTGTGGGACGCCGCGCGTCAGCGCATCGCCGCCCATCTGGGCCACGCGGTGCACCTGGAGCTGGAGCCGGGCCGCTACTTGGTGGCCGAGTCCGGCCTGCTGCTGGCCGAGGTGCGCGCCACCAAGTCGATGGGCGCCAACCGCTTCGTGCTGGTGGATGCCGGCTTCAACGACCTGATGCGCCCGTCGATGTACGGCAGCTACCACGCCATCAGCGTGCTGGACGCGCCGGCGGATGCGCCCCGCCAGCCCTGCGTCGTCGCCGGCCCGCTGTGCGAGTCGGGCGACGTCTTCACCCAGGGCGAGGGCGGCGTGGTGCTGACGCGCGAGCTGCCGGCGGTGCAGGTCGGCGACCTGCTGGTCTTCCACAACGCCGGCGCCTACGGCGCGTCGATGTCGAGCAACTACAACAGCCGGCCGCTGATCCCCGAGGTGCTGGTCGACGCCGGCCAGGCCCGGCTGATCCGCCGCCGCCAGACGGTGGCCGAGCTGCTGGCGCTGGAAGACTGCTGAGGCCGGCCGAGCCGGGTCGCCCGGCTCAGTGCACGGCCGGCAGCCGGCCCAGGGCGCGCACCGCGCCCTCGCCGAGGGCCGCGCCGAAGCGCTTGGCCAGCCGCTCGGCGACGTTTTCCTTGGGCGTGTAGTCGATGATTTCCTCGGCCTTGATGACCTCGCGGGCCACATGGTCGAGATTGCCCAGGCCGTCGGCCAGGCCCATCTTCACCGCCTCCTCGCCGTTCCAGAACAGGCCGGAGAAAGTCTCGGGCGTTTCCTTCAGGCGCTCGCCCCGGCCCTCGCGCACCGTGTCGATGAACTGGCGGTGAATCTGGTCGAGCATGGCCTGCGCGTAGCCGCGCTGCTTCTCGTCCAGCGGCGAGTAGGGATCGAGCATGCCCTTGTTGCTGCCGGCGGTCAGCAGCCGGCGCTCGACGCCGACCTTCTCCATCACCTTGTCGAAGCCGAAGCCGTCCATCAGCACGCCGATCGAGCCGACGATCGAGGCCTTGTCGACATAGATCTCGTCGGCCGCCACCGCGATGTAGTAGGCGCCGGAGGCGGCGCTTTCCTCGACCACCGCGTAGACCTTCTTGTGGTGCTTCTCCTTCAGGCGCTTGACCTCGTCGTAGACGATGCCGGCCTGCACCGGGCTGCCGCCGGGCGAATTGATGCGGATGATCACGCCTTGCGCGCCGACATCCTCGAAGGCGCTCTTCAGGCCGGACAGCAGCACCTCGGCGCTGGCCTCGCCGCCGGCGGCGATCTCGCCGCGCAGCTCCACCAGCGCGCTGTGCGGACCGGACGGCGCGCTGCTGGTGGCGGTGTCCTGGTGAATGGTCCAGGCGGCGAACACGCCCAGCGCCAGCCAGCCGAAGCGGAAGAACAGATTCCAGCGCCGGCTGCTGCGGCGATCGCGGACATAGTCGCGCGCGAACTGCTCCATCACATGGTCGAAGCTGCCACGCCCGATGGGCGCCGGCATCGGCTCCGGCGGGGGGGGGGCCGGCGTGTCGGCCGCCTGCATGACCGGGTCGGGAAGGGCGGCGGCGGCCGGGGAAGGAGCGGGGGCGGAGGCGTCGTCTTGCGGGCTCATGGACAGGCTGGCGTCAGTGTGTCCGAAGGATACCAATACACCTGACCGTCGCGCTCCTCGACGCGGATGGGCTTGAGGCGGCGGCCCCGGCAGGGCCCGCCCACGCACAGGCCGCTGGCCGGCTCGTAGGCCGCGCCATGGATCGAGCACAGGATCCAGCGGCCCTCGTCATCGAGGAAATGGCCGGGCTGCCAGTCCATCTCGGCCGGAACATGCGCACATTGGTTCAGGTACGCGACCGGGCGACCGTCGAAGCGCAGCACGAAGCCACGCGCCGGTCGACCATATTCCAGCAGATCGAAGACATGGGCCCGGCCGCGCTCGGGCAGCGCGTCAGCGGCGCACAGGGGCCGTGGAGCGATCGCTTCAGCCATGGCGGGCCAGCCAGTCCTGCAGTTCACGCACCGAGTGCGCGATCGTCAGCGGGTGCAGGTCGCCGAGCTGCTCGGGCGGATGTGCGCCATAGGCCACGGCCACCGCGTCGGTGCCGGCATTGGCGGCGAGCTGCAGGTCGTGCGTGGTGTCGCCGATCATCAGCGTGCGCTTCGGGTCGACGCCGAACTCGCGCATCAGCTCCTGCAGCATCTGCGGATGCGGCTTGGAGCGGGTCTCGTCGGCGGTGCGGGTCGCGTCGAAGAGCCCGCCCAGCGCGCTGATGCGCAGCGCCTCGTCCAGGCCGTGGCGGCTCTTGCCGGTGGCCACCGCCAGCCAGTGGTTGCGCTCGCGCAGGCCGGCCAGCAGCGCCGGCACGCCCGCGAACAGCGTGACCTGATCGTGGCTGGCGAAATAGTGCTGGCGGTAGCGCCGGCCGAGCTCCGGATAGAGATCGATCGGCAGGTCCGGCACCGCGCGCTGCAGCGCGTCCTGCAGGCCCAGGCCGATCACATGGGCGGCGGCCTCGTCGCTGGGCACCGGCGCGCCCAGGTCCCGGCAGGCGGCCTGGATCGCGCGCACGATCAGCGCGGTGGAGTCGAACAGCGTGCCGTCCCAGTCGAAGACGATCAGGTCGTAGTGGCGAGGGCGCAGTGCGGTGGAGCTCATGGCGTGGCAGTGGGGGCGTTGGCGGGAGAGGGGGGCGCGGGCAGCAGCGGCAGCCGGTTCAGCAGCGTGACGCAGTCCGGGGGCAGCGGTGCAGCCAGCTCGATGCGCTCACCGCTGGCCGGGTGATCGAAGGCGAGCCGGCGCGCGTGCAGGAACATGCGCTCGAAGCGCAGGCCCGGCACCGCCTCGCCGCGCGCCAGCGCCTTGTTCAGCGCGAAGTCGCCGTACTTGTCGTCGCCGACGATCGGGTGGCCCTCGTTCTGCAGGTGCACGCGGATCTGGTGCGTGCGCCCGGTCTTGATCGTCACGTCCAGCAGCGTGTAGCCGGCCCAGGCCTTGACGATGCGCACCAGCGAGATCGAGCGTCGCCCGTCGGGATGGTCGGCCTCGACCGCACGCACCCGGCGCTCGCCGGCAGCGTCCAGGAACTTGTGCAGCGCGACATCGATCACCTTGCGCGCCGCCGGCCAGGTGCCGCTCACCAGCGCCGAGTAGGTCTTGCCGGTCTCGCGCTGGCGGAACTGGTCCTGCAGCGTGGTCAGCGCGCTGCGCTTCTTGGCGATCAGCAGCAGGCCGGAGGTCTCCTTGTCGAGTCGGTGCACCAGCTCGAGGAACTTGGCCTCGGGCCGCGCGCGGCGCAGCTGCTCGATGACGCCGAAGCTCACGCCCGAGCCGCCGTGCACCGCCACGCCCGCCGGCTTGTCGACCACCAGCACCTGCTCGTCCTCGAACAGCACCGGGAACTCGCGCGCGGGCACCGCCGCAGTGGCCTGCGCGTCAGGCTCGCTCAGGCGCAGCGGCGGCACCCGCACCTGGTCGCCGATCTGCAGCCGCGACTCCGCGCTGGCGCGGCCCTTGTTGATGCGCACCTCGCCGCTGCGGATGATGCGGTAGACGAGCGTCTTGGGCGCGCCCTTGAGCTCGCGCAGCAGGAAGTTGTCGAGCCGCTGGCCGGCGCTGCCCTCGTCGACGACGAGGTGGCGCACCAGGGCGGTGCCCGGGCTGGAGGCGGTTCCAGTCAAGGGCCGTGCCGGCTCCTTTCGGGAGTCTTTTCCAGAATCGGGCCGACCGGGCTTTGCCCCTATAATGCGTTGGACCACGTTGGCGCTGTAAGTGTTTGATTTGCCTGAGTTTAGCGGGCACTGAGAAGCAGCCTCCGGCGCAAGGTGGTCGCGGTCGTCTCGTGGCATGCTGCATGCCCGGTATGACTGCAACGCTGATGCAGCGCGCGTTCTGCTGGTGGTGTGCATTCCCAAGGTGAGTGCGCGGGCTGTCAGGACGGGCGCCAGAGACCACGCTGAAAGAGCCCTGACACAAGGTTTTTCCGGCTGCAGCAGCGATGGCCGGCGCGGGTCGTGAGAAATCTCGCATGATGACGCGTCCTCCGGCCTGTCGCTGCTGTGGCCTGCGTCCGACGAACGGACGCCGCCGTCGCATGAAGCAGAAGTGCCTTTTGCCGTTTCCCGACCCGACCGCCGGCGTGCAGCGCCCCCGGCCGGAGCCGTCCGCTGTCGCGGATGCGTCGGATGGCGGACCCGTGCCCTGCCGGTCCGTCCGGCATCACGCGGCCGGCCTGCTGCGATCCGACCCGGCATCCCTGTCCACGCGCGCGCCAACGCCGCGCAGCTGATCCACCCGTCGCGAGACCGGTGCCTGCCGCGCAGTCCAGGGCGATTCCTTCCCGGCTCCTTCCGTGCGGCCTCGCGCATCTCTTGATGATGAAGCGAGCATGAGGAGAAAACGTGAAACGCATGCTGATCAATGCCACGCAGCCGGAAGAGCGGCGCCTGGCGATCGTTGATGGCCAGAAGCTGATCGACTTCGAGACCGAGATCGAAGGGCGCGAGCAGCGCAAGGGCAACATCTACAAGGCCGTCGTCACCCGTGTCGAGCCCTCGCTGGAGGCCTGCTTCGTCGACTACGGCGAGGAGCGCCACGGCTTCCTGCCGTTCAAGGAAATCTCGCGCCAGTACTTCAAGGACGGCGTCGAGGTGCGCTCGGCGCGCATCCAGGACGTGATCAAGGAAGGCCAGGAGCTGCTGGTCCAGGTCGAGAAGGAAGAGCGCGGCAACAAGGGCGCGGCGCTGACCACCTTCGTGAGCCTGGCCGGCCGCTATCTGGTGCTGATGCCCAACAACCCGCGCGGCGGCGGCGTCAGCCGTCGCATCGAGGGCGAGGACCGCGAGGAGCTCAAGGAGAACCTCGAGCAGCTCGAGTACCCGAAGGGCATGTCGCTCATCGCCCGCACCGCTGGCATCGGCCGCACCGCGCCCGAGCTGCAGTGGGACCTGAACTACATGCTCAAGCTCTGGACCGCGATCGATGACGCGGCCAAGGGCGGGCGGGGCGCCTTCCTGATCTATCAGGAGTCGTCGCTGGTGATCCGCGCGATCCGCGACTACTTCACCGCCGACATCGGCGAGATCCTGATCGACACCGACGACATCTACGAGCAGGCGCGGCAGTTCATGCTGCACGTCATGCCCGAGACGGCCAACCGGGTGAAGCGCTACCGCGACGACGCGCCGCTGTTCAGCCGCTTCCAGATCGAGCACCAGATCGAGACGGCCTTCAGCCGCACGGTGCATCTGCCCTCGGGCGGCGCCATCGTCATCGACCACACCGAAGCGCTGGTGTCGATCGACGTCAACTCGGCGCGCGCCACCCGCGGCGGCGACATCGAGGAGACCGCCACCCGCACCAACCTCGAAGCCGCCGACGAGATCGCCCGCCAGGCGCGCCTGCGCGACCTGGGCGGCCTGCTGGTGGTCGACTTCATCGACATGGAGGAGTCGAAGAACCGCCGCGAGGTCGAGCAGCGCCTGCGCGACGCGCTGCGCCATGACCGCGCCCGCGTGCAGTTCTCGTCGATCTCGAAGTTCGGCCTGCTGGAGATGAGCCGCCAGCGCCTGCGCCCCGCGCTGAGCGAAGGCAGCCA
>JBJOPV010000023.1:0-22849 GCA_046050625.1 Pseudomonadota bacterium
TCCTCGAAATTCACGCCGTTGGCACGCTCGTGCTTGCGCAGCAGCTGCACCGAGGTCGTGCCGGTGGTGGTGGCGACCTTCTTGCCGTTGAGCTGCGAGATCGAGGTGATGCCCGAGCTGGTCTTCACCGCGATGCGCACTTCCTCGACATAGGTGGTGACCGCGAACGACACCTGCTTCTGGCGGGCGGCGTTGTTGGTGGTCGAGCCGCACTCGAGGTCGACGGTCCCGTTCTCGACCAGCGGGATGCGGTTCTGCGAGGTCACCGGCTGGAACTTGACCGTCAGCGACGACAGCCCCAGCTTCTTGCGCAGGTCGGCGGAGATGCGCTCGGCCATCTCGGTGTGGAAGCCGACGTACTTGCCATCACCCAGCGTGAAGCCGAGTGCGCCGGAGGACTCGCGCACGCCCAGCGTGATCGTGCCGCTCGACTTGATCTTTTCGAGGGTGCCCGAGGCCTGCACGACACCGGCGGCCAGCAGCGCCGCGACGAGGACGAAGGATTTCTTCATGGCTCTTCCTTGGGGGAGGGGTGGAATGGGTGGGTTGAACAAGGACTGCAGGGGCTCAGCCCAAGGGCTGGTCGTTCGGGCGGCGCTGCAGCTGCAGCATCGCCGGCGAAGGGGGCCAGTTCAGGTTGAGGCCCCAGGGGGGAATCGGTTCCTGGAACCAGCGCTGGTAGATGCGCATCGCCTCGCCGGACTGCATCAGGCGCATCAGCGCGCGGTCGACCGCCGCCTTGAAGTCGGGGTCACCCCGGCGCATCATGCAGGCGTAGGCTTCCTGGGACATCGGGGTTCCCACGACCTCCCAGTCGCCCGGGCGCACCGCGCGGGCGCGCGCGCCATACAGCAGTGCATCATCCATCATGAAGGCCTCGGCGCGGCCCGACTCCAGCGCCAGGAAAGCCTCCTCATGGTCGCGGACCGTCACGATGCGCACCTGCAGCCGACGGCGCTCGACATGGGTGCGCAGCAGCCGCTCGGACGTGGTGCCCGCTGTCACCACGGCGGAGCGGCCCGCCAGATCGACGAAGTCGCGGATCGGCGAGTCCCGGCGCACCAGCAGCCGGGTGCCCGCGATGAAGAACGTGGTCGAGAAGGCGACCTGGCGGGCGCGATCCGCCGTGTGGGTGGTGGAGGCACACTCCAGGTCGACCGTGCCGTTGCGCACCAGCGGGATGCGATTCTGGGTGGTCAGTGGCACCAGGCGCAGCGTCAGCGCCGGCAGCTTCAGCTCGGTCTTCAGGCTGTCGACCACCCGCAGCATCAGGTCGTGCGAGTAGCCGACCACCCGCTTGCGTCCGTCGTAGTACGAGAACGGCACCGAGGACTCACGGTGTCCGAGGCTGATGGTGCCGGTCTCGACGATGCGACGCAGCGTTTCCGACTCGGGCAGCGACTGCTCGGGCGCCGGGCGCTGGGCCCGCACCGGCAACGGCACCGGCATCAGCGCCAGGGCCAGCAGCAGGGCCGCACCGGCACGCAGCCGAGCCGTCAGGCGGCCGGAGCTGGGGCGGTCGGGAGTTGTCGCATCGTTCATTGCACCAGAACAGAGCATGACTCGTGCCAACCCGTGACGATGCCGCAGTCGCCCGGCCGACCCCAGAAAACCGGAGCAGACCGACCGGTCATGGGTCCGGCAATCCGTCACGACCGCTTGCCCGGCAATCGGATTTCCGGACCGGCAGTCATGATTTCCAAGTTTTCAGTAATTACTGAAAATTCAGTATAGACTTGACTTCACGCAAGGACATCCCGATGAAGGAAGGCCCAGGTGGGCCAGAAAGACTGAGCCATGGACCCCGTCGACACCCTGCTGCTGTCGCGCCTGCAGTTCGCGCTGAACATCACGTTCCACATCCTTTTCCCCACCCTCAGCATCGCGCTGGGCTGGGTGCTGCTGTTCATGCGCTGGCGCTGGCTGCGCACCGGCGACCGCGCCTGGCTGGGCGTGTGGCGCTGGTGGACCAAGGTCTTCGCCCTGACCTTCGCGCTCGGCGTGGTCAGCGGCGTGACCATGAGCTTCCAGTTCGGCACCAACTGGCCCGGCTTCATGGAGCGGGCGGGCAACATCGCCGGCCCCTTGCTGGGCTACGAGGTGCTGACCGCCTTCTTCCTGGAGGCCACCTTCCTGGGCGTGATGCTGTTCGGGCACGGCCGCGTGAGCGAGCGCACCCATCTGATGGCCAACTTCCTGGTGGCCTTCGGCACCACCATGAGTGCCTTCTGGATCCTGAGCCTGAACTCATGGATGCAGACGCCGCAGGGCCATGTCGAGATCGACGGCGTGCTGCACGCTGCCGACTGGTGGGCCATCGTCTTCAACCCCAGCTTCCCCTACCGGCTGGCTCACATGCTGCTGGCCTCAGGCCTGACGGTGGCCTTCCTGATGGCCGGACTGGCCTCCTGGCAGCTGTGGCGCGGACATGCCCATGCCGGCACGCCGAAGGTGCTGCGTCTGGGCGTGACCCTGGCGGCGGTGCTGATTCCGCTGCAGATCCTGGCCGGCGACCTGCACGGCCTGAACACCCTGAAGCACCAGCCGGCCAAGATCGCCGCGATGGAGGGCGTTTTCGAGACCGAGCGGGGTGCCCCCCTGCTGCTGCTGGCCTGGCCCAACGAGGCCGCAGGCCGCCACGACTGGGCCATCGGCATCCCGAAGCTGGCCAGCCTGATCCTGACCCACTCGCCCGACGGCGAGATCCGGGGACTCGACGAGTTCAAGGGCGCCCACCCGCCGGTCAAGCCGGTGTTCTTCGGCTTTCGCGTCATGGTGGGCGTGGGCGTGCTGATGCTGCTGACCTCGTGGACCGCCGCGTGGCTGCTGCGCCGCGCCGGGTGGCAGGCGCGCCAGATCCGGCAGCCCTGGTTGTGGCCGCTGCTGAGCGCGATGACTTTTTCCGGCTGGGTGGCCACGGTGTCCGGCTGGTACGTGACGGAGATCGGCCGCCAGCCCTATGTGGTGCAGGGCCTGATCCGCACGGCCGACGTGGTCACCACCACGCCGGCCGCCCATGTGGGCTGGACGCTGCTGGGCTACGCGATCGTCTACGGCGGCCTGCTGGTGGCCTACATGCGGGTGCTGCGCTACATGGCGACCAAGCCGCTCGACACCTCGGAGGCACCCGCCGCCCTGCCCGGCCAGGCCGCCCTGCAAGGTCAATGAACACGGACCCGCCATGACACCCATGACACTCGACACCTTCCTGCCCCTGCTGTTCTGGCTGCTGATGGGCCTGGCCATGCTGGCTTATGTGGCCCTGGACGGCTATGACCTGGGCGTGGGCATGCTGCTGCCCCTGGCCGGCACCGACGCCCACAAGGACCCCATGGTGGCCTCCATCGGCCCGTTCTGGGATGCCAACGAGACCTGGCTGGTGATGGGCGTGGGCCTGCTGCTGATCGCCTTCCCCAAGGCGCACGGCGTCATCCTGGGCGCCCTCTACCTGCCGGTGGCGGTGATGCTGATGGGCCTGATCCTGCGCGGCGTGGCCTTCGACTTCCGCGTGAAGGCCCAGGCCCAGCACAAGCCGCTGTGGAACTTCGCCTTCTTTGCCGGCTCGCTGATCACCTCGCTGGCGCAGGGCTGGATGCTGGGGCGCTTCGTGACCGGCCTGGCCGAGACGGCGCCCGCCTACGCCTTCTCGGCCTGGGTGATGCTGGCCTTGCCGGCCGCCTATGTGCTGCTGGGGGCCTGCTGGCTGATCCTGCGCACCGAGGGCGAGCTGCAGCAGCGCGCCGTGGTCTGGGCCAAGGCGGCCTGGCCGGGACTGGTGCTGGCCCTGGCGCTGGTGTCGGTGGCCACCCCGCTGGTGAGCGACACCGTGCGCGAGCGCTGGTTCAGCCTGCCCAACCTGCTGGCCCTGCTGCCCATTCCGCTGGCCACCGGCCTGGCGCTGGTGGCGCTGCGGGCCCTGCTGAACTCGCACCGCGTGGCCGGCCCGAAAGGCAAGCTGTGCTGGGCGCCCCTGCTGCTGGCGCTCAGCGTGCTGGTGCTGGGCGCCTTCGGGCTGGCCTTCAGCCTGTACCCGTATGTGGTGCTCGACCGCTACACGCTGTGGGAGGTGGCCAGCGCCACCGACTCCCTGAAGTTCATCGCGGTGGGGGCCGTGCTGGTCCTGCCCACCATCGCCGGCTACACGGTGTTCGTGTACCGCGTGTTCGGTGGCAAGACCACCGCGTTGCGGTACGGCTGATCCACCTCGGCATCCGGGCGGTCAGAGCAGCTGACCGACATTGAACAGCGTCATCACGCCCAGCACCGCGAAGATGGCGGCGGACAGGCCGTGCACCAGCCGCATCGGCAGCCGGGTGGCGGCCTTCTCCCCGATCAGCACCGCCGGCACGTTGGCCAGCATCATGCCCAGCGTGGTGCCGCAGACGACCTGGACCAGCTCGGTGTAGCGCGCCGCCAGCGCGACCGTCGCGATCTGGGTCTTGTCGCCCATCTCGGCCAGGAAGAAGGCGATCACCGTGGTGCCGAAGACGCCGAAGCGCCCCGCCTCGGCCTCGGTCTCGTCGATCTCGTCGGGCACCAGCATCCAGCCGGCCATCGCCAGGAAGGACAGGCCGATGACCCAGCGCAGCACATCCGGCCCCAGCAGCCGGGCCACCGTGTCGCCGACCAGGCCGGCCAGCGCATGGTTGAGCAGGGTCGCGGCCAGGATGCCGAGAATGATCGGCACCGGGCGGCGGAAACGCGCCGCCAGCAGCAGCGCCAGCAGTTGCGTCTTGTCGCCGATCTCGCCCAGGGCGACGATGCCGGTCGAGACGAGAAAGGGTTCGAGGGCGAGGGTCATGCCGTTGTTCTCCGGGGCCGGTGGTGCAGGATCAGCGATGACCATGCAGCACCACCGGCCCGTCCGGAGGCTGCATGGTCATCGGTCTTGCCAGGCCCGGAAGGGGCTGCCTGCGCCATGTCCGTGAGGGACAAGCATGTTGACGCGAGGCACCGGACGGGGTCCGGTCAGCTACTCCCCGATGACGGGAAGGCCGCGATTGTGCCTGCGGATGCGCAGCTTGCGACGAGCAGCGGGCTCAGCTCGCGCTCAGATCCTTCAGGTCGGCCTCGGGCGCGTTGCGCGAAACCGACAGGATGCCGTTCTCCATGCCAGCCGCCGACGAGTACATCTCGCTCTGTCCAATGATCTGGCCGTTGCCCGCCTTCAGCACGAAATACGGCTCGCCGGCCTTGGACTCGCGCCGGTCGAAGCGCTCGGGCAAGGCCGCATTGGTGCGCACCGACTCGATGCCGCCGAGCGCTGCCGCATGGCTGGCGTAGCTCTGACTGGTCAGGATGACCTGGTGATTGCCGGCCTTCAGCACGAAGCGGAAGCTGCCGGTGCCAGACGGGTGAAGCTCGAAGCGGCCTGCTGTCATCGCGGTATCCATCACGGAAGTGGAGGGTCCGCCCAGCGTAGCCGGTGGCCACTGCACCGGTCCCCGGGCGAACCCGGGTCCGAACAGGGTCTTCATCATGCCTTCATGGGCCGTCATCGCCACTTCACACGTCACTCCAGCACCAGATCGGCATCGAGCTGCCAGCCCTCCTCGGCGGCGATGCGCAGCAGCGCCTGCTCGAAGCGCTGGCGCGCCAACGCCGCGGTGCGGCCCAGCTCATCGTGCAGGCGCCGATCGGCCGGGGTGTCGACCGCGCAGCGGGCGCTGTAGTCCTCGAAGTCGCCCAGCAGCTGGATCAGCTCGGCCAGATGGCGCGGGCATTCGCACAGCACCCGGCTGGTCAGGCGGGCGGCGCGCGCCAGGGCCTCGGGCGAGAGCGCCGGCTGCGCCGCCGCCTTCGGATCGAGCGGCTCCTGCGGCCAGCGCGTCTCGGCGCCGCTCAGCTCGAGCAGCGTGGCGCGCAGCAGCCGCGCCATCTCGGCACGACCGAGCGGGCCGCGCCAGACCGATACCCCGCCCTCGCGCAGGCGCTGCACCAGCCGGTCCGAGCCGAAGCCGTAGACCACCACCACTTCGCGCGCGACCTGCTGGCGCTGCAGGGCCAGCAGGCGCTCGACCCCGTCGGGGTGCAGCGTGTCGATTTCCAGCGCCAGCAGGTCATGGTCGCCCCGGGACAGCGGCAGCGCCGACTGTGCGGCCCAGTCCAGCAGCCGGTGCTCGCCCGGCAAGGCGCCGAGCTGCGCGGCCAGCACCGCCGGCAGGGTGCGCCCGCCGCCGCACACCACCAGTGAGCGCGCAGGCGATGCAGGCTCGCCACGCGAATGCACCGACAGGCGCGAGGCCGCCGGCTCGGTCGAGGCCGGCGCCGTCTGCCCGTTCACCAGCAACTCCTGCAGCGCCGGCTCGGCCAGCGGCGCCAGCGTGCCGATCGCATGGCCCTGCTCGACCAGCGAGCGGATCATGCCCAGCCGGCGCACATCGGCCGAGGAATACAGCCGGTGGCCCGACGCCGACTGGGGCGGTGCGACGATGCGGTACCGCCGCTCCCACACCCGCAGCGTCGCCACCGCGATGCCGGTCATGCGGGCCACTGCCGCGGTGCGGAAACGCGGCACCGCGTCATCGCTCCGGGACACGGGCTCGACAGGGGAAAGGAATGTCGTCATGGGGCTCACCTCTGGGTCGATCGATGTCTCTGGTGTGTCTCCATTGCGTCCTCGCTTTGACGTGCATGACTTGGGCGCATGGATCCAGGAATTTATTTGAACTGATTTTGCATCGCTTCAAACTCGGTTCATGATACGCCCCATCGGCAGATCATGCTGTGCAAATGCCACGCAGATCGGTCGCGAAACCTCCGGAGCCCCTCGATGTCCTCTTCTTGTCTCACCTTCAGCAGGGTGCCTCGCATCGCGGTCATCGGCGCGGGCGTGTCCGGCGCGCTGTGCGCCCAGGCCCTCGCACAGGCCGGCGCCCGAGTCGAGCTGTTCGACAAGGCCCGCGGCCCCGGCGGTCGCATGGCCACCCGGCGCCATGGCGAAGGCGTGCAGACCCTGCACTTCGACCATGGCGCCACCGGCTTCGAGAGCCATTCGCTGGCCCTGCAGCCCTGGATCCGGCGCGGCGCACAGGGCGGCTGGCTGGCGCCGTGGCGGGCGCAGCGTCCGGACGGCGTGGATCCGGTGCGCTGGGTGGCGGTGCCGGGCATGAACGAGATGGTGCGCCAGCTCATCGGCGACCTGCCGCTGCAGCTCGGCCAGCCGGTGAGCGGCCTGCTGCGTCAGCCCAGAACGGACGAAACCGCGCGGCGCTGGCTCCTGCAGCGGGGCGAGCAGCCGGGGCTGCCGCGCAGCCATGATGCGGTGGTGCTGGCGATGCCGCCGCAGCAGGCCGCGGTGCTGCTCGAGGCGCATCGACCCGACTGGGCCGAGGCCGCCCGACAGGTCGAGATGGAACCCTGCTGGACGCTGATGGCCGAGACGGACGAGCTGCCCGCCTGGCCGGCCTCGCTGCTGCGCCCGGCGCACGGCCCGATCGCGCTGCTGCTGCGCGACGACCACAAGCCCGGGCGCCAACCCCGCCCGGGGCGAGCCCGCTGGGTGGTGCAGGCCCGGCCGGAGTGGTCGCACAGGCACCAGGACGACCGCCCGGAGCAGATCGTCGCGCGGCTGCTTGATGCGCTGCGCGCCGAAGTCAATCCTGGCGGCGATCTGCCGGTGCATGTCGCGATGGCGCATCGCTGGCTGTACAGCCGCCCGTGCCCGCTGCTGCGTGCCGGCCCGAGCTGCTGGTGGGATGCAGAGCTGGGCCTGGGCGTCTGCGGCGATTTCCTGGGCGGCGGCACCGTCGAGCTGGCAGCGCTCTCCGGCCTGGATCTGGCCGAACGCATCGGCCGCGAGCCACCGCACCTGGCGCGTGCGCAACCCGCCTCGGCCAGCAGCCATCGCCAGGAGCAGCCGGCATGAGCCTCGACCCCAGCCGCACCGCCGCACTGCGCCGCATCGCCGCGATCGATGCCGAGGCCTATGCCCGCACCCGCAACGCGCTGGACGGCGCGGTGACCGGCCTGTCGCCGTGGATCACGCACGGCATCGTCTCGCCCGTCGAGGTGCTGGCCGGCGCCATCGACGCCCACCGCGCGGCCGGGCGTCGCACGCCGATCGGCCTGCAGCACCGGCTGGTGATGGAGCTGGGCTGGCGGGCGTATTTCCGCCATGTCTGGCATCACCGCGGCGACGCCATCCTGCGCTCGCTGCACGAGGGCGTGCTGCCGGGCGCCGCCTATGCCGACGCGGTGCCCGACGATGTGCGCCAGGCGCGCACTGGCGTGCCGGTGATCGACCGGGCGGTGCGCACGCTGCACGACCGCGGCCATCTGCACAACCATGCGCGGCTGTGGCTGGCCAGCTATCTGGTGCATCTGCGCAAGGTGCACTGGCGCGCCGGGGCCGACTGGCTCTGGCCGCGCCTGCTCGACGGCGATCTGGCCAGCAACCACCTGAGCTGGCAGTGGGTGGCGGCCACCGGCAGCCGCAAGCCCTATCTGTTCAACGCGGAGAACGTCGCCCGCCACGCGCCGCCCGAGTGGCACAGCCCAGGCAGCGTGCTCGACACCGACTACGACAGCCTGGAGCGCATCGCCCGCAGCCCGACGCCGGTGCGCACCCGGCCCCAGCCGGACACCGACGGCTGCCCAGAGTCCACGCTGCATGCCGAGCCGCCGAAGGGTGGCCTGCGCAGCATCGACGCTGAACTGCACGAGCAGGTGCGTGGCCGCGAGGTCTGGCTGGCGCATCCTTGGGCCCTGGGCGACCGGCCTTCGGACCTGCCGGCCGACACCGTGGTGATCGGCCTGCTGGTGGCCGAGACGCACCGGGCGCGCCCCTGGAGCGCCGCGCGCTGGAATTTTGTGATGACCCGGCTGCACCAGCTCACGCCGCACTGCGCGCTGGCGCCGCTGCACGAGTGGCGTGCGCTGCTGCGCTCGGCGCGCCGGGTGCATGGCCAGCTCGACCGCCATCTGCTGCGCCCGCTCGAGACGCTGGCCACCGCACCGCGTCCGGCGCCGCAGCTGTTTCCGCACATCGAGCGGCCCTGCGATTCCTTCTCCCAGTGGTGGACCCGGGTCGGGCGCGAGCTTTCGCCTGACGACCCGGTCTTTCCGCTGATCTCCGCCCCCACCGATCGTCACCCGGCCCACGCCGGCTCTGGAGACCTTGATGTCCACCTCTCCCGCATCCTCCCTCCCCCTTCCTCTGGTCCTGGTGACCGGCGCGCGCGGTGGCATCGGCCGTGAGCTGTGCCGCCGGCTGAAGGCCGACGGCCTGCGGGTGGCCGCGGTCGGGCGCGACGCCAGCGCCCTGCAGCAGGTCGAGGCCGACCTGCGCATTGCCGCCGACACCACCACGCCCGAGGGCGCGCAGCTCGCGGTGGCGGCCTGCCAGGAGGCCTTCGGCCAAGCGCCGCAGCGGCTGGCGCACTGCGTCGGCAGCACGCTGATCGCGCCGCTGCACCGCACCCGCGCCGAGCAGTGGGCCGAGCTGCGCCGCGTCAACCTCGACAGCGCGGTCTTCATGCTCGGCGCCTGGATCGAGGCGCTGCGCGCGGCCGGCCAGCCCGGCGCGGCGGTGCTGTGCAGCTCGGTGGTGGCGCGCATCGGCGTGGCCAACCATGAGGCGATCGCCGCGGCCAAGGGCGGCGTCGAGGCGCTGGCGCGCAGCGCGGCGGCCACCTACGCGCCGGCCGGCCTGCGCATCAACGTGGTCGCGCCCGGCATGACTGACACCCCGATGACCGCGCCGATGCTCAAGGTCGAAGCCATGCGCGAGGCCGCCGCGCGCCAGTACCCGCTCGGCGGCGTGCAGGGCGCCGACACGGTGGCCGCCACCGTCGCCTGGCTGCTGAGCGACGAGGCCTCGCGGCTGACCGGCCAGGTGATCGCGGTGGATGGCGGATTCACGACCATCCGACCGTTGGTGCGGTGAGGTTCGTCGCCCGCCACGGACGCAACAGCCCCGAATGACCGACGGAGGATCCAGAAAATATCAACCCAGAAAGGCCAACGGGTTAGACCCTTGTGAGGTCTAACCCGTTGATTTCATTGGTCGGGGCGGCGGGATTCGAACTCGCTACCCCTTGCACCCCATGCAAGTCATTTTGTGTTCACGGCCGCTCATGAAGAGTCACCCGCGCCTGTGGCAACCCATGTAGATCAATAGCTTACGCAGCATCTTTGTTCACGCCTGTCTGCCGACGTACACTGACAGCCACTTAATTTGCGTTGCCGAATCCGTTGCCGGCACAGATTGAAAGGCGAACCAGTGGGAAGAACTGCGAAGCTGAACCAGCTCACGGAAGCGCAGGTGCGCGCGTACTCGGGCAAGGCCGGGACACCTGCACCGCTGCACGATGGCGGCGGGCTGTACCTGCGGAAA
This sequence comes from Pseudomonadota bacterium, assembly GCA_046050625.1. Taxonomy (GTDB): domain Bacteria; phylum Pseudomonadota; class Gammaproteobacteria; order Burkholderiales; family Burkholderiaceae_C; genus Sphaerotilus. The sequence goes on from JBJOPV010000023.1 coordinate 10,337, forward strand.
CGGGAATCCGGCGCTTACTGGTACCTGCGGATGAAAGACCCGGTGACTGGCGCCGAGCAGTGGCACCGCATGTTCCCGGACGACCCCACGGGCGGATACCCCGCCAAGAGCCTGAAGGACGCACGCACCGAGGCCCGACGCCTGTGGGCGATCCGGGCTCAAGGCATAGACCCGCGAGCCGAACGCGAACGGCTGGCGCAGGAGCAGGCCGAAGCCCGGCAGGCCGCCGAACTGGAGCGGCTGCGCCGCGTCACCGTCCGCGATCTGTTCGAGCGATGGCGCGACCTGGAGCTGAAAGCCCGCACCCTGCCGAGCGGGGAGCGCACCGGCCGCAAGGACTCGGGCGCGCTGGCCGGTGCGCAGTTCGAGCGGCATGTGTTCAACCACATCGGCGACATGACCGCCAAGGACGTGACCCGGGCCGACGTGCTGCGCGTGATCGACGAACAACTGACCGAGGGCAAGCAGCGCACCGCACAGATGCTGTTCGCCGACATGAGGCAGATGTTCGCCTTCGGCCTGGACCGGGAACTGATCGCGGCCGATCCGATGGCGACGCTGAAGAAAGCCCGCATCGTCGGCACCGGCACCGAGCGGGATCGCATCCTGTCGGCTGACGAGGTGCGACGGCTGGCCGATGCCCTGCCCCGCGCCAACATGAGCCCGCGCAGCGTCTGCGCCGTGTGGGTGGTCCTGGCGACCGGCTGCCGGATCGGTGAACTCATGGGGGCCACCTGGGCGGATGCCGGCACAGACCGCGCCGTGCTTCAGGCTGTGGCCGACGTGGAGGGCGTCAAGCTCGGCTTCGTTGATCTGCCGGCCCGCACCTGGCACCTGCCCGACACCAAGAGCGGACGCGAGCACACCATCCACCTGTCGGCCTTCGCTGTGCGCCAGTTCGAGCGGCTGCACGAGCTGCGCCAGTCCTGCGCGTGGGTGTTCCCGAGCACAGCCGGCACCGGTCCGGTCTGCACCAAGAGCTTCAACAAGCAACTGAGCGACCGCCAGCGCACGGACGATGAGCGCATGAGCCGCCGCAGCAAGGCCGTTGACGCCCTGGCACTTCCTGGCGGCCGATGGACGCCGCACGACCTGCGCCGCACGACCGCGTCACTCATGGCCGCGAAGGGGGTCAGCGGCGACGTGATCGACGAGTGCCTGAACCACCAGATCGAGAGCCGGGTTCGCCGGACCTACATCCGGGACCGCCGCGAGGCCGATCAGGCCCGAGCGTTCGACGCCCTGGGCGAGAGGCTCGCCGAACTGGCGGAGCGGGTAGCGCCAGCCTCGAACGTGGCCCGGCTGCGGGCTGCGTGATGCACATGGCCCGATGCCCCTGAATTTTTTTTGGGGGGGGTCTGCGGTCAAAACGATGTGCACCAAGTTCACCAAGTTCACCGCAAATTCACCGCGCACTGAGTTTTCGCCACGGATAGGCCGGATTGCAACCCTGGCCGAAAAGCGGGACACCTTCACCCGCCTGCCGTGGCACCCCGATGAAGGGCGCCAGAAGGGGCGCGATGATGAAGAAACTGCCGTACCTGCCAACGTATGCGAAGGTGGAAGAGGCTTCGGCCTACCTGGAGGCCGCAACCGGCGAGGCTTGGCCGCTCGCGCGAATCTTGGACGCTGGCGCAAGCGCGTTTGTGCTGATCGCGCCGCCAGAGGGCACGCCTCAAGCCGTCATTGATGCGGTCCTTGGTGGTCGGACTGGTGGCTTCTATGGCCCGTTGCTGCTGTCTGGTGATATCCAGAGGCTGACCCATTCGCCCGGCGATGCCGCCATGCACATGACGCAGACCCCAGAAGGGCGTGTGATCAACTTCGACCCGCCCGCCCGCTTCACGTCGGATGAAGTGCGGATGCACGCGGCGGACGTTGAGCGTATCGCCGAGATGTTCCCGGTCCATGAGTGCAAGCGCAGCCAGCAACCCGAGGTGCTGCACCTTGATGGGTTTGACGTGACCATTGCTGATGGACACTCGCTGCGCCAAGCCCTGCACCTTCATGGCGGCATCGCGCGGATTGAGCTCGTAGAGCAGCCGTCCGCCGTGGAGCCTCCAGCGCCCGAGCAAGCCGAAGCAGCACCAGCCGACACCGGGCGCACCACGCGGGCGCGCCTCCATCCGCTTGACGGCGTGATCAGCCAAGCACGCGAGCGCGCCCGCTCCAACCACTGGCAGACGATCTGGAGTGAGCTATGCCGCATGGCGGAAAGCTCTGATCGGCCTGCACCATTGAAGGGCTACGTCCCTAACGAAGGGCTGAAAATTCACTCAGAAGACCCGGAAGGCTTCAAGTACTACGGCAGAGATGCATTCCGGCAGCTCATGGGACGCCGCAACCGAGGTAACGGCGATCACTAACGGTCACTGGCGGTCGGATCTGTTGGGCCCAAGAAAACACGCCGGTACGCTCGCCCCGAAGTCAACCGCTGACAAGGAGCCGCACCGATGCACACCCAATCTCAACCCGCCGACACCCTGCTGACCATCCCCGAAGCCTGTGCCGCCCTGCGCGTGTCGCGCGGCTTCATCTACACGTTGCAGAAGCGTGGCGCCCTCGAACTGGTGAAGTTCGGCCGCGCCGCCCGCATCCGCCGTTCGTCGATCGAGCGCCTGATTCAGTCCGGCGCTGCGCAGTGATCGACGCCAAAGAGAAGGGCCGCCAGCCCCGGCAAGGACTGGCGACCCGAGTGTTCAACGCATGACCGAGAACGAGGCAATCTTCCCATGACCCGCCGTCACACGCAACGCCGCGCCGCCCTGGCGCAACAGGCCGACTAGCCCGAGGACAACACCCCATGAAACAAGCCTTTCCCCTTCGGTGGGGTCAGGTCGGGGCGAAGCCTTGCCTGAAATCCCTCATCACCCGCACCGCCGCCGCCGTCACCGTCCTGGCGCCGGTCATCGTCCCGGGCTGCTGCATCGTCGCGAGGGCTGCCGCATGACCGCCCCTTTTCACACCGTCGCCTCTGCGCTTGAGCAGCGAGGCCGGGTCCGGTTCTTTGGCTCGAACCAGCTTCGGGCCGCCTGTCCGGTCTGCGGAGGCCGTAACACCAACACCTTCAGCGCGAAGGCCGGCGAAACCGGCGCAGTGCTTGTGAAGTGCTGGAAAAGCGACTGCACGCCCGAGCAGGTCGCCCGGGCGCTCGGGCTCGAGATCGCCGATCTGTTTCCGCCGCGTGAGCGCGAGCCGGGCAAGCCCGCCAGTGCACCGCGCCGCGTCGGGATGCTGCCACCCATGCAGGCGCTCGAGCTGATCGCCGCAGAGACCTTCCTTGTCTTGGTTGCCGCCGAGAACCTGGCAAACGGGTTCACCTTGACCGACACCGACCGCGAGCGCCTGCGCGCCGCTGCCGCCCGAATCCAATACCTGACCGACGAGACCCGCCGATGAACTACAAGAGCCTGGACGAAGCCGCCGCGCTGGTTGATGCGCAGATGGCGGCCGATCCGTCGATTCAAGATCAGGCACGCGCGATCCTCGAGGCCGCGAAGGCTGGCGACTGCGGTGCACCGTTCGGCGCACTGGACACGCTCAAGGCGTTCCGGGATGCCGACCTGCCCGGATGGATGCGCCTGCGCAGCGAGCTGAAGCGCGCCAAGGTGCAGGTGACGGAGCTTGACCGCGCGATGCGCGACACGTCCGAGTCGGCCGGCGCCGAGGCCATCGCGGATGCGCTGGTCGCGCTGGCCCGCGCTCACGCCGAGTTCGTGCACGACGCCGACGGCGAGCCCTACGCGGTCATGCACGAGGAAGGCATTCGCCGCTGCCTGCACCTGGGGTCGAAGGCGTTCGGCGAATGGCTGTCGTTCAAGTTCTACCGCGATACCGACCGCGCGCCGGCCGATCAGGCGCTGAAGACCGCCCTGGCGACCCTGACCGGCCAAGCCAAGTTCGACGGCAAGGAAGCGTCGGTGCACCTGCGTGTCGCCAAGACCGAAGACGGCGTGTACTGGCTGGATCTGTGCGACGAGGAATGGCGCTGCGTCAGGATCGACCGGCACGGCTGGTCCATCCATCAAGGTGGTGATGCGCCGCTGTTCACCCGCACCGGGTCCATGCGCGCGCTGCCCGAGCCGGTCCGCGGTGGCGACATCGGCGCGCTGTGGGCGCTGGTCAACGTGCCCGAGGCCGACCGCCTGCACGTCCTGGCCTTCCTGGTCGAAGCCCTGCGCCCAGACACGCCTTACCCGGTCCTGCTGATGTTCGGCGGTCAGGGCACCGGCAAGTCCAGCACTCACAGCATGTTGCGCGACCTGTTCGACCCGAATCAGGTCAACCTGCGCGCCGCGCCCAAGACGGTGGAAGACATGTGGGTTGCCGCTCGCGGCTCGCACGTCGTCAGCTATGAGAACTTGTCGCACCTGACCCCGGCGCAACAGGACGCCCTGTGCACCATCGCCACGGGGGGCGGTACCGCGACGCGGACCCTGTTCACCACGGCTGACGAGACGGTGATTCAGGTCAAGCGGCCGGTGATGCTCAACGGGATTGCCGCCGTCGTCACGGCTCAGGATCTGATTGACCGCGCCATCCTGATCGAACTGCCGACCGTCACCAGCCGGCGCACGGGGGGCGCGATCCAAGCCGCGTTCGATGCCGAGCGTCCCCGGCTGGTCGGCGCGCTGCTGGATCTGTTCTCTCGAGCCCTGGAGGTGCTGCCGTCGGTCGAGATCGACCCGGCCAGCCTGCCGCGAATGGCCGACTTCACGCTGATCGGCGAGGCCGTCGCCCGCGCCACGGGGCACGCGCCGGGCGTCTTCCTGGCCAGCTACAGCGCCATGCGGGTGGAGTCGGTGCATCGGACCATTGAGGCGTCACCCGTCGGGGCAGCCATCGTCGCCATGATGGAGAACCTGCCCCGAGTCTTCGACGGCACCGTGCAGGATCTGATGACCGCGCTGGCGGACTACCGCCCGGCCGGCGAGTCCTGGCCGATGACGGCCAAGGGCATGGGCGACGCCCTGCGCCGGCTCGCCACGTCCATGAAGCTGATCGGGATCGACATCCACGACAAGGGCCGCACGAGGCGCGGTTACGCGGTGCGAATCAGCCGGCCGGGTGAACTTGGGGTGAACATGGTGAACTTGGTGAACGTCGAAAAGAGCGGCACCCCCCCTGAAAAAAAAATTGGCCCGGGTTCTGACCTTCACCGCGAGGTGCTGTGATGGTCGCCGCCGAAGTCCTCAAGCACCTTGAGCGCATCGGCGCCACGGTCCGGCCGCTGCCGGGTGGACACCTCGAGGTGCTGGCACCTGGCGGTCTGTCCGACGCCGACCGCGCGCTGATCCGCGCCAACAAGCCCGGCCTGATCGCCTACCTGTCGAAGCCGGCGCCGCCCCTGCCGGCGATCCGCCCGGATGTCCTGGCGCTGGTCGGCCTGACCGATCAGGAAATCGGCGCGATGTCTGCCCGGCTGGCCGGCCTGCGCCGCGCCGGCTACGGCATGGACGACGCCGAGCAGATCGCCGACCGCCTGCTGATGAGGGACCGCACCGGCCTGGACATGGCCGCCTGCGTCGAGTGCAAGCGGTTCACCGGCCGGCGCTGCATCGCTGGCGAGCCCGTCGGCATGGCGCATGAGCTGCGCCGCTGCCCGGCCTTCAAGAGCATCACCCCCTGAACTATGACCGACACCACCAACACCCCAACGCCTGACGGCAGGGACCATGCAGGCCGGTTCAAGCCCGGCCACTCGGGCAACCCCGGTGGAGCGCGCCGCCGCTCCGAGGCCGACCGCAAGATTGAAGAACTGGCCCGCGCCAAGTCGGCCGATGCCTTCGACGTGGTGGCCGACCTGATGACCGGCTCCGACAACGACCGGACCCGGCTCGCTGCTGCGCTGGCCATCCTTGAGCGCGCCCACGGCAAGCCCGGCGACCGGCTCGCCGAGCCCCTGGAGCTGCCCGAGGGCGCCTCGCTCGCCGATCAGGGGGCCGCCGTCATGCAAGCCGCCTGCCGTGGCGACATCACGCCGGCTCAGGCTGCCGCGCTGGTCGGCTGCCTGGGCAACCTGGCCCGGCTGGTGGAGCTGACCGAGATCGACAAGCGCCTGACCGCGCTGGAACAAGGCCGGGACGCCGGCAAGGAGGGCACGACATGAGCATGAAGCTGATCGACCGGCGCCTGAAGGCGCTTGAGGCGGGCACCCCCGCCAGTGCGGAGCCGATCGACCCGCGAGCCGCCATCAGCCCGAATCCGGCCCTGGCGCTTGCCGAGCAGATCGAGGCCGGCCGGATCGACGGCCTGCCGCCTGAAGTCGCTGCACAGCCCGAGAAGGCCGCAGCCATAGCGCGCCGCGTGGCGCATTTCCTGAGCATCGTTTGACCTGGAGACCACACCATGACCGTTCGATTCATGCACGTTGACCGCGACAGCCTGGGCAACGCCAAGCCGAGACACGCCACCAGCACGGCACATCTGTCGCGCCCCGACTTCCTGGCCGTCTTCGGCGCCCGGCCGCTGGCCGCGTCCGAGGTTCCGAGCGATTGGGAGCGGATGCAGCCGTTGATGCCGCCCGGCCGGTGGGTGCCGCACCGGCTGGCCGACGGCCGGCTGATCGGAGTCGAAGCCGAGTGACCGGCACCAAGGCCGCCGAGCGGCTGCGCATCGAGCGCGATCTACTCGGCGACCTACTCGACGATGCGCGCCGCGCCGTCCTGGCTGGCGACCTGGAAGCCTAGCTGCTGGCCCGGCACGTCCTGAGCTGGCCGCCGCTGGCCGGCCGCCTGGAGCGCATGGGGCCGGGTCTGGTGCGCCCGAGTGACCGCAGCGCCGCGAAGCGCGTCTTGGCCGGCCTGCTGCGCCAAGGGTGACGGTTGCTGGTGCTGGTTGTCGCGCTGGTTGCACCTGCAACCACAAAAGGGCCGCGCCGAGCTGTGGCGACATCGGCGGAAAAGTCCGCCGATCCGCAGTTCTGCCGATCGCGCCAAGGCCGGCGCTACACGCAAATCCGCTGGCAGTGATGCCGTGCGAATCAGCACTTCATCCTGCTGCCCCGACATCGGCTGACTTTCCAGCCGATCCGCAGACTTCCTCAGCCTGAGGGAGTCGCCCCCCTTCTGCGACTTGATCGTGAAAGCCCGCCTGATGTGCGTGGTGCTGGCCTGAAAAGTCAGGCGAGACACTGGCCCGCACCGGGAATCCCCGGAGCGACCCCGCCAGCTGCGCACGGTGGCACCGGCTTTTTGCGCTTCGCCCTCGAAGTTTGGCCGAAGTTTGGCGTCCGCCCGCGCCAGCCGCCCGCGCAAGGTGCGTTTCCGCACCTCGCCCCGGTGTCCGGTTCTGGACCGCCCCGAGGTGCCGGACTGCTCACCAAAACGGGGGAGCAGATCGCGATGCACTGCGCTGTGCATCGGCGAGGGGTGTCCGCTGTGGAAACGCCCCCCCACCGGAAGCCCGGCCCGGTTCTCGATTCTGAGAACTGCCCGACAGCCGCCAGCGCGAGGCACGTCGAGGTGCTTTGCCTACTGGCGCCGGCTTGATTCACCAGATCCGGTGAACCAACGATGCGGAAACACACCTTTCACCGGAAGGCCAGTGACCGGAAAGGGTATGTCCGCCCGGCCGGGTAGGGCTTCCTGGTGCGATGGGTCCGGGCTGGTGCTGCATCAGGGCATTGATCCAGCGTCCGCTATTCCGTTGCCTGAAATGTTGCCTGGAACCCAGAAAGGCCAACGGGTTAGACCCTTGTGAGGTCTAACCCGTTGATTTCATTGGTCGGGGCGGCGGGATTCGAACTCGCGACCCCTTGCACCCCATGCAAGTGCGCTACCAGGCTGCGCTACGCCCCGACTGCTGAGAAAGAAATTCTATTATGAATGGCTCGATAGAGTCCAGCGTTTTGGGTGATTTTTTTATCAGCCCAGCAAGGCCCGGATGGCCAGCAGCTCGGCGCGCAGTTCCTGCGGGGTCAGGGGACCGGTCGAGGGCTCGGGCAGGGGCGGCAGCGCCGGGAGAGGCACGCCATCGGACAGCGCCTCGTCCAGATCGTGCTCGTCCTCGAGCGCGCGGATTGCGCCAGGGCCCAGTTCGGCCAGCCGGTTGCGCGCACCGCTGATGGTGAAGCCCTGCTCGTAGAGCAGATCGCGGATGCGGCGCACCAGCAGCACCTCGTGACGCTGGTAGTAGCGCCGGTTGCCACGCCGCTTGACCGGACGGAGCTGCGCGAACTCCTGCTCCCAGTAACGCAGCACATGTGGCTTGACGCCACACAGCTCGCTGACCTCGCCGATCGTGAAATAGCGCTTCGGCGGGATGGCGGGCAGGTTGTTTTCCATTCCGGATCAGCGGGTTCGGAGAGAGTCCGGAGACTTTACTCCGAGTCCTTGTCGCCGGGAGCATCGCCCTGGACCGCGTCCTTGAGCTTGTGGCTGGCGTGAAAGGTGACCACCTTGCGCGCCTCGATCGGGATCGACTCGCCGGTGCGCGGGTTGCGGCCCGGGCGTGGCGCCTTGCGCCGCACCTGGAAGTTGCCGAAGCCGGAGAGCTTGACCTCCTCGCCACGCGCGAGCGAGGCGTGCATGAACTCGAAGAAGGCCTCGACCATGTCCTTGGACTCGCGCTTGTTCAGACCGAGCCGCTCGAAGAGCAGCTCGGCCAGCTCGGCCTTGGTCAGCGTCGGAGTCTCGATCGAGACGACGCGGGCGGGGACGGGATCGTGGTCGTCGATGGACATTCGGTCTCCTGGCGGCTCACAGCATCATCGGTCTCACTCGCCGCGCAGGTGCGCGCCCACCGCCTGACGGGCGGCCTCGATCGCGGCACGCACCGCCGCATCGCTGCGCTCGTCGGTCAGCGGGGCCTCGTCATCGAGCAGCTCCAGGCGGATCGCCAGGCTGCGCTCGCCGGGCTGGAAGCCCGCGGCGCCCGGCGCCGGCCGGTAGACGTCGAACAGCCGCGCCGAACGCAGCAGCCCGCCAGTGTCGGCCGCCAGCAGGCTGCCGATCACCGCGTCATGGCCGGCCGCCTCGCCGACGATCAGCGCGATGTCGCGGTTGACCGCCTGCTGGCGCGCCACCGGCTGGTAGGCCGGCACCGGGCGCTGCAGCAGCGCCGGCACGTCCAGCTCGAACAGCACCGGCGCGCCCTGCCCGGCCGGCAGCTCATACGCCTGCTTCCAGCGCGGATGCAGCTCACCGACAAAGCCGATGACCTGGCCGTCGAGTTCGACACGGGCGCAGCGGCCCGGGTGCATCGCCGGATGCTCGGCCGCGACGAAGGTCGCCGCGCGCGGCGCCAGCAGCGCCTCGACATCGGCCTTGACGTCGAAGAAGTCGACCGCGCGCTCCTTCGCGCCCCACTGCAGCGGCTCGACCGGACCCCAGGCGAGGCCGGCGAGCTTCAGCGGCTGGTCGATGCCGACCACCGTCTGCTCGCTGGTCGGCACCGAGGCGTCGCGACGGAACACCCGACCCAGCTCGAACACCCGCACGCGCGTCGCCCGGCGCGACAGGTTGTGACGCAGCACCTGCACCAGCGAGCCGATCAGGCTCGAGCGCATCACCGACAGCGGCGCGGCAATCGGGTTGAGCAGGCGGATCGGCTCGAGGTTGCCGGCCAGCTCGGCCTCCCAGCGCGCCTCGACGAAGGAGAAGTTGATCGTCTCCTGGTAGTCAAGCGCAGCCACCGCGTGACGCAGCGCATGGCTGCCGCGCCGGGCTTCCGGACGCACGCGGGCAGTGACAGGTGCCAGCGGCGCGCTCAGCGGCAGCGTGTCGAAGCCGATGACGCGGATCACTTCCTCGATCAGGTCTTCCTCGATCTCGAGGTCGAAGCGCCAGCTCGGCGGGGTGACGGTCAGCACGCCCTCGCTCTCGACGAAGTCCAGGCCCAGGCGGCGGAAGACCTCGGCGCACTGGGCTTGCGTGACCGGCATGCCGATCACCTTGGCTGCACGCGCCACGCGCAGCGCCACCGGCGCGCGCGCCGGCAGGTTCGGCTGCACGTCGGTGACGGGGCCGCAGGCGGTGGCCTCGCCGCCGCAGATCTCCAGGATCAGCTGCGTGATGCGCTCGATGCGCGCCACCGTCTGCGCCGGATCGACGCCGCGCTCGTAGCGGTGGCCGGCGTCAGTGCTGAAGTTGAAGCGACGGCCCCGGCCGGCGACCGCGTCCGGCCACCAGAAGGCGGCCTCGACGTAGACGTTCTTCGTGTCGTCGCCCACCGCGGTGGCGTCCCCGCCCATGATGCCGGCGAGCGACTCGACGGTCTGCGCGCCGCCCTCGGCCTCGTCGGCGATCACGCCGACCTGGCCGTCCACCGTGATGGTGTTGCCGTTGAGCAGCTTGAGGCTTTCACCTTCGCGGCCCCAGCGCACCACCAGGCCGCCGTGGATCTTGTCGAGGTCGAAGATGTGGCTGGGCTGGCCGGTCTCGAACATCACATAGTTCGAGATGTCGACCAGCGCGCTGACCGGGCGCTGGCCGCAGCGCGCCAGCCGGTCGACCATCCACTGCGGGGTCTTGGCGGTGGTGTCGATGCCGCGCACGATGCGCCCGGAGAAGCGCCCGCACAGGTCGGTCGCCTCGACGCGCACGGCCAGCGTGTCGTCCAGCGTCGGCACGACCGGCACAGCCGTCAGCGCCTTCAGCGGCGCGCCGGTCAGGGCCGAGACCTCGCGCGCGATGCCGTAGACACTCAGCCCGTGGCCGAGGTTCGGCGTGAGCTTGAGCGTGAACAGCGTGTCGTCGAGGTTCAGGTAGGTGCGGATGTCGGTGCCGACCGGCGCATCGGCCGGCAGCTCCAGCAGGCCGCCGTGGTCGTCGGCGATCTTCAGCTCGCGCGCCGAGCACAGCATGCCGAAGCTCTCGACGCCGCGCAGCTTGCCCTTGCCGATCTTGAAGGGCTTGCCGTCCTCGCCGGGCGGCAGCACCGCGCCGACGGTGGCCAGCGGAATCTTGATGCCGGCGCGGGCGTTCGGGGCGCCGCAGACGATCTGCAGCGGGCCGTCCTGGCTGAACGGACCGGCCGCGACGGTGCACACGCGCAGCTTGTCGGCGTTGGGGTGCTGCTCGGCGGTCAGGATCTCGGCGACGACGATGCCGGTGAAGGGCGGCGCGACCGGCTGGAGCGTCTCGACTTCCATGCCGGACATCGTCAGCAGGTCGGCAAGCGCTTGCGTCGTCAGCTCAGGGTTGCAGTACGCGCGCAACCACGATTCGGGAAATTGCATCTTCTGGTCCTTGGAATCCGGGACGTGGTGGACTGCCGGGCAATCAGCGGAACTGGCCGAGGAAGCGCAGATCGCCCTCGAAGAACAGGCGCAGGTCGGCCACGCCGTAGCGCAGCATCGTCAGCCGGTCCGGGCCCATGCCGAAGGCGAAGCCGATGTGGCGCTCCGGGTCGAGCCCGAAGTTGCGCACCACGTTCGGGTGCACCTGACCGGAGCCGGCCACCTCCAGCCAGCGGCCCTTCAGCGGCCCCGACGAGAAGGCGATGTCGACCTCGGCCGACGGCTCGGTGAAGGGGAAGAAGCTGGGGCGGAAGCGCAGCTGCAGCTCGTCCGTCTCGAAGAAGGTGCGGAAGAAGTCGGTGAAGACCGCCTTCAGGTCCTTGAACGAGACGTTCTCGCCGATCCACAGGCCTTCGCACTGGTGGAACATCGGCGAGTGGGTGGCGTCGCTGTCGACGCGGTAGGTGCGGCCCGGCGCGATGACGCGGATCTCGGGCAGCGGATCCTTGCCGGCCTGGGTGGCGGCGTGCTGGCGCGCATAGCGCACCTGCATCGGCGAGGTGTGCGGGCGCAGGCACAAGGGGCGCCCCGCCTCGTCCTTCATGTCGACGTAGAAGGTGTCCTGCATCGAACGCGCCGGATGGTTCTCCGGGTTGTTCAGCGCGGTGAAGCTGTACCAGTCGGTCTCGATCTCGGGGCCATCAGCCACGTCGAAGCCCATGGAGCCGAAGATCTGCTCGATGCGCTCCATCGTGCGCGACACCGGATGCAGACCGCCCACCGAGCGACCGCGACCGGGCAGCGTGACGTCAAGCGCCTCGGCCTTGAGCTGCGCCTGCAGCTCGGCCTCGGCCAGCGCCTGGCGCCGGGCGGTGAGCGCGGCTTCGATGCGCTGCTTGGTCTCGTTGATCGCGGCGCCGCGGGTCTTCTTCTCTTCGGGCGAGAGCCTGGCCATGCCCTTGAGCAGCTCGGTCACCTGACCGGTCTTGCCGGTGTAGCGCGCCTTGGCGTCTTCGAGCTGGGCGGGCGTGGCGGCCGCCGCGAAGTCGGCCTGCGCGGCCTGCACGAGTTGGTCGAGATCGTTCATCGGGGGACGGGTTGTGCATGCTGCCGTCGCGCGCACCTGCGGGCGGCGACAGCCAAGAAAAAAGGCCGAACGCAGTGTCGGCCTTTTTCGAGGGACACGGAAACGGCGCGAACCGCTTCCGGTGCCGTCAGACTCAAGCGAGCTGGGCCTTCACCTTCTCGACGATGCTGCCGAAGGCGGCAGGATCGTTGACGGCGAGGTCGGCCAGAACCTTGCGGTCCAGGTCGATCTTGGCCTTCTTCAGGCC
>JBJOPV010000024.1:0-22629 GCA_046050625.1 Pseudomonadota bacterium
TGACCCTGATCGGCGATGCGGTCGACAACGTGCCCGGCGTGGCCAAGGTCGGGCCGAAGACGGCCGTGAAGTGGCTGCAGGAGCACGGCTCGCTGGAGGGCGTGATGGCCGCGGCCGCCACGATCAAGGGCGTGGCTGGCGAGAACCTGCGCCAGGCGCTGGGCTGGCTGCCCACCGGGCGCGAGCTGATCACCGTGCGCACCGACTGCGACCTGTCGGCGCAGGTGGCGGGCTGGCCGCAGCTTGACGCGCTGGCGCTGCGGCCGGTGGACCGCGCCGGCCTGCTGGACTTCCTGGTGCGACACGGCTTTCGCACCTGGCGTACCGAGGTCGAGCGCGAGATCGCCGCCGAGGCCGCCGCACAGACCGCCGCGCGGGCCGCCGCGCAGGCAGCGGCCGCCGCCCCGGCCGGCCCGCGTGCGGGCGAGACGGGCGACCTGTTCGCCTTCGACGAGGCGTCCACCGAGGGCCCCGTCGCCGAGGCGGCCGCGGACGCTGCATCCCCCTACGAGACGGTGCTGACCCGCGAGGCGCTCGCGGCGTGGCTGGAGAAAGTGCGCGCGGCCGAGCTGGTCGCGCTCGACACCGAGACCGATTCGCTCGACCCGATGCGCGCGCGCGTGGTGGGCATCAGCCTGTCGGTGCGGCCGCGCGAGGCGGCCTACATCCCGCTGGCGCATGACGGCCCGGACGCGCCCGCGCAGCTGCCGCTCGACGAGGTGCTGGCCCTGCTGCGGCCGTGGCTGGAGGACGCCGGCGCGGCCAAGGTCGGCCAGAACGTCAAGTACGACACCCATGTCTTCGCCAACCACGGCATCGCGGTGCGTGGCTGGCAGCACGACACCCTGCTGCAGAGCTATGTGCTGGAGGCGCACCGGCCGCATTCGCTCGAAAGCCTGGCGCAGCGCCACCTCGGCCGCAGCGGCCTGAGCTACGAGGACCTGTGCGGCAAGGGCGTCAAGCAGATCCCGTTCTCGCAGGTGGCGGTCGATCGGGCCACGCGCTATTCGGGCGAGGACAGCGAGATGACGCTGGAGGTGCACCGCACGCTGTGGCCGCAGCTCGTCGAGCCCGGCGCCGAGGGCCTGCGCGCGATCTACGAGACGCTGGAGATGCCGGTGTCGGCGCTGTTGGTGCGCATCGAGCGCCACGGCGTGTGCATCGACACCGCGGCGCTGCAGGCGCAGAGCGGCGAGCTGGCCGCGCGGCTGGTCGCGCTGGAGGCCAAGGCGCACGAGATCGCCGGCCAGCCCTTCAACCTCGGCAGCCCCAAGCAGCTCGGCGAGATCCTGTTCGGCAAGCTCGGCCTGCCGGTGAAGAAGAAGACCGCCAGCGGCGCGCCCAGCACCGACGAGGAGGTGCTGCAGGAGCTGGCCGCCGACTATCCCCTGCCGGCGGTGCTGCTGGAGCACCGCAGCCTGGCCAAGCTGCGCAGCACCTACACCGACAAGCTGCCGCAGATGGTCAACCCCGCCACCGGCCGGGTGCACACCAACTACGCGCAGGCGGTGGCGGTGACCGGCCGGCTGGCCAGCAGCGAGCCCAATCTGCAGAACATCCCGGTGCGCACGCCCGAGGGCCGGCGGGTGCGCGAGGCCTTCGTCGCACCGCCGGGCCATGTGCTGGTCAGCGCCGACTACTCGCAGATCGAGCTGCGCATCATGGCGCACCTGTCGGACGACCCGGCGCTGCTGCAGGCCTTCGCCGAGGGCCTGGACGTGCACCGCGCCACCGCCGCCGAGGTCTTCGGCGTGCCGCTGGCCGAGGTCACCTCCGAGCAGCGCCGCTATGCCAAGACCATCAACTTCGGCCTGATCTACGGCATGGGCGCCTTCGGCCTGGCGCAGAGCCTGGGGATCGAGCCGAAGGCCGCGCGCGACTACATCGAGCGCTACTTCGCCCGCTACCCCGGCGTGCGCCGCTTCATGGACGAGACGCGCGCGCAGGCCGCCGAGCGCGGCTACGTCGAGACGCTGTTCGGCCGGCGCATCCACCTGGTGGACATCCGCGGCGGCAGCGGCCCGCGCCGGGCAGCCGCCGAGCGCCAGGCGATCAACGCGCCGATGCAGGGCACCGCCTCCGACCTGATCAAGCGCGCGATGCTGGCCGTGCAGGACGCGATCGACACCCAGGGCCGCGCCACCCGCATCGTCATGCAGGTGCACGACGAGCTGGTGCTGGAGGTGCCCGAGGCCGAGCTGGACTGGGTGCGCGCCGAGGTGCCCGCGCGCATGGCCGGCGTGGCCGCGCTGAAGGTGCCGCTGCTGGCCGAAGTGGGCGTCGGGCGCAACTGGGACGAGGCGCACTGAGCGGGGGCGGCCCACGGTCGAATCCGAGCCGCATGCGGGCTCAAGCTCGGGCATGCGGCTCTGACCGTTGCCAGGTCGATGCACTTTTTAGCAAGAAGCGTGCTACGATGAAAGACCGACGATCAGGAGCGACTCCTGATCGCTCAGAGATCTCAGTTGATCTTTCCTTCCGCCAGAAAGCTGATCGCCGCGGTGATCTCCACGTTCTGGCTGCCCCTGGGGCGCACAGCCAGCAACCCTGAGCCCCAGCCGCCGGACAGCGAGTTCAACGCCCGCACGAAGTGCATCTCCTGCCTTCGACCTTCTGATCGCTGCTGCCCCAGACCTCCCGCAGCGGCTCGCGAAAGCTTCGTATCTCCCTCTCATGCCGATCGGCAGCGTGCACCGCACCTGCCAGCCCGCTCCTGTCCAGTCGTCTGCACGACGCCCGCGCCGTCCCGCCCATGCGCCATGCCCTGCAGCGCATCCTGTCCCGTACCGGCACGAGCTGGGGTCTTTCCCCGCTCGCCACCTCCAGCGCACCTTCCTGCGCCTCCTCTCTTCCTCGAACCAGGTAACCCCATGACCAGCAAGCTCTACGTCGGCAATCTGTCCTACTCCATCAGCGATGCCGATCTGCACGAACAGTTCTCCCGTCACGGCGATGTCCGCACGGCCACCGTCATGACCGACCGCGACAGCGGTCGCTCGAAGGGCTTCGGCTTTGTCGAGATGGATTCCGAATCGGCTGCGCAGGCGGCCATCAGCGCGCTGAACGGCAAGTCGGTCGATGGTCGTGCGCTCACCGTCAACATCGCGCGCCCTCGCGAGGAGCGTCCGGCGGGGTTCGGCGGTGGCCGTGGCTTCGGTGGCAGCCGCTCCAGCTACTGAGCGCAGCCTGTCTTTCGCCCTGCTTGCCAGCGAGGCACCGCAGCAGGTCAGTGCTGCCCGCCTTCCAGCCTGGCATGCAGCGCGACGAACTCCTGCGTCAGCCGGTGCTTGGGGTCGAGGTGGATCATCGGCAGCGACTGCTCGTGCGATTCCTTCACCCGCACCGTCGATGACAGATAGGGCTCGAGCACTGGCAGGCCCTCCGCCACCAGCTCGCCGACGATCTTGCGCGGCAGCGTCGCGCGCGGCTGGAACTGGTTGACGACGATGCCCTCGACCGTCAGGCCGCGGTTGTGGTCGGCCTGCAGCTCGCGCACGTTCTCCAGCAGCGCGTAGAGCGCACGACGCGAGAAGTCGTCGCAGTCGAACGGGATCAGGCAGCGCTCCGAGGCGATCAGCGCCGAGCGGGTGTAGAAGTTCAGCGCCGGCGGCGTGTCGATGTAGATGCGGTCGTACTGCCCAGCCAGCTCGTCGAGCGCATCGCGCAGCTTGTAGATCTTGTAGCGTGACTCCAGCTTGCCCTGCAGCTCCTCCAGCGCCGGGCTGGAGGGCATCAGGTGCAGCCGCTCGAAGGGCGTGGGCACGACGAAGCCCTCGGCGCCTTTCGGATTCACCGTGAAGCGCAGCGTCTGATCGAAGAAGGCCGCCAGGTCGGGTCTTGGCGCGTCCGCCCCAGCGCCGAGCAGGTAGCGGGTGCTGTTGCCCTGGGCGTCGAGATCGAGCAGCAGCGTGCGCAGCCCGCGGCTGGCGCTGATCGCGGCCAGGTTGCAGGCGATCGTCGACTTGCCGACGCCGCCCTTCTGATTGAACACGACACGACGCATGAGGCTGGGCTCCCGAGCTGGACGGCCCCGATTGTGCCAAGCCGTCCGGCTTCGGGGGGAAAAGGATGCTGCGCCGCAACAGACCCCGGTTTCCTGTCATCCCGTGCCTGAGGGGGCCCGCGCCGCGGCCGATCCGGACTGCCGAGTATCGCTTCCAGAATGCGCCGGGGGCCCTGAAATGACAATCCGACAAGAGAAAACCTGCCTCGTGGGGGTGGCCGATCGATGCCTGCACCGCAAGTGATCCTCCGGTTCTCCGGCTACTGGAGCGAGTTCAACAGTGGTCTGATGCCGCGCCGTCCGGGACTGTTCTGCGTCTACCGCGCCCGCTTCGATGACCTCGACAAGTCGACGACCATGCTGGAGTTGCTGCACGTGGGGGCATCGAGCAATGTCAACCAGTGCGTGACCGGCTCGCGCGATCTGGCGCGCTGGCGTGGCCGCCTGGCGCCCGGTGAGTCGCTGTCCTTCAGCTACAGCCCGGTCGCCGAGGACGATCTGGCGGCCTGCGAGGCGGCGATGTTGCTGCGCCACCGGCCATCGATGAGTCCGTCGCTGCCGGAGCGCTTCTTCTTCGGCGGGCTGGCCCTGCGCCTGGACGGGCGCACGCCGCTGCTTGACCGCGAGTTCACCGTCGGGCAGGCGGTGGTCAAGGGCTATTCAGGACGGGGCTCGACCTGGCTGCGGCGCGGCATCGATTTCCTGCGCACCACGGTCAACGGTTGAATCTGGGGTCAGCCATGCGCAGCTGCTTTTGCAAGCTGTTTCGTTTCAGCCGGTCGTGAATGGCGTGGCTGAAATGAAAATGATCGTGAAGATGTGCGCGACCGGACAAGGTCGCGCAGGATTGAGCCCGTTGACCCTGACCGTGACTGCATGACCGATCGCGCCGCCGATGACCTGATGAATCGCTTGCATGCGGCCTTGGGCCGGGAGTTCAGCGAGATCCGTTTCTGGGGTTTCGCGGTGGTGCGGCCCAGCGATCGCAACTGGCGCCTCGAGTCGGTCGAGCGCGAGGGCGCCACGCTGCTGCTGGGGTTGCGCGACCTGGCCGGTCCGCCCCTGCTGGTGCTGCTGGCCCTGGACCGGCCGACCGGGCTGACGGTGTCCGCGCACGGGCTGACCTTCGAGCGGTCAGCCCGTCTGGGCTTCGACGGTCACGAGGCCTGGCCCGAGGCCGATGGCCGCCACTACGGCCTGGCCACCCCGCGCGGCACCGGCCGCTTCGAGATCCAGGGCCTGCCGGCACTGACGTTGCAGGTCTGAGGCGGGCCATTCGCCCCAGGCGACCACGATGATGAAGACCGGTCTGGCTCGGCGGGTGCCCGGGATCAGCCTGGCGGACCGCCCTGCAGCCGGTCGCGTTGCCACAGCGCTGGAAAGAGCCGGGTCCACAGCCCCGCCACCAGCAGCACGCCGACGCCGCCCAGCAGCACCGAGCCCACCGGCCCGAGCAGCGCGGCGGTGGCGCCCGACTCGAATTCGCCGAGCTGGTTGCTCGCGCCGATGAAGACCGAGTTGACCGCGCTGACCCGGCCGCGCATCGTGTCGGGCGTCTCCAGCTGCACCAGCGTCTGGCGGATCACCACGCTGACCATGTCCGCTGCGCCCGAGACCGCCAGCGCGATCAGCGACAGCCAGAACGAGGACGACAGCGCGAACACCAGCATCGCCACGCCGAACACCGCCACCGCGCCGATCAGCGTGCGCCCGACCCGGCGCTCGAGCGGATGCTGCGCCAGCCAGACCGACAGCAGCAGCGCACCCACGGCGGGCGCTGCGCGCAGCAGGCCCAGGCCCCACGGGCCGACATGCAGGATGTCCTTGGCGAACATCGGCAGCAGCGCCGTCGCGCCGCCCAGCAGCACCGCGAACAGGTCCAGCGAGATCGCGCCCAGCATCACCGGCTGGCCGCGCAGGAAACCGATGCCGGCCAGCACGCTGCGCCAGCTGGCCGGCTCCTTCGGTGCGGGCGGGCGGTCGTAGCGCACCGCCGCGGCCAGCGCGCAGCCGACGAGCAGCAGCGCCGCGCCGCAGGCGTGCACGGTGGCGGCGCCCTGCACATAGAGCAGGCCGCCCAGGGCGGGGCCGCCGATGATCGCCACCTGCATGCCGCTCGAGCCGAAGGCCACCGCCTGAGCCAGCAGCGGCGCGGGCACCAGCAGCGCCGGCAGCGCCTGCGAGGCCGGCATCTGGAAGGCCTTGCCGACGCCCAGCAGCGCGGAGACCGCCAGGATCAGCGTGCGGTCCATCCAGCCACCGTGCGTGCCAAGCGCCAGCAGCAGCGCGGCCAGTGCCTGCAGCGCGGTGGCGCCCATCATCACGCGACCGCGGTGATGGCGGTCGGCGATGTGGCCGGCCGGCAGCGTCAGCAGCAGCGCGGGCAGGAACTGCACCAGCCCCACCAGGCCCAGATCCCAGGCGCTGCCGGTCAGGTCGTACATCTGCCAGCCCAGCGCGACCATCATCATCTGCGAGGCCATCTGGGTGAGCACCCGGGTCAGCCAGTAGCAGGCGTAGGCGGGGCGCGCCAGCAGCGCGCGCACGCCGGTCGCGGGCGGCGCACCGGTGTCGGTCGTGGGGCTCATGAGCGGAACAGCCGCGAATACTGCGTCTCGTGCCGTGCCGACAGGATGGCCAGCATCGGCGCATGGGCCTGGCGCTCGGCATCCGGCAGCGCGATGGCCTGATCGACCGCCTGCGGCATCGTCGCGATCAGCGTGGCGAGCATGCGCTGGCCGGCACTCTGGCCGAGCGGTACCGCCTTGATCGCCGCCTGGACCATGTTCTCGGCCCAGCCGAAGGCGTGCGAGAGCAGCGCCTCGCGCAGCGGTGCGCCGGTGCGGTGCACCGCCAGCGCGAAGGCCACCGGCCAGGTCGGCGCGGGCCGCAGCGCCGCCAGCTGCGCGATGCGCCCATCCACCGGGCTGCCGTCGGCCACGGCAGCGGCGTCCACCGTGCGCAGCCACTCGACCAGCGAGCGGCCCATCTGCTCGGTCTGCAGCCGCAGCTCCATCGTCTCGCGGGTCTGGCGCACCCAGGCGTTGAGCTCGGCGATGCGAGCGCTGTCGCCGCGCGACCAGGCGCGGTGCGCGCCGGCCACCACCGCCAGGTCGGCACGCGCCAGCGTCAGGTGGAGCTGGTCGACGATCCAGGCGCCGGCCGTGGCTTCGTCATGGATGCGGCCGGTGTCGACCGCCGCTTCCAGCCCTTCGGAGTAGCTGAAGCCGCCCACCGGCAGCGCCGGCGAGGCCAGCCACATCAGCTGCAGCAGCGCGGTCGCCGTCAGCGGCGCCGGCCGGGAGATCACCTTCGGCATCGGCGCTCAGTGATCGTGGCCGCAGCCGGGGCCGTGCACATGGGGTGCGGCCTCGGAACGCACCGCGATGCCGATCGGGCGGCCGCGGGCCGGGGCGCTCGGCGATGGCGCTGTTGCCGGGGCGTGCGAATGGCCGTGCGCATGAGCATGTTCATGCGCGTGGCCGTGGCCGCCGGCCGCATAGGCGCCGCCCTCGGGCTCGAAGGCCGCCTGCTTCTCGGTGACGATCAGGTGCATCTGGCGCAGCATGTCGGCCAGCACGTGATCGGGCTCGAGCTTGAGGTGATCGGGCTGCAGCTCGAGCTGCACATGGCGGTTGCCGAGGTGGTAGGCCGCGCGCAGCAGGTCGAAGGGCGTGCCGTGTGCGCTGCAGGTTCGCACCTCCAGCACCGACTGGGCCGCCGCGACGACCTTGATCATCGAGCCGTCCTCGGCCACCAGCACGTCGCCGCCGCGCACCAGCGTGCCGCGCGGCAGGAAGACACCGATCACCCGACCGCCGCTGTCGGTGGCGTCGAAGCGACTCTTCTGGCGCACGTCCCAGTCGAGTTCGACGCTCGTTGCGCGGTTCAGCAGCACGCGGGCCAGGCCGCGGCCTTGCGGCAGGAGTTTGTTGACGGTCAGCATGATCGGCGCATTGTGAGGCAAGTCGCGACGCAAGTCGCATGCCTGCGCCAGGCGACCGGGCCGCTGCCGTGGCGCCGGCTTGTCAGCCGCGCAGTCGCAGCATGAGTCGCTCGAGCCAGGGCCGCGCGCGCCAGGCGGCCAGGGCCCGGTCGGCGAACTGCGCACCCTCGGGCGTCAGGCGGTAGTAGTGCAGACCGTCGAAGCCGTCGGGGTTGTCGAATTCCTCGACCACCCCATAGACATCGAGCGAGCGGAAGGACCATTGCAGGCCCATGCCGTCGAGGATGCAGGTGTGCTTGTCGGGGTCCATCACGACGATGACATGGCCTCGCCGCAGCGTCGCCAGCGTGTCGACGAACTCGCCGAGGTGAACCACGGCGGGCGACGGGGTGCGGGGGCGAGGACAGGCAGCCATGCTTCGCACGATAGCGAAGCTGACGCCAGTCTGACGCTGAAATAGTGGGGATCTTTGCCGACGATGGAGGCTTTCAGCGGCAGGGATCCCGCGCTCAGAACAGGAAGTAGCGCTGCGCCATCGGCAGGCTGGTGGCCGGCTCGCAGGTCAGCAGCAGGCCGTCGGCGCGCACCGAGTAGGTCTGCGCGTCGATCTCCATCACCGGCGTGTAGCCGTTGTGGACCATGTCGGCCTTCTGGACGGTGCGGCAGCCCTTGACCGTGGCGGTCTGCTTGCGCAGGCCCAGCCGCTCGGGCACGCCGCCGGCCTGCGCCGCCTGCGACAGGAAGGTGAGCGAGGTGCGCGAGAGCGCACCGCCGAAGCTGCCGAACATCGGCCGGTAATGCACCGGCTGCGGCGTCGGGATCGAGGCGTTCGGGTCACCCATGGCCGCCATCGCGATGAAGCCGCCCTTGAGCACGAGGCTCGGCTTCACCCCGAAGAACGCCGGCCGCCAGAACACCAGGTCCGCCCATTTGCCCACCTCGACCGAGCCGACCTCGTGGCTGATGCCGTGGGTGATCGCGGGGTTGATCGTCAGCTTGGCCAGATAGCGCTTGACACGGGCGTTGTCGTGGCGCGCGGTGTCGCCGGGCAGCTTGCCGCGCTGTGTCTTCATCTTGTGCGCGGTCTGCCAGCAGCGCAGGATGACCTCGCCGACGCGGCCCATCGCCTGCGAGTCCGACGAGAACATGCTGATCGCGCCCAGGTCATGCAGGATGTCCTCGGCGGCGATGGTCTCGCGGCGGATGCGCGACTCGGCGAAGGCCAGGTCCTCGGCGAGCGACGCGTCCAGGTGGTGGCACACCATCAGCATGTCGAGGTGCTCGTCCAGCGTGTTGACGGTGTACGGCCGCGTCGGGTTGGTCGACGACGGCAGCACGTTGGCCTCGCCGACCACCTTCATGATGTCGGGCGCGTGGCCGCCGCCGGCGCCTTCGGTGTGGAAGCTGTGGATGGTGCGGCCCTGGAAGGCGGCCACCGTGTCCTCGACGAAGCCCGATTCGTTGAGCGTGTCGGTGTGGATCGCGACCTGGATGTCGGTTTCTTCCGCCACGCTCAGGCAGTTGTCGATCGCCGCGGGCGTCGTGCCCCAGTCCTCGTGCAATTTGAGGCCGATGGCGCCGGCCTCGACCTGCTGGCGCAGCGCCTCGGGGCGGCTGGCGTTGCCCTTGCCGAGAAAGCCGATGTTCATCGCGAAGGCGTCGGCCGCCTGCAGCATGCGCGCGAGGTTCTCGGGGCCGGGCGTGCAGGTGGTGGCGAAGGTGCCGGTGGCCGGGCCGGTGCCGCCGCCAATCATCGTGGTCACCCCGCTGGTCAGCGCCTCCTCGATCTGCTGCGGGCAGATCCAGTGGATGTGCGTGTCGATGCCCCCGGCGGTGACGATCATGCCCTCGCCGGCGATGACCTCGGTGCCGGGGCCGATGACGATGTCGATGCCCGGCTGCACGTCCGGGTTGCCGGCCTTGCCGATGGCGGCGATGCGCGAGCCCCGCAGGCCGATGTCGGCCTTGACGATGCCCCAGTGGTCGAGGATCAGCGCGTTGGTGATGACGCAGTCCACCGCGTCGCCGGGGCCGGGGCCGTTGGGGCGCTGGCTCTGGCCCATGCCGTCGCGGATGGTCTTGCCGCCGCCGAACTTGACCTCCTCGCCGTAGCCGCCGGCGCGCAGGGTCAGGTCCTGCTCGACCTCGATGATCAGGTCGGTGTCGGCCAGGCGCAGGCGGTCGCCCACCGTCGGGCCGAACATCTCGGCATAGGCGCGGCGGGGGAAGGTGGCTTTCGATGTCGTCATGTCAGAGCGCTCCCTGCACCAGGCCGCGGAAGCCCCAGACCTGCCGGTCACCGGCGAAATCGCACAGCTCGACGGTGCGCTGCTGGCCCGGCTCGAAACGCACCGCCAGCCCGCTGGCGATGTTCAGGCGCATGCCGTGCGCGGCCGCGCGGTCGAAGCGCAGGCCGGCGTTGGTCTCGGCGAAGTGGTAGTGCGAGCCGACCTGGATCGGGCGGTCGCTGGCGTTCTCGACCACCAGCGTCAGCGTGCGCCGGCCGGGGTTGAGCAGGTGCTCGCCCTCGTCGATGAGGAGTTCTCCGGGAATCATCACGACCTCCTCGGGTTCAGCTCAGCAGCAGCGACAGGCCGAACGCGGCCGAGGCCAGACCGGCCAAGCGCGGCAGCCAGACGCTGCGCGTGCGCAGCACCCGACCCAGGCCCAGGCCGGCGGCATGCAGCAGCGCGGTGGCCACGACCATGCCCGCCAGGGCGGCACCGCCCGCCAGTTCGCCGCCGTGGGCTGCACCGTGGAAGAGCGCGAAGCCGCCGACCAGCGCCGCGCCCAGCGCCGGCGCCATCGCCTGGCGCCGCGCCACCAGCAGGCCCAGCACCAGCAGCGAGGCGGCGATCATCGGCTCGATCGCCGGAAAGTCGAGGCCCGCGGCGGCCAGCAGCGCACCGGCCAGCAGCAGGCCGGCGAAGCTCAGCGGGGCGGCGGCCAGCGTGCGTGCATCGGTGTGCCGTGCGGTCAGGGCGCTCCACAGGCCGACCGCGACCATCGCGACCAGGTGATCGGTGCCGGTCAGCGGGTGGACAAAGCCGGCCGAGAAGCCGTGATGATGGCCCGCGTCTGCACCGACATGGGCCATCGCCAGCGAGGGCAGCGCCACGGCAGCGCCGGAAAGGGCGAAACGGATCAGGAACTTCATGGGCATTGCCTCTTCATGGTGCGTCTTGTTCGGAGTCATGCGATCGGTTGGTGCACGGTCACCAGCTTGGTGCCGTCGGGGAAGGTGGCCTCGACCTGGATCTCGGGGATCATCTCGGCGATGCCCTCCATCACGTCGGCGCGCGAGAGCACCGTCTTGCCCTCGCTCATCAGCTCGGCCACCGACTTGCCGTCGCGCGCGCCCTCCATGATCGCGGCGGTGATCAGCGCGATCGCCTCGGGGTAGTTGAGCTTCAGGCCACGGGCCTTGCGGCGCTCGGCCAGCAGCGCGGCGGTGAAGATCAGGAGCTTGTCCTTCTCGCGGGGCGTGAGTTCCATGGTGCAGGGGCGGACAGGAGATTGGCCGGCCGGCAGCCGGTACCGGCCGGGCTGGTGCGTTTCTTGTGTGCCTCCGCCCGCATGAGCGCGGACGGAGCCACTTCGACGACAGACCTGCAGGCAGAAATCGGGCCAGCCTCCGGCATCCCCGAAGCGGGCGAACCGGTGCAGCGCGTCATCAAGATCCGCCGCGACTACAACGGCTGGGTGGCCCGCGAGACGCTCGAGGACTATGCGCTGCGCTTCGCGCCGCGCAGCAGCCGGCGCTGGAGCATCGGCCGGGTGGCCGTCACCGCGCTGGGCGGCGCGGCCTCCTTCCTGGTGCTGGAGGCGGTGGGCGCGACGCTGCTGGTGCAGCACGGCTTCGCCAACGCCGCGCTGGCCATCCTGGCCACCGGGCTGATCATCTTCCTGGCCGGTCTGCCGATCAGCGTCTACGCCGCACGCCACGGCGTCGACATGGACCTGCTGACCCGCGGCGCGGGCTTCGGCTACATCGGCTCGACGCTGACCTCGCTGATCTACGCCAGCTTCACCTTCATCTTCTTCGCGCTCGAGGCGGCGGTGATGGCCTATGCGCTGGAGCTGGCTTTCGACATCCCGCCGGCCTGGGGCTATCTGCTGTGCGCGGTGGTGGTGCTGCCGCTGGTCACGCACGGGGTGACGATGATCAGCCGGCTGCAGGTCTGGACGCAGCCGCTGTGGGCGCTGATGCTGGTGCTGCCCTATGCCTTCGTGCTGCACGAGAACCCCGGCGTGATCGACGCACTCGTGGCCTACGGCGGCGAGGCCGACCTGACCGGCTTCGATCCCCGCGCCTTCGGCGCGGCGATGACGGTGGGCATCGCGCTGTTCACGCAGATGGGCGAGCAGGCCGACTACCTGCGCTTCATGCCCGAGCGCACCCGCGCCAACCGGCTGCGCTGGTGGGCCGGCGTGGTCACCGGCGGGCCCGGCTGGGTGGTGTTCGGGGTGCTGAAGATGCTCGGCGGCGCGCTGCTGGCCTCGCTGGCGATCGGCCACATGGTGCCGATCGAGCGCGCGGTCGACCCGAACCAGATGTATCTGGCCGCCTACGAGTACGTCTTCCCGCACTACGGCTGGGCGATCGCGGCCACGGCGCTCTTCGTGGTGATCTCGCAGCTGAAGATCAACGTCACCAACGCCTACGCCGGCTCGCTGGCCTGGTCGAACTTCTTCTCGCGCATCACCCACAGCCACCCGGGGCGGGTGGTCTGGGTGGTGTTCAACACCGGCATCGCGCTGATGCTGATGGAGATGGAGGTCTTCCAGGCGCTGGGTGGGGTGCTGAGCCTGTACTCCAACATCGCCATCAGCTGGATGATGGCGGTGGTGGCCGACCTGGTCATCAACAAGCCGCTGGGCCTGAGCCCGAAGGGCATCGAGTTCCGCCGCGCCCATCTCTACGACATCAATCCGGTGGGCGTGGGCGCGATGGGGGCGGCCTCGCTGGTGTCGGTGGCGGCCTATCTGGGCGTCTTCGGCGCGATGGCGCAGGCCTGGTCGGCACCGATCGCGCTGGTGACGGCCCTCATCGTCTCGCCGCTGCTGGCCTGGGCCACGCGCGGGCGCTTCTACCTGGCGCCCCGGGTGGACGACGGCGACACCTACCGCCGCTACGCCGCGCCGCAGCGCTGCACCGTCTGCGAGCGCGAGTACGAGGGCGAGGACATGACGCACTGTCCCGCCTACCGCGGCGCGATCTGCTCGCTGTGCTGCACGCTCGACGTGCGCTGCCATGACCTGTGCAAGCTGCCGCAGGCGCACCTGTCGGCGCAGTGGGCCGCGGCGCTGTGCTGGCTGCTGCCGCGCCCGGTCTGGCCCTATCTGGAACGGGGTCTCGGCCACTACCTGCTGATGATGGCGGTGCTGCTGCCGCTGCTGCTGCTCTTGGCCGGCATGCGCCGCGAGCTGGTGCTGCCGACGCTGGCGCTGGTGTCGGGCGTGATCGCCTGGTGGCTGGTGCTGGCGCACAAGAGCCGCCAGGTGGCGCAGGAGGAGGCCAACCGCCAGACCCAGGCGCTGCACGCGCAGACGCTGGCGCTGCGCCGCGAGATCGAGTCGCACCGCCAGACCGATCTGGCGCTGCAGCAGGCCAAGCAGGTGGCCGAGTCGGCCAATCTCGCCAAGAGCCGCTACATCACCACGATCAGCCATGAGCTGCGCACGCCGCTGAACTCCATCCTCGGCTACGCGCAGCTGCTGGAGGAGGACGAGACGATGCCGCCGCAGCGCCGCCAGGCGGTGAGCGTCATCCGCCGCGGCGGCGACCACCTGCTCTCGCTGATCGAGGGCACGCTGGACCTGGCGCGCATCGAGAGCGGCCGGCTGCGCCTGGACGTGCGCCCGATGCGCTTCGCCGAGACGCTGGGCGAGATCACCCGGCTGCTGGCTCTGCAGGCCGCCGCCAAGGGCCTGGTCTTCCGCAGCGAGATCGCCAGCGCGCCGGCCTGCGTGCGCGCCGACGACAAGCGCCTGCGCCAGATCCTGATCAACATCGTCGGCAACGCGATCAAGTTCACCCGCGAGGGCGAGGTGGTGCTGCGCCTGAGCTATGCCCGCGAGATCGCCCGCTTCGAGATCGCCGACACCGGCCCCGGCATGACGCCCGAGGAGCTGGCGCGCATCTTCGAGCCCTTCGAGCGCGGCTCGGCGGCGGCCGGGGGCAGCCTCATCGGCGGCAGTGGCCTGGGGCTGACGATCAGCCGGATGCTGGCCGAGCTGATGGGCGGCGAGCTGACGGTGGACAGCCAGCCCGGCCGTGGCACGACCTTCCGGCTGTGCCTGTTCCTGCCCGAGGTGCACGACGGCGCGGCCGGGCGGCCGGCACCGGTGCGTCGGCGCATCGGGGTGGTCGGGGCACCTCGCTGCATCTGGGTGGTCGACAACGAGGAGGTCGACCGTGGCCTGATCGTCAGCCTGCTGCAGCCGCTGGGCTTCACGATCCGCCAGGCCGCCAGCGGCGAGGAATGCCTGCGCGCGCTGCAGGCGGCCGCGCGTGACGAGGGCGGGCAGGGCGGCGCGCTGCCCGACGCGATCTTCATGGACCTGGCCATGCCCGGCATCGACGGCTGGGAGACGCTGCGGCGCATCCGCGCCCAGGGCCTGCTGCCGGCCGGCACGCCGGCGGCGATCGTCTCGGCCAACGCCTTCGACAAGGGCCTGGACAACGATGTGGGCATCGAGCCGGGCGACTTCCTGGTCAAGCCGGTGCGCATGAGCGAGCTGCTCGACTGGCTGGGCCGGCGCCTGGCGCTGCAGTGGATCGAGGCCGAGGCGCCCGCGGCTCTGCCAGCGCTGGCAGAGCCCGCGCCGCCACAGGTGGCGCAGGAGCTGCTGCGCATCGACCCGGAGCGGCTGCGCGCGCTGCGGGACGCGATCGGCATCGGGCATGTGCGCGGGGTGATGCGCGCGCTCGACCGCATCGAGGCCGCTCAGCCCGAAAGCGCCGTGCTGGTCGGGCGGCTGCGCGCGCTGGCGCGCCAGTTCCAGCTCGACGCGATGGACGGCCTGCTGCGCAGGACGCTGGATGACGATGACAAACGCGATGGCCATGACGACACCGATGAACGCTTCCGCTGACCGCCGCGCCGACGTGGTGCTGATCGTCGATGACGTGCCCGACAACCTCGCGGTGCTGCACGACACGCTCGACGAGTCGGGCTACACCGTGCTGGTGGCCACCGACGGCCCCAGCGCACTCGAGCGGGCGCTGCGCGCCCAGCCCGACGTGATCCTGCTCGACGCGATGATGCCGGGCATGGACGGTTTCGAGGTCGCGCGTCGGCTCAAGGCCGAGGCGCGCACCGCCGCGATTCCGATCATCTTCATGACCGGCCTGACCGAGACCGAGCATGTGGTGGCCGCCTTCGCCGCCGGTGGCAGCGACTATGTGACCAAGCCGATCCGTGCCCGCGAGGTCATCGCGCGCATCACCGCGCATTCGCTGGCGGCCCGCGAGCGCCAGCAGGCGCGCAATGCGCTCGATGCCTTCGGTCATGCCACGCTGATGGTGCGCATGCATGACGGGCGCATCGTCTGGCAGACCGCGCTGGCGCGGCAGATGCTCGAGCTGCATTTCGCCTCCGACGGTCGGCGTGCGCCGGTGGCGGTGCTGGCCTGGCTGCAGCGCGAGACGGCGCGGCTGGCCGGGCTGGAGGAGGGGCCCGTGCCGGGTTCGCCCTCGCTGGTGGTCGATGCGGCCTCGAGCGGCCGACGGCTGCGCTTCACGCTGCACGAGGCCTCCGGCGACGGCCAGTGGCTGCTGGTGCTGCGCGAGGCCGACGATGCGGCCGCGCTGGAGGCGCTGTCGCTGGCCTTCGGCCTGACCCCGCGCGAGGCCGAGGTGCTCTACTGGGTCGCGCGCGGCAAGACCAACCGCGACATCGGCGACATCCTGGGCAGCAGCCCGGCCACCGTCAAGAAGCACCTCGAGCATGTCTACGAGAAGCTCGGCGTGGAGACCCGCACCGCGGCGGCGTCGCTGGCGCTGGCGTGCGCGCCGATGCGGCCTCGCGGCGCTTGATGCGCTGTCACCCGTCCGAGGTCGGGGAGGGGCCTGCCGCGCTGGGAAATCGGTACTGTTGCGTGTCAAATCACCCCGTCTTGGGCATGATTTCCAGACAGGGATAGGCCCTGCGGTCGAGCCACGGGACAATGCCGGCTCGACCCGATCCGGAGCGGCCATGTCTCATTCCATCCTCGAGCGCAACCACGTCCACTGCATCGGCGGGCAGGGGCCGGTGCTGCTGTATGGGCATGGCTTCGGCTGCGATCAGAGCATGTGGTCGGGCGTGACACCGAGCTTCCAGCACAGTCACCGGCAGGTGCTGATGGACTATGTCGGCAGCGGGCGTTCCGACCGCGCCGCCTTCATGCCGAGCCGCTATGCCCGGCTGGAGGGCTATGTACGTGACGTGCTGGAGGTCTGCGAGGCCCTTGGCCTGGAGCGCGGTGTCACCTTCGTCGGCCATTCGGTCGGCTGCAGCATCGGGATGCTGGCGCAGATCGCCCGGCCGCGGCTGTTCGAGCGGCTGGTGCTGGTCGGGCCCTCGCCCTGTTTCCTGAACGATCCGCCGCACTATCACGGCGGCTTCGAGCGCGAGGATCTGGAGGACCTGCTGGCGCTGATGGACCAGAACTACATCGGCTGGGTCGATCATCTGGCCCCGGTGGTGGCCGGCGCGAGCGGGGCCGTCAGCGACCGGCTGAACGACAGCTTCTGCTCGACCGATCCGCACACCGCGCGGGTCTTCGCCCGGGCGACCTTCTTCGCCGACAACCGCGCCGATCTGGCCCGGGTGAGCTGCCCGAGCCTGATCCTGCAGCACGCGCATGACGCGCTGGTGCCGCCCGAGGTCGGCGACTACCTGCACCGGCAGCTCGCCGGCAGCACGCTGCGGGTGCTGGAGGTGGCCGGGCACTGCGCACACCTGAGTCACCCGGCGCTGGTGGTGGCGGCGATGCGCGACTTTCTCGGCGAGCGCGACATCGGTTGCGGGCGATGACGACGGGACTCGACGCACTGCCCTGCGCCGTGCTGGTCACCGATGGCCAGGGGGTGCTGCAGGCGCTCAACGCGGAGCTGCTGACCTGGGTCGGCGGCCAGGCGGCGGACTGGCTGGGCCGGCGCATCGACCCGATGCTGGTGCCGGCCAGCCGGATCTTCCTGCAGACCCATGTCTGGCCGATGTTGCTGCGCCAGCAGCGGGTGCAGGAGCTGCAGCTGGTGCTGCGCGGTGCCGCAGGTGCTCGGATGCCGGTGCTGCTCAACGTCCGGCTCGCGCAGCAGGCGTCCGATCCGGCGGGCCTGCGTTTCACCTGGGTGCTGTTTCCCGCCCGCGAGCGCCAGCGCTTCGAGGCCGAGCTGCTGCAGGCCCGCCAGCGCCTGCAGCATCTGGTCGAGAGCACCGACGCTGGCACCTGGGAATGGAACGTTCAGACGGGCGAGCTGCGCCTGAACGAGCGCGGCTGGCGCATTCTCGGCCTCGCGCCGGGCCAGTCCTGGCCGGCGCGAATCGATCAGCGCTTCCGTCTCGAGAGGGCCCATCCGGCCGAGCGAGTGCGCACGCTGCGCCGGCTGATGTGCCATGTCGCCGGTCGCCGCGACGCGCATGTCGACGAGGTGCGGCTGCGCCGTCTCGATGGCGGCTGGGTCTGGGTGCAGGAGCGTGGCCAGGTGATCTCGCGCACGCCGGACGGCCGGCCCGAATGGGTGTTCGGCACCCACATCGACATCGATCCGATCAAGCGCCAGCAGGAAGCGCTGCGCCTGAGCAAGACCTTGCTGGATCGCACCAACGAGCTGGCGGGCGTCGGTGGCTGGGCGGTCGATCTGCATGACCCGCTGCAGCCTCGCCTCTACTGGTCCGAACAGACCTGTCGGATTCACGGCGTGCCGCCGGGCCACCAGCCGGCGCTCGAGGAGGCGATCGGGTTCTTCCTGCCCGAACATCGGCCCTGCATCGAGACGGCGGTGCAGCGCGGCATCGCCGAGGGCCGGGGCTGGGACCTGGAGCTGCAGCTGCGCCGCTGCGACGGCACCGTGCTGTGGGTGCGCGCGCTGGGTCAGGTGGAGTTCGAGCAGGGTCGGGTGGTGCGGCTGATCGGTGCGGTGCAGGACATCAGCGAACGGGTGCGCGAGCGTGCCGAGCTGCACCAGCTCGCCGGCCAGCTCGCCGAGCAGCACGAGCGGTTGCGGGTGACGCTGCACTCGATCGGTGATGCGGTCATCACCACCGACGTCGAGGGTCGGGTGACCTGGCTCAATCCGGTGGCCGAGCGGCTGACCGGCTGGCTGCAGGCCGAGGCCGCAGCGCGGCCGCTGATGCAGGTCTTCCACGCGGTCGACGAGCATGATCGCCGGCCCCTGCCTGATCCGGTCGTGTCCAGCCTGAGCGACGGTCTGGCCGGTGTGGCCGAGCCGGGCGTGCCGCGGCTGATCTCGCGTGACGGCAGCGAGGCCGGCATCGAGATCTCTGCTGCCGCGATCCGCGACACCCAGGGTCGCGTGCACGGCGCGGTGCTGGTCTTTCGCGACGTGACCGAGCAGCGCCGGATGGCCGGCGAGATGAGTCACCGTGCATCGCATGACGCGCTGACCGGGCTGATCAACCGGATGGAGTTCGAGGCGAGGCTGGAGCGCATGCTGCTGCGGGCCCAGAGCGAGAGCAGCCACCATGCGCTGCTGTTCATCGATCTCGACCAGTTCAAGCTGGTCAATGACGCCTGCGGCCATGCGGCCGGAGACCTGCTGCTGCAGCAGGTCTCGCGCCTGATGCGCCAGACAGTGCGCAGCCGCGACACGCTGGCCCGGCTGGGCGGCGACGAGTTCGCGGTCGTTCTCGAGCATTGCGACGAGGCTCAGGCGCAGCGGGTCGCGCACCTGATCTGCGAGCGCTTCGATGCCTTCCGCTTCATCCACGACGAGCGACGCTTCCGGGTGGGGGCCAGCATCGGCCTGGTGCCGCTGGACCGGCGCTGGCGCAGCATCACCGCGCTGATGCAGGCCGCCGACGTGTCCTGCTACGCCGCCAAGGAGGCCGGGCGAAACCGGGTGCATGTCTGGTTCGACAGCGACCAGGCGGTGCGCCAGCGCCACGGCGAGATGCGCTGGGCCTCCCGACTGGAGCAGGCGCTCGACGAGGACCGATTCGTGCTGCATGCGCAGCGCATCCTGCCCTGTCAGCCGGAGCCTGCAGGTGCGCCGCAGACATTGCATGCCGAGGTGCTGGTGCGTCTGCGCGAGTCCGACGGTCAGCTGGTGGCGCCGGGGGCCTTCCTGCCGGCGGCCGAGCGCTTCCACATGGCTTCGCGCATCGACCGGCGGGTGCTGCAGCTCAGCCTGCAGGCGCTGGGCCGGCGGCCGGCCGCCTCGCCGGCCTGGCTGCTGTCGGTGAACCTGTCGGGCCAGTCGATCGGCGACCGGCATTTCTGCCAGGAGGTGCTGGAGATGCTCGAGCGGGCCGGGCCGCTGGCCTGCCGCCAGCTTTGCCTGGAGATCACCGAGACCGCTGCGATCGGCAGCATGAGCGAGGCGGCCCGCTTCACCAGCCAGGTGCGCGAGCGCGGCGTGCAGGTGGCGCTGGATGATTTTGGCGCCGGGGCCTCCTCCTTCGGTTACCTGAAGCATCTGACGGTCGACTGGCTCAAGATCGACGGACAGTTCGTGCGCGATCTGCTCGATGATCCGCTCGACGAGGCGGCCGTGCGCTCCTTCGTCGACGTGGCCCGGGTCATGGCGCTGGCCACGGTGGCCGAGTTCGTCGAGCACCCGGAGGTGCTGAGGCGGCTGCAGGCCATGGGGGTGGGCCGGGCGCAGGGTTTCCTGCTTCACCAGCCCGAGCCGCTTGAGAATCTGCTGGATTCACCGCTTGAAATGAAGGAATCAGGCCGGCACGAAACTTGAATTGTCCGGGGGACGCGATGTATTCCGTCCATCGAAAGGGGGGCGTTTTTTCTAGACTGCGCAGCATCCGAAGAATCGGACATGCAGTTTCAGGAGAATGTCGATGTTCAAGTCACTGTCGATGCCCGCCGCGCTGGTGCTGACCGCGAGTCTGGTCACGCCGCTGGCGCATGCCGCGCCAGCCGGTTTCGAGTCGGGCGACGCACAGGGCTGGACGGTCAGCGCCGATGGCGTGCAGCTCACGGCGCAGGGCAGCTACACCGTCACGCTGACCGACGATCAGGACCCTTCATTTTCCTACACCACCACCGTCACGCCGGTGAGCGGCGGCTATTTCGGCCTGCTGCAGATGGGCACGATGCCGGCGACCACTGCCACCACGCCGGTGAGCTACAGCAGCCAGGCGGAGTTCACGCTGGCGCTGCCCTCGACGGCGGGCGACAAGCTGTTCCTGCGTCTGCTGGCGGCGGACTATCTGTACTCTGATGCCGGCCCAGGCGTTCCCGCCTACGACGACAGCATTGCCGTGGTGTATGACGGCGACACGGCCAACCCCGATGTCTGGCGTGCCTCGGACATCCTGGATGCCGGCTGGTCGGGCGACTCGGGCTGGCAGCCCTTCGTGCTGCCGGTCGGCACCCAGCATCTGCAGTTCACGCTGACCAATCACTACAGCGTCGATGGCAACAATGCGCCGCTGGCGGCCCTCGACTTCTCCGTCGCTTCGGTGCCGGAGCCCTCATCCTTCGCGCTGATGGCCCTGGGTCTCGGCGTGCTGGTTCGCGTCAGGTCGCGCCCGCGCGCCTGATCGATCTCCCGGTCGGTCCCCCTGCCGACCGTCGCTCTTTGCTCTTGCTCTTTTGTCTCTTCAATCCGTACCCTTGATGCCGCTCCCGTGCCGGGAGCGGCTTTTTTTTGGTCTGCCGCTCGTGCTCAGGCGACGGGCGGCCGGGTCGCGGCGAAGGCGGCGGCACCCGCGGCGGCGCTGACCAGCGTGCCCCAGGCCATGTCGACCAGCGCCAGGCGCAGGCTCCAGTGGCGCAGCGTCGCCATGTTGGTCAGGTCGTAGGTGCCGTAGACCAGCAGGCCGATCAGCGCGGCACGCAGCACGGCCTCGCCCATCGCGTCGGGCCGCGGCCACAGCAGCAGCGTCACCAGCCCGGCCGGATAGCCGACATAGAACAGCAGCGCCGGCAGCGCGCGCACCTGCGGCGTCATCAGGTCGCCCAGCTCGCGCACATAGAAGCCGCGTGCCAGCCAGCCCAGCCACAGCGCGTCGAGCACGCCGACGGCCAGCAGCGCCGCGCCCCAGGCCTTCAGCCACAGCATCGGGCGATCTCTCAGGCCACGCCGTAGCGGGCGTCGAGGTAGCGCTTGAACTCGGCGCCCAGCGTCGGGTGCGCCAGCGCCAGCTCGACATTGGCCTGCAGGAAGCCTTCCTTGCTGCCGCAGTCGTAGCGCTGGCCCTGGTAGGTGTAGGCGAAGACCTTCTCGCGGCGCAGCAGGCCGGCGATGCCGTCGGTCAGCTGGATCTCGCCGCCGACGCCGCGCGGCTGGTTGCGGATCTCCTTGAAGATGCCCGGCGTCAGGATGTAGCGCCCGGCCACGCCCAGGCGCGAGGGCGCGACCTCGGGCGCCGGCTTCTCGACGATGCCGGTCAGGTCGAGCATGCGATCGCCCACCGGGCGACCGGAGACGATGCCGTAGCGTTTGGTGTGCTCGGCCGGCACTTCCTGCACCGCCAGGATCGAGGTGCGCCACTCGCGGAACTGCTCGACCATCTGCTTGAGCACTGGCGGCTCGCCGACCATCAGGTCATCGGCCAGCAGCACCGCGAAGGGCTCCTCGCGCACCACCGGCTCGGCGCACAGCACCGCATGGCCCAGGCCCAGCGCCTTGGGCTGGCGCAGGTAGATGCAGTGCATGTCGTCGGGCTTGATCGAGCGCACCGTCTCCAGCAGCTCGGTCTTGCCGGCGGCCTCCATCTCGGTCTCGAGCTCGTAGGCGGTGTCGAAGTGGTCGGGAATGGCGCGCTTGTTGCGGCCGTTGACGAAGATCATCTCGCGGATGCCGGCGGCATAGGCCTCCTCGACCGCGTACTGGATCAGCGGCTTGTCCACCACCGGCAGCATTTCCTTGGGCAGGGCCTTGGTGGCCGGCAGGAAGCGGGTTCCCAGACCCGCCACGGGAAAGATGGCCTTGGTGATCTTGGTGGTCATCACGTGTGCGCTCCGTGCTCTTGGCTTGACGTTGCAGAGGAAAGGAAAAAGGCAGAGGGGAAGGGGAGACTGCTGCCATGCAGTCTGCACCAGAGCCGGGTGGGCTGCATGAAGGTTGATCGGCTGCTGCGCGCTGCCGCGCACATCCAGGGGGGAGAAACACTACGCCATCCGGCGTATTTCACGAATCGGCCGCGACTTCGACACTGGTGCCATTCCAGCGCTGCCAACGCTGCCAACGCAACCCGTCAGCCTCTTCCCGGAGTCAACCCTGTCATGCAAGCTTCCCGTCGCTCCTTTGCCGCCAAGCTCAGCGCCGTCGCCCTGGGCGTGGCCGTGACCACGCTGCCGATGCTGGCCCAGGCCGCCGACACCATCAAGGTCGGCATCCTGCACAGCCTGTCGGGCACGATGGCCATCTCCGAGACCGTCCTGAAGGACGTGGCGCTGATGACCATCGACGAGATCAACGCCAAGGGCGGCGTGCTCGGCAAGAAGCTCGAACCCGTGGTGGTCGATCCGGCCTCGAACTGGCCGT
>JBJOPV010000025.1:0-22392 GCA_046050625.1 Pseudomonadota bacterium
CATGTGGATGCGGTCGTCGAGGAGCTGCACCGGCTCGGCCGGCCGGTGTTCGCGCTGCTGAGCGATCTGGGCTCGCCGCTGCGCGCCGGCTATGTCGGCGTCGATCCGCGCCGCTGCGGCCGCAGCGCGGCCTGGGCAGTCAGCCGCCTGGCGCGTGCACCGGGGCCGGTGGCGGTGTTCGTCGGCAGCCACCGCTACCTGGGCCACGAGGCCAGCGAGATGAGCTTCCGCGCCTACCTGCGCGAACACGCACCGCAGCTGCGGGTGCTCGACACCCAGGTCAATCTGGAGGACGAGCAGCTCGCGCATGAGGCCACGCTGGACCTGCTGCACCGCCACCCCGACCTGGCCGGTCTGTACGATGCCGGCGGCGGCGGCACGCCGGGCATCATCCGCGCGCTGCGCGCCGAGCGTCCGCCCGGACACGCGCGCCATGTGGTCACCGTCTGCAATGGCCTGACCGCCGAGCACCGCCGCGCGCTGATCGACGGCGTGGTCGATCTGGTGCTGGTCTCGCCGATCGCGCGACTGGCGCAGACGGTGGTCGAGGCGATGCACGCCGCGCTCGACCAGCCGCCCGAAGCGCGTGCCCGCGCGGCGCAGCTCACCGTGCCGGTGGAGCTGTTCATTGCGGAGAACTTGCCCTGAAAAGGGCGACATGCGCCAGAAGCGAGGTCTGTTCTTGTGCGGTGCGCACCGCAACCGGGCAATCTGGTTCGCGGGAGGTCGGGGCAAGGCTGGCACACGCATTGCACTGAATACGAAAGTGCATACAGTTTCTGTCAGCCTGAACCAAGGAATCTGATCCATGACCGCTTCCCGCCGTGGCCTTGTCGCCGCTGTCCTGCTTGCCGGCATCGGCCTGTCCAGCCTCGCACAGGCCGATGCGCTGGCCGACATCAGCAGCCGCAAGCAGATCACCATCGCCGTTCCGACCGATTTTCCGCCCTACGGCTTCGTCGGCACCGACCTCAAGCCGCAGGGGCTGGACATCGACATGGCCCAGCTGATCGGGGCGAAGATGGGCATGAAGGTCGAGCTGGTGCCGGTGACCAGCGCCAACCGCATTCCCTATCTGCAGACCCGCAAGGTCGATCTGGTGATCTCGACGCTGGGCAAGAACCCGGAGCGCGAGAAGGTGATCGACTTCACCGCGGCCTACTCGCCCTTCTTCCAGGCGGTCTTCGCCGCCAAGGGCGTGACGATCCGCGGCGCGGCCGACCTGGCGGGCAAGGCGGTGGGCGTGACCCGCGGCGCCATCGAGGACATCGAGCTCAGCCGCATCGCGCCGGCCGACAGCGAGATCCGCCGCTTCGAGGACAACAACGCCACCGTCTCGGCCTTCGTCTCGGGCCAGGTCGTGGCGATCGCCACCGGCGCCTCAGTGGCCGGCAACCTGATGGCGCGCAACCCGCAGCTCGGCACCGAGTTCAAGTTCGTGCTGAAGGATTCGCCGAACTTCATCGGCGTGGCCAAAGGCGAGGACGCGCTGCGCGGCCGCGTCAACGAGATCATCGCCGAGGCGCGCAGCTCGGGCGAGCTGGACCGGCTGGCCAAGCGCTGGCTGGGCCGGCCGGCCGGCAACCTGCCGCAGTGACGGCGGGCGCGATGATCTCGCTCGATTTCGGTGCGGTGCTGGAGCAGTGGCCGCTGCTGGCGCGGGGCGTGGCGCTGACGGTGGCGCTGACGGCGCTCTCGGCCACGCTGGGCACCGCCGTGGGCGTAGCCTGCGCCTGGATGCGCGTGTGGGGGCCGGCGGCCTGGCGCTGGCCGGTCGTGGCCTATGTGGAGCTGGTGCGCAACACGCCCTTCATCGTGCAGCTCTTCTTCGTGTTCTTCGGGCTGCCGGCGGCTGGCGTGAAGCTCTCGCCGGAAGCGGCGGCACTGATGGCGATGACGGTCAACCTGGGCGCCTATGCCGCGGAGATCGTGCGCGCCGGCCTGGAGGCGACGCCGCGCGGTCAGATAGAGGCCGCGCGCAGCCTGGCGCTCGACGAGCGGCAGGTCTTCCTGCGGGTGGTGCTGCCGCCGGCGCTGGGCCGGGTCTGGCCGGCGCTGGTCGGGCAGATCATCATCGTGATGCTGGGCTCGTCGGTCTGCGGCCAGATCGCCGCGGCCGAGCTGAGCTACCAGGCCAACCTGATCCAGAGCCGCAACTTCCGCGCCTTCGAGGCCTTCCTGATCGGCGCGGCGATCTACCTGGGGCTGTCGTTGCTGCTGCGCCGGCTGCTCGACGAGATCGGTCCGCGCTGGATCTTCGGCCGCCGTGCGGCCACGGGGAGGTGAGCCGCCATGGTCGACTTCACCTTGTGGGACATCCTGCGCAACCTGATGCTGGCGGCGCGCTGGACGGTGCTGCTGTCGCTGGCAGCCTTCGTCGGCGGCGGGCTGCTGGGCCTGGGCCTGCTGCTGCTGCGGCTGGCGCGGCCCCGCCTGGCGCCGCTGGTGGCCCTGCATGTGCGCCTGTTCCAGGGCACGCCGTTGCTGATGCAGCTCTTTCTCGCCTACTTCGGCCTGGCGCTGCTGGGGCTGGACGTGCCGGCCTGGGCGGCGGCGGGTCTGGCGCTGACGCTCTACGCTTCGGCCTTCCTGTGCGAGATCTGGCGAGGGAGCGTCGAGGCGGTGCCGCGCGGCCAGTGGGAGGCTGCCGGCAGTCTGGCGCTGTCCTTCGGCGAGACGATGCGCCATGTGGTCGGCCCGCAGGCGCTGCGCATCGCGGTGGCGCCGACGGTCGGCTTCCTGGTGCAGGTCATCAAGGGCACCGCGCTGGCCTCGGTGATCGGTTTCGTCGAGCTGACCCGCGCCGGCACGATGATCGTCAATGCCACCTTCCAGCCGCTGGCCGTCTATGGCTGTGTCGCGCTGATGTATTTCCTGCTCTGCTGGCCGGTGTCGGCCTGGAGCCTGCACCTCGAGAGGAGACTGCGTCGTGAACGCGTCTGAAAATCTGTCTGGCCCGGTGGCTGATCCGGTGGTGCGCGTGCAGGGCCTGCGCAAGCGCTTCGGCCCCAACGAAGTGCTCAAGGGCATCGACCTGGCGGTGGCCCGGGGCGAGGTGGTGACCATCATCGGCCGCAGCGGCTCGGGCAAGAGCACTTTGCTGCGCTGCGTCAACGGTCTGGAGACCTTCGAGGACGGCGCGCTGTCGGTCGATGGCCGGCCGTTGCGTCACGGCGATGCCGCGGCGATGCGCGCGCTGCGCCAGCGGGTCGGCATGATCTTCCAGGGCTTCAACCTGTTCCCGCACCTGTCGGTGGGGCGCAACGTGATGCTGGCGCCGTCGCTGGTGCACCGGCGCCCGGGTCGCGACGGCGAGGCGGTGGCGCGCCGGCTGCTCGAGCGGGTCGGCCTGGCCGAGAAGTTCGACGCCTGGCCAGACCAGCTCTCGGGCGGTCAGCAGCAGCGGGTGGCGATCGCCCGCGCGCTGGCGATGGAGCCGGGCGTGCTGCTGTGCGACGAGATCACCTCGGCGCTCGACCCGGAACTGGTCGGCGAGGTGCTGCGGGTGGTGGAGTCGCTGGCGGCCGACGGCATGACGCTCATGATGGTCACGCACGAGATGGGCTTCGCGCGCAAGGTCAGCGACCGGGTGGTCTTCATGCACGCCGGCCGCATCCACGAGGTCGGCCCGCCCGAGCAGATCTTCGGTGCGCCGCAGACGCCGGAGCTGCGTCAGTTCCTCGCCGCGCTGCACTGACCGGGTCGGCGACCTGAGCCTCAGCCGCCCGGCAGCGGCCGCAGCAGCCGCTCCAGCACCGCGCGGATCGGTGCCGGGATGTCGGTCGGGCGGCCGCTGGCCGTGTCGACGAAGACATGGACCATGCGGCCGATCGCGGCCGGCCGGTCTTCGCCCGGGCGCAGCAGCGCGGTCTCGTAGGTGACCGAGGTGCGGCCGAGCCGGCGCACCACCACCCCGACCTCCAGCAGGCCGGGATAGGCGACCGGCGCGAGAAAGTCGCATTCCGAGCGCACGATGAAGCCGACCACCTCGCCGCGGTGAATGTCCAGGCCGCCCTGGTGGATCAGCACCTCGTTGATGACGCTGTCGAAGTACTGGTAGTAGACGGCGTTGTTGACATGGCCGTAGCGGTCGTTGTCGTTCCAGCGGGTGCTGACGCTGCCGACATGCGGATAGTCGGCGCGGGTCGTCGGGGGATGGGTGCTCACCAGGCCTCCTCGTAGATCGCCAGCGCGTCGGCCTCGGTCAGCGAACGCGGGTTGTTCTGCAGCAGGCGCTGCTGCTGCATCGCGGCGGCCGCCAGCCCGGGCAGCGCATCGCGCGGGATGCCGCAGTCGCGCAGCCGCTGCGCCAGGCCGCAGGCCGCGCAGTCGGCCACCCGCTGCGCCACATGCGCGATGAAGGCCTCGCAGCGCTGCGCCTCGTCCAGGCGGGCGGTCGCCTCGGGCAGCAGATGCGCGGCCAGCGCGGCATAGCGTGCCTGCGCCGCCGGCCGGTTGAAGCGCAGCACGGGCACCAGCACCAGCGCGTTGCTCAGCCCGTGCGGCAGATGGAACTGCCCGCCCAGCGGATAGGCCAGCGCATGCACCGCCGCGACCGGCGCGTTCTCGAAGGCCATGCCGGCCAGCATCGCGCCGAGCAGCATCTGCTCGCGAGCGGCCAGGTCGCGGCCGTCGGCGAGGGTCGCCATCAGGTGCCGGTCGAGCCGGCGCAGCGCGTCGACGGCCAGCAGGTCGGAGAGCGGATTGGCGCGCAGCCGGCTGGTGAAGGCCTCGATCGCGTGCACCATCGCGTCGATGCCGGTCGCGGCGGTGACCGCCGGCGGCAGCCCGACGGTGAGCTCGGCGTCGAGCAGCACCAGATCGGCCAGCAGCGCGCGGTTGACCACGCCGGCCTTGGTGTCGGCGCCGGTGGTGACGATGGCGATGCGGGTGACTTCGGAGCCGGTGCCGGCGGTGGTCGGCACCTGCACCAGCGGCAGGCGCGCGACCACGCGGGTGTCGATGCCGTAGAGCTCGGCCAGCGCCGGCGCCTCGGGCCGCGCCAGGCAGGCCACCAGCTTGGCCACATCCATGCTGCTGCCGCCGCCGAAGCCGATGAGCAGCCCGGCGCCATGCGCCAGCGCGGCCTGGCGGGCCGCCTCGACCACCGCCTCGGACGGGTCCGGCGTGACCGCGTCGAAGACGGCCACCTGCCAGCCGGCCGCCTCCAGCGAGGCGCGGGCCGGCGCGATCAGGCCGCTGGACGCGAGAAAGGCATCGGTGACGATCAGCGCGCTGTGCCCCAGAGCATCGAGGCTGCTGACCCGCTCGCCCAGGCGGCGGGCCAGACCGGGCGCGCTTTCGATGCGGCGCACCGTCTGGAACATGAAGGCGGGCAGCGGCTCGGCGGACATCGGCGTTTCTCCCTGGTCATGTGCGACGAGGGCCGATTGTTCGGAGCCGGCCGGGTGCGGCCGTCACCTGCGCGACAGGCCGCGGGTAGATCCGGAGGCGAGGACGCGTCCGGACCCGGGCAGGCTTCACTGCACCCGCACCACCACCATGGTCTGGTTCAGCAGCTGGTAGGCGATCTCGCCGAAGGTCACCGGCCCCTCGACGCCGCCGATCGCCTTGCCCTCGAGCTCGCCGAACAGGAAGTTCAGGATGCAGTTGCAGGAGAACACCGCGCCGGTGGCGTCGTACTCGGCCAGGCGGCGGCGGAACTCGGCCGTGTAGTCGCCCACCGGACGCGCCAGGCGGTAGTCGATGCCGGTGAAGACCGGTGCGTAGAACGCCACCTGGCCCTTGTCGACGTCGATCGACTGGAAGGAGACGTTGATGCAGGCGCCCGCGTAGTCGCCCACCAGCGGCAGGCGGCCGTCGGTGGCGCCGCGCTTGGCCAGGTACTTCGCCAGGTTGACACGCTCGCCGTTGACGGTGCATTCGGTCGCCTCGAAGCCGACCTGGTCGAAGCGCAGCACGTCGCCGTCGTCCTGCTCGAAGATGTTGACGATCTCGACCGAGGCGAGCTTGTCGTCG
The DNA here is from genome assembly GCA_046050625.1 of Pseudomonadota bacterium. Classification (GTDB taxonomy): domain Bacteria; phylum Pseudomonadota; class Gammaproteobacteria; order Burkholderiales; family Burkholderiaceae_C; genus Sphaerotilus. Next base: position 5,980 of record JBJOPV010000025.1, read on the forward strand.
GGCAGGCGGATGTGGGCGACGACCGCACCGTCCTCGACCTCGCGGCCGCTGCGGCCGTCGAAGACCAGCGCGCGCGCGCGGCCCATGTCATCGAGATGGATGCCGGAGATCCAGCCCACCGTTGGCTTCAGGAAGGCGTCGGCCGAGTCGGTGGCCTCGCGGGCGAAGCGGCCGTGGGCCTGGCCGCCGGCCGGGATGATGGTCAGCGAGAAGCCGTTGTCGAAGGCCTCGGTGGTGATGCGTCCCAGCTCGTCCGGGCCGTAGCAGGCGACCTGGACCTCGGCGCCGATCTGGGACAGGTCGGTGACGAAGACCCGGTCGTCGCCGACGACGACACCGCCGCCGGCCACCATGAAGTAGGGAATCGTGCCGCCGATCCAGTGGCCGGCCGGCAGCGCCCGCAGCGCGCCGGCCGTGCCGGCGATGCTCAAGGCGGCGCCGCGGCGGATCAGCTCGGCAGCGGCGGCAACGGAAATCAGTTCGTTCATCGCGAAATTCCTCGGTGAGATGCGGTTCGGCGTGGTGTGGCGTGGCGTGACGTCAGATCGTCGTGACCTGCGCCAGCTCGGCGACCAGCACCCGCTCCCACTTGGCGAAGAAGGCATGGATCTCGGCGGCCTTGGACGGCACCGGATCGCTGCTGCGCTCCAGCCGCTTGGCCAGCATCTGCGTTCCCAGGTGGGTGGTCTTCAGGCGGCTCATGCCGCCACTGGCCATGCGCTGCCAGCAGGGGTGGGACGGCGGGGGGACGGGAATGGCCATGATGCGTCTTCGTTGGAGTGGATGGCCCGAGGGGTATCGGCGAACAGGACCGGGACTTGAATCGCCAGCGTTCCCGGGTTTTTCCGACAATCCGGGCATGAGTACCTTGCACGCCACCTCCAGGCCGCTGTCGCCACGCCGTTTGCACCTGGGTCATTTCGCTTTCATGCGCGCCGTGGTCCAGGGTCTGGACCACGGCGACGGCTGGTGCCGCTACCTGGCCATCGAGGGCGAGGCCGGAGACGCCCGCGTGGTGCGCTCGACCATCCGCTGGATCCGCGAGGCGCTGGTGCGCATCGCGCTGCAGACCGACCGCTTCCAGCTCGCGCGGCTGCTGCAGCTCGACGTGCAGACGCTGGGCCGGCCGGACCCGGCGCTGCCCTCGCTGGCGGTGTTCGCCGAGGAGCAGGGTCTGGACGACGAGCCCGAGGCGGTGCAGATCGCCGCCTTCGAAGCCGCGCACGGGCGCGCTGGCCGGCGGCTGCAGCGCCGCCAGCGCCTGGTGCGGCGCCAGCTCGACGCGCTGCGCTGGCTGGAGCTGCAGGGCGCGCAGGTGCCGCAGGCCGCGGACGCCGTGCGCGCCTGGTTCGCGCCGGCGCTGGCCGGGCATCTGGAGGCGGCCGGCCTGCTGCTGCTGGGCCAGCTGGCCGAGCGCATCAATGCGCTCGGTCCGAGCTGGTGGCGCGGGGTGCGTGCAGTCGGTCCGGTCAAGGCTGCGCGGCTGGTCGACTGGCTGCACGAGCATGGCGATGCCCCTGGACTGCGTCTGGACGAGCGCGCCGCCCTGCCCCGGCGCGCGCTGCATCCGTCGACCCGCGGCGAGCTGGTGGCCGCGGCCACTGCGGTCGTGCCGATCGAGCGGCTGATCGTGCCGGCCGGTCTGGACGGCCGTGACGGACGCTTCCGCCGGCCGCAGGCGCAGTGCCTGCTGGCCGCCGAGGACGATCTGGCCGCGGTGCAGGCCTGGATCGCCGCCAAGACACCGGGCTCGCACACCCAGCGCGCCTACCGCAAGGAGGCCGAGCGCTTCGTGCTGTGGGCGATCGTGCAGCGCGGCCGGGCGCTGTCGTCGATGACGCAGGAAGACGGCGTGGCCTACCGCGACTTCCTGGCCGATCCGCAGCCGGCCTCGCGCTGGTGCGCGCCGCGCAGCCGCGAGCGCTGGTCGCCGGCCTGGCGGCCCTTCGAGGGGCCGCTGTCGCCCTCGGCGCAGCGCTATGCGCTGACGGTGCTGAAGAACCTGTACGGTTTTCTGGTCGATCACAACTACCTGATGGGCAACCCGTGGAGCGCGGTGAGCGTGCCGCGCGCCATCGCGCCGCGCATCCAGACCGCGCGCAGCCTGTCGCCGGCGCAGTGGCGCCGGCTGGACGCCGAGCTCGATCAGCTCCCGCCCGGCTCGATCCATCACCGGCTGCGGGTGGCGCTGCGGCTGCTCTACGCCACCGGGCTGCGGCTGTCGGAGATCGTCGCGGCGCGCGCCGGCGATCTGGAATGGGTGGAGTTCCCGCCCGAGGGCGACGACGGCCTGCCCGAGCAGGGCTGGATGCTGCGCGTCGTCGGCAAGGGCCAGCGCGTGCGCCAGGTGCCGGTGCCCGAAGACGTGGTGCGCCAGCTCTCAAGCTATCTGGTCTCGCGCGGGCTGTCGGGCGATGTGCAGGATCCGGCCCAGCGCGAGGTCTTCCTGCTGGGGCGGGCCACCGATCTGGCCGAACGGGCGCCGGGGCTGGCCGCGCATCTGGCCGAGCGCACCGGCACCGACCCGCGCGAGGGCATTGCCGGCTCGACGCTCTACGACCAGCTCAAGGCGCACTTCATCCGCAGCGCCGCGGCCTGGCGCGCGCAGGGTGACGAGCGCGGCGCGCTGCGACTGGAACGCGCCAGCACCCACTGGCTGCGTCACAGCCACGCCAGCCACACCATCGCGCGCGGCCTGCCCATCGAGATCGCGCAGCAGAACCTGGGCCACGTCTCGCTGGCCACCACCACCGTCTATGTCACCACCGAGCAGCGGCAGCGGCTGCGGGCGATGAAGAAGGTCTGGGGCGGCGGCTGAGGGCCACCGCCCGGCCGGCGCTCGTCAGCCCAGCGCCGTGCGGATGCGCGTGCACATCGCCGCGCAGGAGATGCCGTAGCGGTCGTGCAGCGTCGGCAGCGCGCCGGCGTCCAGGTAGGCGTCGGGCAGGCCGACGTGCACGAAGCCGGCCGGCATCACGCGCGCGCGCAGCAGCGCCGCGCCCACCGCCTCGCCCAGGCCGCCGATGACGGTGTGGTTCTCGGCCACCACCACCAGGCGGCCTTCGCGGCGGCAGGCCTCGACGATCGTGGCCTCGTCGAAAGGCTTGAGCGTGGGCACGTGCAGCACGCCCACGTCCACCGCGTCGGCCGCCAGCGCGGTGGCCACCTCCAGCGCGCGCATGGTCATCAGGCCGGTGGAGACGATGAGCACGTCGCGGCCGTCGCGCAGCAGCTTGGCCTTGCCGATCTCGAACTGGTAGTCGTATTCATCCAGCACGCGCGGCACCTGGCCGCGCAGCAGGCGCATGTAGACCGGGCCGGCGTGCGCGGCGATGGCCGGCACCGCCTGCTCGATCTCCAGCGCGTCGCAGGGGTCGATGACGGTCATGCCGGGCATGGCGCGCATCAGCGCCAGGTCTTCGCAGGCCTGGTGGCTGGGGCCATAGCCGGTGGTCAGACCCGGCAGCGCGGCGCAGATCTTCACGGGCAGGCCTTCCTCGCTGATGGCCTGGTGCATGAAGTCATAGGCGCGCCGGGTGGCGAAGACCGCATAGGTGGTGGCGAAGGGCACGAAGCCTTCGTGCGCCAGACCGGCGGCGGCGCCCATCAGCACCTGCTCGGCCATGCCCATCTGGAAGAAGCGCTCGGGGTGGCGCTGCGAGAAGATGTGCAGGTCGGTGTACTTGGCCAGGTCGGCGCTCAGGCCGACGATCTCGGGGCGCTGCTCGGCCAGGGCGGCCAGCGCGTGGCCGAAGGGCGCGGGCGTGGTGCGCTGGCCCTCGCCGGCGATGCTGGCGATCATCGCCGAGGTCTTCAGCCGGACCTTCGGGGCCTCGGCGGCGGGTGCGGCGGCAGGGGTGACGATGGCGTTCATGCGGGCTCTCCTTGGGCGGGGACGTCCAGCGCGGCCAGGGCCAGCGCCCATTCCTGCGGCTCGACACGGATGAAGTGCGCCTTGTCGCGCGACTCCAGGAAGGGCACGCCGCGGCCCAGCTTGGTGTCGGCGATGAGGAGGCGCGGCGCCGACGAGGGGTCGGCGCGCAGCTCGGCCAGCGCCTGGCGCACGGCAGCCAGATCGTTGCCGTCGACGCGGCGCACGACCCAGCCGAAGGCCTGCCATTTCTCGACCAGCGGCTCGTAGCGCATCACGCCGCTGCAGTGGCCGTCGGCCTGCATGTTGTTGGCGTCCACGATGGCCAGCAGGTTCGACAGGCCATGGTGGGCGGCGGCCTGCGCGGCCTCCCAGGTGCTGCCTTCGTCGAGCTCGCCGTCGCCCATCAGGTTGACGACCCAGCGGTCCGAGGCCTTGCGCTTCAGGCCCAGCGCCATGCCCACGGCGATGGTCAGGCCCTGGCCCAGCGAGCCGCCGGAGATTTCCATGCCTGGCGTGTACTGCGCCATGCCGCTCATGGGCAGGCGGCTGTCGTCGCTGCCGTAGGTCTCCAGCTCGGCCTCGGGGATGACGCCGGCGTCGATCAGCGCCGCATAGAGCGCGATCGCGTAATGGCCGCAGGAGAGCAGGAAGCGGTCGCGCCCTTCCCACTTCGGCTGGGCCGGGTCCAGGCACAGGAACTCGCCGTAGAGGGCCGCCAGCACGTCGGCGATGCCCAGCGCCTGGCCGACATAGCCCTGGCCCTGGACCTCGCCCATGCGCACCGCCAGCTGGCGGATGTGGCGGGCACGCTGCTGCAGGCTCGCCAGCGCGGCGGCGTCCTGCTGCGGATCGGAGAAAGCGTTCATCGGGACTTTTCCGGAAGTTGCGAAACAGGAGGGACTGCAGCCTCGCCGGCGGCCAGGTGCTGCCGCACGAAATCGAGCGCCGCACCCAGGCGCGCCTCGATGTCGGCCAGCGGTACCCGCCAGGCCGAGCGGCTGGGCTGGGCGTCGGGGCCGCGGTGCAGGCGCATCGGGATCTCGATGCTGAGGTTCAGCGAGGTCGGCAGCGCCGCCAGCGCCTGGACGATGCGGTCGCAGCCGATCTCGCCCTCGCCCAGGCCGGTGAAGAAGTAGCCCTGCGGCGTGCGGCGCACGTCCTTGATGTGGGTGTGCACGCACAGCGGCATCGCCGCCAGCGCCTCCGTCACCGTGTCCATGCCGGGGCGGTGGGAGATGGTGTTGCCGGCGTCGTAGTTCAGGCCGACATGCGGGTGGTTGATGCGCGCGATCAGGCCGGGGCCGTCTGCCGCGACGTTGAGCAGGTTGTCGCTGCCATCGCCGGGGTTCTCCAGGCCGATCAGCAGGCCGAGCTGCTCGGCCAGGCGGGCGAGCTGCTGGATGTTCTGGTGAAAGCGCGCCTCGTGACTGCGTGCGGCAGCGTTGGTGTTGATGACCTTGGCGCCGATGCGGGCGGCAAACGCCATGCGGCCGGCGAAGACCGTCAGCGCGTCCGGGCGGCCCAGGTCGATGTGCGAGCTCATCGCGTGGCACTGGATGCCGGCCTCGGCCAGCCAGCGGGCGTACTCGGTCGCGCGGGCCTCGGTGAAGCAGCTCTCGTCGAAGGGCTCGGTGTAGCCGACGATGAAGGCCGGCTCGACGTGGGTGGCGCCGATGCGCGCCAGGCTCTCGAGCATGTGCGGCACCGGGTGGCCGTCGTACGGCGCGCCGGAGATCGAGACGGAGCGGGTCGGGCGGGCTGCGACGGGCGCAGCCGCCCCCCTGCCGGCGTCGGCCGGCATCGATGCGGAGGTCATGGGGGGGCTTTCCGGAAGGAGGGAGGGGGCGGATCAGCGCGGGGTCAGTGCAGGATCAGCGAAGGCATGTAGGACACCAGGAACAGCACGCCGAAGGCGACCAGGTAGAAGGGTCCGAGCTCTCGCACCGTGTCACCGACCTTGACCTTGGCGACCGCACTGGTGATGAACAGCGTCGTGCCCACCGGCGGGGTGTAGAGGCCCACGGCCAGGTTGACCGTCATCATGATGCCCAGCTGCACCAGGTCCATGCCGATCGCGTTGGCCAGCGGCACGAAGACCGGGGTCAGCAGCAGCACGGCCGCCGGCAGGTCGATGAACATGCCGCACACCAGCATCAGCAGGTTCATCATCAGGATCACGCTCCAGCCGCTGTCCAGGTTCTCTTTCGACCATGCCACGATGCCGTCGGGCATGCGGTCGAAGGTCAGCAGCCAGCCGATCGCGGCCGAGGCCATGATCACCAGCAGCACCACGCCCGTGGCCAGCCCGGCCTCGACCACCGCGTGATGCAGCCGCTTCAGGCCGAGGTCGCGGTAGATCAGCGCCGAGACCAGACCGGCGTAGAGCGTCGACAGCACCGCCACTTCGGTCGGCGTGGCGATGCCGAAGCGCAGAAAGAGAATGATCAGCACCGGCAGCAGCAGCGCGGGCGAGGCGTAGGCGAGCTGATGGCGGAAGACCCGCCACTGCAGCGGCGTGGTGTCGCGCGGGAAGTTGCGCCGCTTGCCCACCCACCAGCAGGCGAACATGAAGCCGCCGCACAGCAGGAAGCCTGGCAGCAGGCCGGCCACGAACAGCGAGGCCACCGAGGTGTTGCTGGAGAGCGCGAACAGGATCATCGGGATCGACGGCGGGATCAGGATGTCGATCGTCGCGGCCGCCGCCAGCGTCGCCGCCGAGAAGGCCGGCGGGTAGCCCAGGCGCTTCTGCCACGGGATCAGCAGCGAGCCGATCGCCGAGGCGTCCGCCACCGCGGAGCCGGAGACACCGCCGAAGAGGGTCGACGACAGCACGCCGACCTGGGCTGGGCCGCCGTGGAAGCGCCCGATCAGGCTCGAGAGCACGCCGATCAGCGATTCGCCGAGCTTGCCGCCCATCATCAGCGCGCCCGTCAGCATGAAGAAGGGAATGGCGATGAGCGGGAAGCTCTGCACCTGCGCGACCATCTGCTGCACCAGCAGGTCCAGCGGCACGCGGTCGGAGGATGCGGCGGCGGCCATGGCGGCCATCAGCAGCGCGTGGGCGATCGGCACCGCCGCCACTGCGGCGACACCGAAGACAAGAAGGATCAGGGATGTCATGGAAGCACTCTCCGTGTCACCGGTGCGTCGGCGCTCAGGCCGCGCGCACCTCGGGGGCAGTCTCGTCGGCGACCGGCAGCGCAACGCCCGGCGATGCCATGGCGCCTTGCCAGACCTGCCAGGCCGACAGCAGCGCGAGCAGGGCCAGCAGGGTCATGCCGCTCATCACGCAGCCGTAGGTGACCGAGCCGGGCACCTGCAGGATGGGCGACTTCTCGTCGGCGACGATCTCCAGCATCAGCCAGGTCGCGCGGCTGAGCACCGCATACATCGCCGCCACCAGCAGCCAGCCGACCAGCGCGATGACGCGGCGCAGCGGCGCCGGCAGCGCCTCGACCAGAAAGCTGGTGGTGATGTGCGAGCCGTGCGCCGCACCCAGCACCACGCCGGCCATCACCAGCCACGGGAACAGCAGCTCGGGCAGCTCGGCGGCCCATTGGAGGCTGCTGCCGGTGACATAGCGCAGCACGGTGTTGACACACAGGATGACGAAGATGACCGAGGTGGCGAGCCACATCACGGCCTGGCAGATCAGCACGATCGCGCGTTCGACGAGTTTCATGGCGAAGCCTCCGCTGCGACCGCGATCACTTGCCGCGCGCGGCCGTGATCACCTTCTTGACGAACGGCCCGATCGGGGTGGCCATCCACTTGTCGTCGACCTGCGCCGTGGCCTGCTCGAAGGCGGCCTTGTCGGCGATGTCCACCCGCACGCCCTTGGCCTTGAGCTCGGCCACCAGCTTCTCGTCGGCCTCCTGCGAGAGCCGGCGCTGCAGCGCGGTGGCCTCGGCGGCGGCCTCGCTCAGTGCCTTGCGGTCGGCCTCGGGCAGCCGCTCCCACGAGCGCTTGCTCATCAGGAAGGGCGTCATCTCGTACTTGTGGCCCGTCAGCGAGACAAACTTGTTGACCTCGTACAGCTTCGAGGCATGGATGTTCATCAGCGGGTTCTCCTGCCCGTCGACCACGCCCTGCTGCAGTGCGACATACAGCTCGGCGAACTTGATCTGCTGCGCCTCGGCGCCCAGCGCCTTCATGATGTCCACCGTCACCGCATCCGGCGGGGTGCGCATCTTCAGGCCCTGCAGGTCGGCCGGCTTGAGGAGGGGGCGCTTGCTGTTGGACATGTGGCGCACGCCGTTGTCCCAGTAGCCCAGCACGACCAGGCCCTTCTCGGCCGACTTGTCGGCCAGCTCCTTGCCCAGCGCGCCGTCGAGCACCTTCCAGGCCTGCGGCAGGCTGGCGAACAGGAACGGCATGCCGAAGGCGGCGTATTCGGGCACCACCGTCGCCACCGCGCCCTGCGAGTTGGCCGACAGGTCGAGTGCACCGGTGCGCAGCGCGGTCACCATCGCCGCGTCATCGCCCAGCTGCGCCGAGGGCGAGACCTGCACCTCGATGCGACCCGCGGTCTTGGCCTTGACGATCTCGGCGAACTTCATCGAGGCTTCGTGGCGCGGATTGCCCGGTGCGGCGCCATGGCCGAGCGTGAGCTTCACCGTCTGGGCCATCGCGGCCGGAACCATCACCAGGGCGGCCGCCACGGCCAGCGTGGCACGAACCAGGGTCTTGCGTTGCATGTCTTGTCTCCTGTCTTGTCTGCGGGTCTGGGGCAGGGCAGATCCTGCCGCCCGGTCCGGCCGGGCGAGGTACGTGGATCCGCGCACACGGCCCGGTGGGCCGCGTGAACTCGGTGATCCGATGAATCAGTGAATCAGCATGCCGCCGTTCACATCCAGCGTGACGCCGGTGAGGTACTTGGCCAGGTCGCTGGCCAGGAAGACGACGCAGCCGGCCACGTCCTCGGGCACGCCGATGCGGTTCAGGGGGATCTGCTCCAGGATGCCCTTCATGCGGTCATCGGGGATCAGGCCCTTGTTGATGTCGGTGGCGATCAGGCCCGGGGTCACGGCGTTGACGCGGATGCCGTCGATGCCGAACTCGCGCGCCATCGCGCGGCCCAGGCCCAGCATGCCCGCCTTGGCCGCCGAGTAGTGCGGGCCGCCCAGGATGCCGCCGCCGCGCTGCGCCGAGACCGACGTGTTGATGATCGAGCCCGACTTCTGCTCGCGCATGGCCGGGATCACGGCCTGCGACATGTGCAGCATGCCGCGCAGGCTGACGTCCAGCACGGCGTCGTAGTCGGCGGCCGAGATGTCCAGCGTCTTGCGCGGCTGGGTGATGCCGGCGTTGTTGAACAGGATGTCGATGCGGCCGCAGGCGGCCAGCGTCTCGGCGACGGCACGCACGCACGAATCCTTGTCGGTCACGTCGGCGACGACGCCGACATGCTGCGGGCCGAGCAGCGCAGCGGCGCCCGCCGGGTCGGCGCGCTCCAGATCGGCGATGACGACGCGCGCACCCTGTGCGGCCATCATCTTCGCGGTGGCGAAGCCCAGACCGTTGAGGCCGGCTCCGCCGGTGATCAGGGCAACCTTGTCCTTGAGCAGCATGTGTGTCTCCGTGGGAAAGAATCTGTCGGATGAACCTTGAAGGTGGCGCGATTCTTCGCAGAGACGAACATGACGACAAGCGATAGTATTTCAGGGTTACATGATGGTTCGTCATGCTGCATCGCACTCCAGGGTTCTCCCGGTTGTGCGATGAGGCCCCGGTCGCCCTCCACGTCGAAAGCCCGTCCCGATGTCACGACTTCCGCCCCTGCCGACCCTGATCGCCTTCGAGGCGGTGGCCCGCCGGCGCAGCTTCGCGCTGGCCGCGGCCGAACTGGCGCTGACCCCTTCTGCGGTCAGCCACCAGATCGCACGACTGGAGGATTTCCTGGGCGTGCGGCTGTTCGACCGCTCTGCACAGGGCGTGCAGCTCTCGGCCGCTGGAGACGGCTATCTGCGGCGGGTGGGCGGCGCCTTGGGCGCCATCGGCGCCGCCACCGACGATGTGCGCCAGGGTGTGCGCAACAGCCTGTACGTGCACGCCAGCCCCAGCTTCGCCAGCCTGTGGCTGATGCCGCGGCTGGCCAGTTTCGCGCAGGAATGTCCGGGCATCTCGCTGTTCCTGTCGGCCTCGCCGACACACAGCGATTTCGCGCTCGGTCAGGCGGACCTGGACATCCGCTACGGCGTGCCGCACTGGCCGGATCTGGTGGTGCGCCCGCTCTTCCAGGAGCAGATCCTGCCGCTGGCCAGCCCGGCCTTCATCGCCCGTCACCGCCTGCGCCAGCCCGAGGAGCTGCTGCACACCCCGCTGATCCAGAGCACGGTGAGCCTGGTGCAGTGGACCGATTGGCTGGCGACCCGCGGCGTGACGCAGGCGCCCGAGCGCTTCGCGCTGCGCTTCGATCGTGCCCAGCTCACGCTCGATGCCGCCATCCAGGGGCTGGGCGTGGCCCTGGAGAGTGCCACCATGGCGGCCAGCCACATCGCCGAGGGCCGGCTGGCACCGGTCTTCGATCCAGTCTGGACCGTGCATCTGCAGGCGCATTTCCTGGTCCATCCGGCACGGCACGGCAAGCGTCCGGAGGTGGAGAGCTTCTGCGCGTGGATGATGGCGCAGGCGGGGCACGCCTGAGCCTGCCCCGCAGGTCCGAAGAGCCGACCGGCTCAGGCCACCGCCGCCATCAGCCGCGCGAAGGCCTGCTCGAACTGCGCCAGCCCGTCGGCCTGCAGCTGCTCGCCCAGCACGTCCAGGTCGATGCCGCAGCGCGCGGCCGCGGCCAGCGTGGCGCGGGCCTCGGGCAGCGCGGTGTCGAGCGTGCGCGCGGCCTGGCCGTGGTCGGCGAAGGCGGCCATCGTCGCGTCGGGCACGGTGTCGACCGTGTCCGGACCGATCAGCGCCTCGACGTAGCGGGTGTCGCGCCAGGCCGGGTTCTTCACGCCGGTGCTGGCCCACAGGCAGGACGGCGCGCGGGCACCGGCCGCACGCAGCCCGGCGAACTCGCTGCCGCCGAAGCGGTCCAGCCACAGCGCGTAGGCGTGGCGGGCGTTGGCGATGCCGACCTCGCCGCGCAGCGCCTCGGAGCCGGCCGGCAGCAGGCGGTCGACCAGCGTGTCCACCCGGCTGACGAACAGGCTGGCCACCGAGCGCACCCGGTCCACCGGCAGGCCGCGCTCCTGGCGTCGGCGCAGGCCCTGCTCGCAGGCCTCGAAGACCTGCAGCAGCTGGCGCGGCGAGAAGATCAGCGTGACGTTGATGTGGATGCCGTCGGCCACCGCGTCGGCGATCGCGCCCAGGCACTCGGGCGTGGCCGGGATCTTGATCATCGCGTTGGGGCGGCCGATCTCGGCCCACAGGCGGCGTGCGGCCGCCAGCGTGCCGGCGCCGTCGCGTGACAGGCGCGGCGAGACCTCGAAGCTGACGAAGCCGGCGTCGCCCGCGCTGCGCTGGTAGAGCGGCTGCAGCACCTCGCAGGCGGCCTGCACGTCGGCGATGGCCAGGCGCTCGAAGCGCCGCTCCAGGTCGGGCTCCTCGGCGCGCAGCTGCGCCAGCGCAGGCGCGTAGGCTGCGTCCGACGCGAAGGCCTGCGCGAAGATCGCCGGGTTGCTGGTCACGCCGGCGATGCCGTGGTGGTCGATCCAGCGCTGCAGCGCGCCGCTGGCCACCAGCGTGCGCGAGAGCTGATCCAGCCAGATCTGCTGGCCGTGGCGCACCACCGCCTTGAGCGGGCTGTCCAGCCCCAGCACGCGCAGGCCGGCGGCCGTGACCGCCTCGGCGGTGATGCCGAAATGCTGGAACAGCGCCGGCGCCGGCGCCGATTCGCCGAAGGTGTCCAGGCCCACGACCGCGCCGTCCAGACCGACGATCTCGCGCCAGCCCGAGGTGGCGCCGGCCTCGACCGCCACGCGCGGCACGCCCGCGGGCAGCACCGACTCGCGCCAGGCAGCGTCCTGCGCCTTGAAGGCGAACAGCGAGGGCAGCGAGACGACGCGGGCGCGCACGCCGCGGGCGGCGAGCTGCTCGCGCGCCTGCACCGCCAGCTGCACCTCGCTGCCGGTGGCCACCAGCACGAGCTGCGGGCGCAGGCCCTGGGATTCGCCTTCGGCCGGCAGCAGCACGTGGCCGCCGCGGGCGATGGCGGCGAGCTGCACCGCATCACGTGGCTGGTGCGGCAGGTTCTGGCGGCTCAGGATCAGGCAGGTCGGGTGATCGCCGGCCTGCAGCGCCGCGGCCCAGGCCGCGCGCGTCTCGACCGCGTCGCAGGGGCGCCAGACGTCCATGTTGGGGATCAGGCGCAGCGTGGCGGTCTGCTCGACCGGCTGGTGGGTCGGGCCGTCCTCGCCCAGGCCGATCGAGTCGTGCGTGAAGACCTGGATGACCGGCTGCTTCATCAGCGCGGCCATGCGCAGCGCGTTGCGGGCGTACTCGCTGAACATCAGGAAGGTGCCGCCGAAGGCGCGGAAGCCCCCGTGCAGCGACACGCCGTTCATGATGGCGGCCATGCCGAACTCGCGCACGCCGTAGTGCAGGTAGTTGCCGCCTTGGCCCGCGCGCAGTCGCTCAGGGGTGACGGAGACGCAGCCGGGCCAGTTCGTCAGGTTCGAGCCGGTCAGGTCGGCCGAGCCGCCCAGCAGCTCGGGCAGCGCCGGCGCGAAGGCGGTGATCGACTCCTGGCTGGCCTTGCGGCTGGCGAGGGTGGCGCCGCGCGCGGCGGCCTCGGTCACCGCGCGCTCGGCCAGCGCGGCGAAGCCTTCGGGCAGATCGCCGGCCAGGCGGCGCGCCAGCTCGGCGGCCAGCGCGGGGTGGGCGTCGGCGTAGGCGTCGAAGCGGCGCTGCCACTGCTGGCGGGCGGCCTGGCCCGTCTCGCGCGCGTCCCAGGCGGCGCGCACGTCCTCGGGGATCTCGAAGGGGCCGTGCGACCAGCCCAGCGCGGCCCGGGTGGCGGCGATCTCGGCCGCACCCAGCGGCGCGCCGTGGCTGTCGTGCGTGCCGGCCTTGTTGGGCGAGCCGAAGCCGATGGTGGTGCGGCAGCAGATCAGCGTCGGGCGGGCGATCTCGGCCTTGGCCTGCGCGATGGCGGCATCCAGCGCGGCGCTGTCATGGCCGTCCACGCCGCGGATGACGTGCCAGCCGTAGGCCTCGAAGCGGCCGGGAATGTCCTCGCTGAACCAGCCCTCGACATGGCCGTCGATCGAGATGCCGTTGTCGTCCCAGAAGGCGGTCAGCTTGCCCAGGCCCCAGGTGCCGGCCAGCGCGCAGGCCTCGTGGCTGACGCCCTCCATCAGGCAGCCGTCGCCCAGGAAGGCCCAGGTGCGGTGATCCACGACCGCGTGGCCGGGGCGGTTGAACTCGGCCGCCAGCAGCTTTTCGGCCAGCGCCATGCCGACCGCGTTGGCGATACCCTGGCCCAGCGGGCCGGTGGTGGTCTCGACGCCGGGCGCGTAGCCCAGCTCCGGGTGGCCGGGCGTGCGGCTGTGCAGCTGGCGGAAGGCCTTCAGGTCGTCGATCGACAGGTCGTAGCCGCTCAGGTGCAGCAGGCCGTAGAGCAGCATCGAGCCGTGGCCGTTGGAGAGCACGAAGCGGTCGCGGTCGGCCCAGTCGGGCGCGGCCGGATCGTGCTTGAGGTGATGGCGCCAGAGCGCCTCGGCGATGTCGGCCATGCCCATCGGCATGCCGGGGTGGCCGGAGCTGGCCTGCTGGACGGCGTCCATCGCCAGCGCGCGCAGCGCATGGGCCAGGTGGGTGCGGGAGGGTGCGGTCATCGTCGGTGGCGATCGTCGGTAGCAGTCGGCGGGAGGAATCAGCAGGAGGGGCTCAGGCGGGCAGCTTGGCGGTCAGGGCCTGCGCCAGCGTGCGCAGGATCAGCCAGCACGAGGTGGCGCCGGCGTCCAGCACGCCGATCGAGCGCGCGCCCAGCCGGGCCGAGCGGCCGATGCGCGCCTGCAGGTTCTGGGTGCTGTCCTTGCCCGCCTCGGCCGCGGCGCTCATCGCCGCCAGCGCCGCGGCGAAGCTGCCGCCGCCGGCCAGCGCCTCACGGTAGGCGCCCAGCGCCGGCACCAGCGTGTCGATCAGCGTCTTGTCGCCGACCTGGGCGTTGCCCATGCCCTGCACGTTGGCCACCGCGGCGGCCAGCGCGTCGCCGAACAGCGCCGCGTCCATCTGCGGCTGGCCGTCCAGCGTGTCGACGAAGCCGAGGAAGAAGCGGCCGTACAGCGGCCCCATCGAGCCGCCGATGTCATCCATCAGCGCCTTGGAGAGCTGCTCGAAGGCGGCCGGCAGCCCGGCCGCCTGCGCGCCCAGCGCGTCCAGCCGCGTGCCGCAGCCGTTGAAGCCCTTGGCCATGTTGATGCCGTGGTCGCCGTCGCCGATCAGGCCGTCGATCTCGGAGAGGAACTGGCGGTTCTCGACGATGGTGGCAATCAGCGCACGCACCACGTCGCCGCTCGTCCCCAGGTCGATGGCCGGGCCGCTGGTCGTGCGGGTCGTGCGGGCCTGGACGGTGCGGGCCGCGCGCTCGCCCGGCACGGCGGCGGTGCGCTCGCTGGGGGCGGTGGCGTTGGCGCTGAAATCACGCGCGGCGCGTTCGCCCACCACGGTCAGGCCCACCGAGCGGCACGGCGCCTTCAGCAGGCCTTCGAGCTCCTCGTCGAGCTGCATGACGGTCAGCGTCACGCCCATCATCTCCAGCGAGCTGAACAGGTTGCCGACGAAGTTGACCGCCACCGTGATGCCGCGCTCGCGCAGGCGCTTCTCGACCTCGCCGTAGAGGATGTACTGCTCCATCAGCGGGGTCGCGCCCAGGCCGCTGATCAGCACGGCCACGCGGTGGCCCGATGCGAAGGGCAGGTCCGGCACGATCACGTTCAGCATCAGCTCGGCCATCTCGGCGGCGCTGACAGTGGCGCGCACATCGATGCCGGGCTCGCCGTGGTGGCCGATGCCGACCTCCATCGTGCCGTGCGCGATGTGGAAGTTGGCGTGCCCGACCGCCGGGATGACGCAGGCCGACAGGCCGATGCCCACCGAGCGGGTGCGGTCGATGGCCTTCTGGGCGCTGGCGATCACCTCGTCGAGGCCCGCGCCGGTGTCGGCCTTGGCGCTGCCGACCTTCCACATCAGGATCTCGCCGGCCACGCCGCGGCGCTTGGCCTCGTCGCCCTTGGCCGCCGAGGCCACGTCGTCGTTGGCCACGACGGTGCGTACCGCGATGCCTTCGCGCGCGGCCATGCCAGCGGCCATCTTCACGTTCATGTTGTCGCCGGCGTAGTTGCCATAGAGGCAGGCCACGCCCGCGCCGCCGTCGGCCGCGCGCATCGCGTCGAGGAAGCTCTTGGCGGTGGGCGACGAGAAGATCTCGCCGACCGCCACCGCGTCGCACAGGCCCTCGCCGACATAGCCCAGGAAGGCCGGCTCGTGGCCCGAGCCGCCACCGGTGACGATGCCGACCTTGCCGCGCTCGGGCGCCTGGACCCGCTGCACCACGCGCGGGTTGTCGGCGCTGGCGCGCACGGTGTCGGCATGCGCGGCCAGCCAGCCGACCAGCATGTCCTCGACGACGAGTTCGGGCTGATTGATGACGCGGTTCATCGACATGGGGGAAGTCTCCTGCGGGAAGGCATGAATTCGGATGAGTCTGCGCAAATGTAATAACCATTGATCTAATGCGCAACCCGAGATCTCCGCATCCGGGTGCTGCACTCCGGCGGAATCCGCCGTCTCAGGGTGGAGCCTGCGATGAATCCCGCAAGAGCCGTCGATCATCTACTTGACATGGGTTCACGGCATGTGAGCCAATAACCAGACACTGAGCAAATGATCGGGCTTGACCCGCAGGAGATTTCCATGAAGATCGCGATCGGTTGCGACGAGGCCGCCTGGGACATGAAGCAGGCCATCGGCGCTGAACTGCGCCGCCAGGGGCACGAGGTGATCGACTTCGGCACGCATGACGGCGCACCGGTGCTCTACCCGGACATCGGCGTGGCGCTGGCCGAGGGCGTGGCGCGCGGCGAGGCCGAGCGCGGCCTGCTGTTCTGCGGCACCGGCATCGGCATGGCCATCTCGGCCAACAAGGTGCCGGGCATCCGTGCGGCGCAGGCGCACGACACCTACTCGGCCGAGCGCGCCAGCAAGAGCAACGACGCGCAGATCATCACGATCGGCGCACGCGTGGTCGGCATCGAGCTGGCCAAGGCCATCGTGCAGGCCTTCATCGGCAGCGCCTTCGAGCCGCGCTCGCTGCCCAAGCTGGAAGCGCTGGCCGCGCACGAGGTCCGGCTGCGCGGCAGCGCCTGCTGAGGGCGGCGGCCCGGATCGGGCCAGGCGCGGCCGCACAATGGCGACCATGAGCACCCGCGCCCCCGGCCCGACCCCGGCCTCCTCCTCCGCACCCTCCTCCTCGACCTCGATGACCACCGAGGAGCTGACCCGCATCGCCACGCTCTATTACGTCGACGGCCAGACGCAGGAGGAGCTCTCGCGCCGCTTCGGCATCAGCCGCGCCACCGTCGGGCGCATGCTCAGGAAGG
>JBJOPV010000026.1:0-22325 GCA_046050625.1 Pseudomonadota bacterium
CACGACGCCGGTGCCACGCACATAGATCAGGGTGTTGGCGGTCCCGAGGTCGATCGCGAGATCGGTGGAGAAATAGCGACGCAACGATCCGAACATGGTGAACTCGAAGGCGTTTCGGTGGCGTGACGACCAGCCACGAAACGCGGGTCTGAACTGGAAAGCGTGAACCCCGCCTGACCGGCGCCATCGGGCCGGGCCCGGCGGGGCATGAAGCAAGGGCGGGTGATAATACCCCATGGCTTGTGGCACGCATCCGGCGGCCGGGCCAAGTCACTGCATGTCGGCGCTCACTGTCCTCCGTTGGAGGGATGGGCGGGTCACCTGTATTGCTCAAACCACCAAATCCGTCACGAAAAATGGCACTCACGCCTCAGGATGTGAGCCGCATCGCAAACCTTGCGCGGCTTGAACTCAGCTCGGCCGAGCAGGCGAGCCTGCTGGGCGAGCTCAACGGCTTCTTCGCGATCGTCGACCAGATGCGGGCGGTCGACACCACCGGCGTGGCGCCGCTGTACACGCCCCTGTCGGCCATCCAGGAGGTGACGCTGCGCCTGCGCGAGGACGCGGTGACCGAGCCGGACAACCGCGAGGCCAACCAGAAGAGCGCGCCGGCCGTCGAGGCCGGTCTGTTCTTGGTGCCACGCGTGATCGAGTGAACGACGGGAACCCATCGCGATGACCCAGCTGCATGAACTCGGCGTGGCCGAGCTGTCCCGCCTGCTTGATGACAAGCAGCTCTCCAGCGTCGAGCTGACGAAGCACCTGCTGGCCCGTGTGGCCGAGCACGCCGCGCTTGGCGCCTTCCTGGCGATCGACGAGGACGTCGCGCTGGCGCAGGCCGGCGCGGCCGATCTCTGGCGCGCACGCGGCATCGACGGACCGGCCCACCCGCTGCTGGGCGTGCCGATCGCCCACAAGGACATCTTCGTCACCCGCGACCTGCCCAGCACCGCCGGCTCGAGGATGCTCGAGGGCTACCGCAGCCCCTTCGACGCCACCGTGGTCAGCCGGCTGGCCGCAGCCGGCGCGGTGACGCTGGGCAAGCTCAACTGCGACGAGTTCGCGATGGGCGGCTCCAACGAGAACTCGGCCTACTGTCCGGCGCGCAACCCGTGGGATGCGTCGCGCATCGCCGGCGGCTCGTCGGGCGGCAGCGCGGTGGCGGTGGCCGCGCGCCTGGTGCCGGCCACGACCGGCACCGACACCGGCGGCTCGGTGCGCCAGCCCGCCAGCCTGACCGGCGTGACCGGCATCAAGCCGACCTACGGCCGCTGCTCGCGCTACGGGATGATCGCCTTCGCCTCCAGCCTGGACCAGGCCGGCCCGATGGCGCGCTCGGCGCTGGACTGCGCCCACCTGCTGCAGGCCATGAGCGGCTTCGACCCGCTTGATGCCACCAGTGCCGAGCAGCCGGTGCCCGACTTCGTCGCTGCCACGACCGCACTGCGCGAGGGCGCCACGGCGGACCAGCCGCTCAAGGGCCTGCGCATCGGCCTGCCGAAGGAGTTCTTCGGCGAGGGTGTCTCGGCCGATGTGCTGACGGCGGTGCGCGCCGCGCTGGCCGAGCTCGAGCGCCTGGGCGCCACGCTGGTCGAGGTCAGCCTGCCGCGCACCGAGCTGTCCATCCCCGTGTACTACATCATCGCCCCGGCCGAGGCCAGCTCGAACCTGAGCCGCTTCGACGGTGTGCGCTATGGCCACCGCGCCGCGCAGTACAAGGACCTGAACGACCTGTACCGCAAGAGCCGCAGCGAGGGCTTCGGCGCCGAGGTCAAGCGCCGCATCATGATCGGCACCTATGTGCTCAGCCACGGCTACTACGACGCCTACTATCTGCAGGCCCAGAAGCTGCGCCGCATGATCGCCGACGACTTCCAGGCCGCCTTCAAGGATTGCGACCTGATCGCCGGCCCGGTCGCGCCGACGGTGGCGCGACCGATCGGCAGCCAGACCGACCCGGTGGCCGAGTACCTCGCCGACATCTTCACGCTGCCGGCCTCGCTGGCCGGTCTGCCCGGCATCAGCGTGCCGGCGGGATTCGGTGCGGGCGGCCTGCCGGTGGGGCTGCAGCTGATCGGCAACTACTGGCAGGAGGGCGCGCTGCTGCACGCCGGCCACGCGCTGCAGCAGGCCACGGACTGGCATCGGAAGGCGCCGATCGGGATGGCGTGATGTGATCGGCCGTGACATCTGTGCGACCGCACGGGTCATTTCGAGTCCTGCCGCTTCTCTCGGTGCTGTGGGCGCCTTCGGGGTGGCGGCCGCTTCGGCTCCGACCGGGGCGCAGGCGTCCCCCGCGGCGGTTGGTGATCTGAGGCTGGTCTATGGCTTTGCCGCAGGCGGCACGGTCGAAGCCGTGCTGCAGCGTCTTGTTCCGGGCCTGCAGGGTGCGTATGCGCAGACTGTCAGGCTCGACAGCCGTCCCGGTGCGGCGGGGCTGACGGCGGCTCGGCAGGTCGCGTCCGCCCTGGGCGACGGCTCGGTCCTGCTGACCACCCCGACCTCCTCGATCACCCTGGTGCCGCACATTGCCCGCGGCGAGGCCCTGCGGCTGCAGGATCTCACGCCGGTCATCACCATCGGCAGTGCACCCCTGTGCTTTGTCGTCGGCCCGGCGGTGCCGGCGGAAGTCCGCACGCTGCGCCACTACCTGCGCTGGGTCGAGCTCAATCCCGATCGTTCCGGCTTCGGCTCGCCGGGCGTGGGGACCGGCTCGCATCTGATCGGCGCCGCGCTGGGGCGGCTGGCGCAGGTCGACCTGCGCCATGTCGCCTACCGTGGGGCCGGCCCGGCGGTCGAGGACCTGATGTCGGGCCAGCTGCCGGCGATGTCGATGCTGCTGGGCAACTATCTGCCGCGGGCGGCCGCCGGCACGTTGCGCGTGCTGGCGATCACCGGTGCCAGCCGGTCGCGCTACGTGCCCGAGGTGCCGACCTATGTCGAGCTGGGCTTTGGCCTGCTGACCGAACTCGAGAACTACGCGATGCTGATGCCCGGCCGCGCCACCACGGCACAGGCCGAAGGGCTGGCCGATCTGTTGCGCAGGCATCTGGCACGGCCTGAGAGGGTCCAGGCGCTGGCCGAGATCGGCATCGATCCGGTGCTGGATACGCCGCAGGATCTGGGTGCCTCGCTGTCGCGCGAGTTCGCCATGTGGCGCGAGGTGGTGGAAAAGGCCGGTCTGAAGCGGGCCTGAGCGGGACCGAGGGTCGATGGGCCCGGTGAAGGAGCGTCGGCCGGTATCATCGCGCCCCTTTCCTGTCCGCCAGGCCGTGCCATGACATCCCCGATCCCCGACTTCTGCGCCATCGACTTCGGCACCTCCAATTCCGCCATCGCGGTGCCTGATGCCCGCGGCGCGATGCGCCTGGTGCCGCTGGAAGACGGCGCGGTCACCATGCCGACCGCCACCTTCTACCTGGCCGAGGGCCCGGGCCTGCAGGACCTGCCGCGGCTGCACGGCCGCGCCGCGCTGGCCGCCTATGTCGAGGGCAGCGAGGGCCGGCTGATGCGCTCGATGAAGAGCGCGCTGGGCACCGGCCTGATGACGCAGCAGACCGACATCGGCGCCGGCCGCGCGATCGGCTTCGCCGACGTGATCTCCGGCTACCTGCGCCACCTGCGCCGCGCCGCCGAGCAGCACACCGGTGTGGCGCCGCGCCGCGCGGTCATCGGCCGGCCGGTGCATTTCGTCGACGAGGACGAGCAGCGCGACGCGCAGGCCCAGGCTGCGCTCGAGCAGGCCGCGCGCGAGGCCGGCTTCGAGGAGGTCGCCTTCCAGTTCGAGCCGCTGGCGGCGGCCTTCGACCACGAGTCTCGCATCGAGGCCGAGCAGCGCGTGCTGATCGCCGACATCGGCGGGGGCACCTCCGACTTCTCGATCGTGCGGGTCGGTCCGCAGCGGCGCGACCGCATCGACCGCGCCGACGATGTGCTGGCCCACCACGGTCTGCATGTGGCCGGCACCGACTTCGACCGCCGCGTCGAGCTGGCGTCGGTCATGCCGGCGCTGGGCTTCGGCGCGCTCGGGCCCTCGATCGGCGGCCAGCCCCCGCGCGAGGTGCCCAGCCGCGTCTATTTCGATCTGGCCACCTGGCACCTGATCAACACCGTCTACCGCCCGGCGCGGCTGCAGGAGCTGCGCATGATGCGCGGCGACTACGCCGACCCGGTCCAGCACGCCCGGCTGATGAAGGTGGTGGCCGAGCAGCTCGGCCACGACCTGCTCGGCCGCGCCGAGCGCGCCAAGATCGACACCGCCGCCGGCGAGGCAGCACGCATCGATCTCGCCTGGGTCGAGCGCGGCCTGACGGTCGAGGTGACGGCCGCGCAGGCGCGCGAGGCGCTCGAGGACGACATCGGCCGCATCGTCGAGGCCGCGCGCGAGACGGTGCGCCGCGCCGGCCTCTCGGCCGAGGGCATCGATGCGGTCTATTTCACCGGCGGCTCGACCGGGCTGAAGGCGCTGACCGAGCGGCTGGCCGCGGCCTTCCCGCAGGCGCAGGCGCTGCACGGCGACCGTCTGGCCAGCGTGGCCAGCGGCCTGGGGCTGGATGCCGGCCGGCGCTTCCGCGTCCGGGGCTGAGGCGTTCGCTCACTGCTGGCGCTGGGCGCGGCGCAGCTCCTCGGACGCCTCCCGGGCGGCGGGCGACATCATGTTCTCGTGGATGCGGCGGTCGGGGCGCGGGGCGGCTTCCCGCACTGGCGCAGGGGCCGGCGGCTGGATGGGCTGCGGTGCCGGCTGGGGCATCGGGCGAACAACGACCGGTGCCGGTGCCGGCATGACCGGGACCACCGGCGCGGCCGGCACGATGCGCACGACCGGTGGGGCCGGGGCAGGTCGTGCGGGTCTGTCCGGATAGACCGGCGGCCATGCCGGCCGGGTCTCGATCACGACTGGCGCCGGCTGGACGATGACGCGCGGCGGCGCCTCCCAGGCCGGCGCGACCGGTTCGACATGGCGCAGCGCCGGTCCTGGCAGCCAGGCCCAGTGGCTGTCCCAGCGCACCCAGCGGCCGTGGCGGAAGGTCGCCACGCCCCAGGGGGCGCTGTCGATCCAGAGCCAGCCGTCGGCGCTGCGGCGCCAGCGGCCTTGGCGGTAGGGCGCCCAGCCCAGGCTGGCGCGCGGCACCCAGACCCAGCCCCAGTCCGAGGCCTGTTCCCAGCGGCCGTGGCGGTCCAGGGTGTCGGCGCCGTCGATGTCGTCCGGGAGTTCCACGGGAGCCCGGGGGCGCAGGCTGCTGCGGCGCCCGTCGTCATCCTGGCCGTCCCATCGCTCCCGCGCGTCGTCCATGGCCCAGCGGGCGAAGCGGTCGGCCACTGGCAGGCTGGTCTGCCAGCCGCGTCGACCCTCCAGCTCGGCCCGGCGGCCCGGCTGCAGCAGCAGCGAGTCGTCGGCGCTCTCGAGATGCATCGGGCTGCGCCAGGCGGTCGCCGCGGCCCCATCGAATCCTCGGCCTGATTCCGGGGCGTCAATGCGGAACAGGCCAGCGCCCTGCGGCCGGTGCATCGCCGCGGCGGTCTCGATGCGCCAGCGCAGCGGGTCGTCGTCGCCCTCGAGCAGCAGGGCGATGCTGCCTTGCTCCAGTCGCAGCTCGATGCGGCCGGGGCTGAGCCGGCGTACGCTCAGCACGCTGTTCTCGTCCAGGCGCAGGCGGTCGCTGCCGAAGGCGATCTCGGTACGCGAGCCGGCGGCGCTGCGCAGGTGATCGCCCTCGCGCACCGGCGAGGCGCGGCGCTCGATGCGCAGCTCGTCGGCGCCCGGCCGGGCCACGGCGGGCTGCGCCATCAGCAGGGCGGCCCCGAGAACCAGGGCGGCAGGCACCGACCGGTGCAGGATTCGATCCATCGCGTTCTCCATCGAAGTCCTGTCACCAACGGTTGGCCGGCTCGATTCGATGACCCGCGTCTCGCGCGCGCTCCGCGCCGTCGGCCGACTGGCCCGGTGCATGAGCCTGTTTCAGGGTCTGATAAGAAAGTCTTTCCTGCTTCTTCTTGTGGTCATACCTGGGCATATTTCACATTTTTTGGGTGACGTGCTCAGGTGCGGATCTTCTGCCCGGCATGGGCACATATTCCTAAGTGCTTCATCCACATGGTTTTTTTCAGTGCCGGCCCGCTTCGTCGCACAAAGGGTCGCGCTTGCCTAAGTATTTGATTTCATTGGTGATTCGCGTGGGGTTGCCTTGACCCTCGTGCAATTTGTCCGCTACAGTGGGAGATCGTGTCGTTTTGTGGGTTTTTGTGGTCGACTTTCACTTCCAGGGGACTTCGGCGCCAGCGCCGGATGCCGCAGGGCGCCTGGGCGTTGCTGCGCGTTCTCGCGGTGGCTTGGCCGCCGGACGTGCGATGGCGGTCACGCTGACCCTTGCCTCTGGGCACGGTCTGTCGCGCCGGGACGGCGCCTGTCTCGCGGCTGCCGCCGCGCTCCTGCCGCTGCCGTCGCGTTCGCAGGGCTCCAGCCTCTGACTCCTCCTCCCATGGCCGTTCCTGCCGAAGCAATCATCCGGCAGCACATCACCGTGCTGCTCCACGAGGCGGTCGACGCGCTGCTGCATCGCCCCGACGGCACCTACATCGACGGCACCTTCGGCCGCGGCGGCCATTCGCGCCTGATCCTGTCGCGCCTGGCGCCGGGCGGGCGGCTGATGGCGATCGATCGCGATCCGCAAGCCATCGCCCATGCCCGCGAGGGCGACGCCCGCCTCGACGACGCCCGCTTCTCGATCGACCACACCCGCTTTGCCGACTATCCCGAGGTGATGGCCGCGCACGGTGTGGCGCAGGTCGACGGCATCCTGCTCGACATCGGCGTGTCCTCGCCGCAGATCGACGATCCGGCGCGGGGCTTCAGCTTCCGCCACGACGGGCCGCTCGACATGCGCATGGACCCCACGCGGGGCCAGAGCGCGGCCGAGTTCCTGGCCACCGCGCCCTTCGAGCGCATCGCCGAGGTGATCCGCGTCTACGGCGAGGAGCGCTTTGCCGGCCCGCTGGCGCGCGCGATCGTGGCGCGGCGCGAGGCCGGCCAGCCGCTGGCGCGCACCTCCGAGCTGGCCGCGCTGGCCGCCACCGTGGTGCGCACCCGCGAGCGCGGCCAGGACCCGGCCACCCGCACCTTCCAGGCGCTGCGCATCCTGGTCAACGGCGAGCTCGACGAGCTCGAGCAGGCGCTGGAGGCCTCGCTGGCGGCGCTGGCGCCGGGCGGGCGGCTGGCCATCATCAGCTTCCACTCGCTGGAAGACCGCATCGTCAAGAACTTCATCCAGCGCCACGCCCGCGAGGAGTTCGACCGGCGCGTGCCCTTCGCCACGCCGAAGCCGGCGCTGCTCGAGGAGGTCGCGCGCATCAAGCCCTCGGAGGCCGAGATCGAGGCCAACGCGCGCTCGCGCTCGGCGATCCTGCGGGTGGCGGCGCGCACCGATGTGGCGCTGCCCGTGGTGCCGGCTGCCTTCTCGCGGAGACGGACATGATCCGGCTGAACGTCGTGCTGCTGCTGGCGGTCGTGACCAGCGCGCTGTATCTGGTGCATGTGTCCTACGACTCGCGCCGCCAGTTCGTGCAGCTCGAGCGCGAGCGCAACGAGGCGCGCCGGCTCGAGCAGGAGGCCGAGCGACTGCGCCTGCAGCTGCGCACCGAAGCCACCCACGTGCGTGTCGATCTGGCCGCGCGCGAGCGGCTGCACATGAGCGTGGCCACGCCAGCGGTGACCCAATACCTGAGTGCGGCCCCGGCCCCGGCGCAAGGCCAGGAGATTCGGCCGTGAGCGCCAGCTGGCTTGATCGGGCGCGTGCCCGGCTGGCGGCTCGGCTGTCGCCGGCGGGGGGCAAGAAGGGTGCGCCTGCGGGCGCGCGCTATGCCTCCAGCCCGCTGCTGACGGCCAAGACGCCGATCTGGCGCTCCCGGCTGGCGCTGGTGGTGGTCGGCCTGAGCTTCGCGCTGCTGCTGGGGCGGGCGATGTATGTGCAGGCGATCGACAAGGAGTTCTTCCAGGCCCAGGGCGAGATGCGCTACCAGCGCACCTTCGAGCTGCAGGCCAGCCGTGGCCGCATCACCGATCGCAATGGCGAGGTGCTGGCCGCCAGCGTGCCCGCGCCCTCGGTCTGGATGATCCCGAAGGATTTCCAGGCCACGCCGGCGCAGGCGGCCGAGCTGACCCGTCTGCTCGGCATCACGCCGGCCGATCTGGCCGCCAAGGTGCGCGAGGGCGGCAATTTCGTCTGGCTGCGTCGCCTGATCGACGAGACCACCGCCGCGCGCATCCGCGAGCTCAAGGTCAAGGGCATCACCCTCGAGCGCGAATACCGGCGCGAATACCCGGAAGGCGAGGCCGCAGCGCATGTGGTCGGCTTCACCAACCTGCAGGAAAAGGGGCAGGAGGGTGTCGAGCTGGCCTTCCAGAAGCAGCTCCAGGGCCACAACGGCAGCCGCAGCGTGGTGCGCGACCGCCTGGGGCGCGTGGTCGAGGACATCGGCGAGATCGTCGAGCCGGAGGACGGCAAGGACATCGCGCTGTCGATCGACAGCAAGGTGCAGTTCGTCGCCTACCAGCGCCTGCGCGAGGCGGTGGCGCAGCACGAGGCCCAGGCCGGCAGCGTGGTGGTGCTGGACGTGCACACCGGCGAGGTGCTGGCGCTGGCCAACTATCCCTCCTACACGCCGGGCGACCGGCGCACCCGCACTGGCGCGAACCTGCGCAACCGCGCGCTCACCGACACCTTCGAGCCGGGCTCGACGATGAAGCCCTTCATCGCCGCGCAGTCCATCCAGGCCGGCCGGGTGCGGCCGGAGACGGTGATCCAGACCGCGCCGGGCAGCATCACCATCACCGGCTCGACGATCCGCGACTCGCATCCGCTCGGCGTGATGACGGTCGAGCAGATCATCCAGAAGTCCAGCAACGTCGGCACCGTCAAGATGGCGATGCAGATGCAGCCGCGCGAGATGTGGGAGCTGTACCGCTCGGTGGGCTTCGGCCAGAAGCCCGACATGGAGTTTCCCGGCCTGGCCTCGGGCCGGCTGCGGCCCTACAAGAGCTGGCGCCCGATCGAGCAGGCGACGATGAGCTATGGCTACGGCCTGTCGGCCTCGCTGTTCCAGCTGGCGCAGGCCTATACCGTCTTCGCCCGCGACGGGCAGCTCGTGCCGGTCACGCTGCAGCGGCGTGAGCATCCGGTCGAGGGACAGCAGGTTTTCCGGCCAGAGGTGGCCCGGGCGGTGCGCAAGATGCTCGGCATGGCTGCCGGCGAGGGCGGCACCGCGCCAAAGGCCCAGGCCCTGGGCTACTCGGTCGGTGGCAAGACCGGCACCGCGCACAAGCAGGAAGGCAAAGGCTATGCCGGCAACAAGTACCGCGCCTGGTTCGTCGGCCTGGCGCCGCTCCACCAGCCACGCATCGTCGTGGCGGTCATGATCGACGAGCCCAGCAAGGGGCAATATTACGGCGGTCTGGTCGCGGCGCCCGTCTTCAGCCAGGTGGTGCAGCAGACGCTGCGGGTGCTGAGCGTGCCGCCTGACCGCGAGGTGACGCCGCAGATCATCGCCCGGACGCAGGCCGCTCAGGCCGAGGTGGAGTCGTTCTGATGGGCTCGACGCAATCGAGGCAGGTGCCGCTGCCGACCCGTTTCCGGGATGTCGACGAGACGCTGGCATGGCTGCGCCGTGTCGCGCCGCAGGCGGTGCTGCGCACTGACAGCCGTCAGGTTCTGCCGGGGGATGTCTTCATCGCCTGGCCGGGGGCCGCTCAGGATGGGCGCCGCCATGTGCCCGCCGCGCTGGCTGCGGGTGCTGCCGCCTGTCTGGTCGAGGCCGACGGCGTCGAGGCCTTCGACTTCGGCGCCGAGGCGCGCATCGCCGCGCTGCCCGCGCTCAAGGCCGCCACCGCGCCGCTGGCCGCCGCCTGGCATGACCATCCGAGCCGCCGGCTCGACGTGGTGGCCACCACCGGCACCAATGGCAAGACCTCCACCGCCTGGTGGCTGGCGCAGGCGCTGAGTCTGGCGGGTCGGCGTTGTGGCGTGGTGGGCACGCTGGGCGTGGGCGAGCCGCCCAGCCGCGTCGCGCCCGAGGCCCGGGTGATCTCGACCGGCCTGACCACGCCCGATCCGGTCACGCTGCAGCGCGCGCTGCGCGACTTCGCCGCCCGCGGCTTTGCCGCCTGCGCGATGGAGGCCTCCTCGATCGGCGTGACCGAGCACCGGCTCGACGCGGTGAAGATCGATGTCGCGCTGTTCACCAACTTCACGCCCGATCACCTCGACTACCACGGCAGCATGGCCGCCTATTGGCAGGCCAAGCGCGACCTGTTCGACTGGCCGGGCCTGCGCGCGGCGGTCATCAACATCGACGATCCGCAGGGCGCCATCCTGGCCGACGAGCTGCAGGCTGCAGGGCGGCTCGCGGTCTGGACCTGCTCGACCCGGCCCGCGGCCCAGCCGGCGAGACTGCAGGCGAGCGCCTTGCGCTACGACGGCGTCGGTCTGTGCCTGACGCTGCACGAGCAGGGCGAGCCCGAGCCGATCGAGGTCCGCACCGCGCTGATCGGCGACTACAACGCTGCGAATGTCGTCGGCGTGATCGGGGTGCTGCGCGCGCTGGGCCTGCCGCTGGCGGAGGTCGCGGCGTGGGCGGCCGACTTCACGCCGGTGCCCGGGCGGATGCAGCGGGTCGAGGCGCCGGCCGGCGCCGCGGGCCTGCCGCAGGTGGTGGTCGACTACGCGCACACGCCCGACGCACTGGAGAAGGCGCTGCAGGCGCTGCGCCCGTTCGCGCAGGCGCGCGGTGGCCGGCTGTGGTGCGTCTTCGGCTGCGGCGGCAACCGCGACACCACCAAGCGTCCGGTCATGGGCCGCATCGCGCAGGCGCTGGCCGACGAGGTGGTGCTCACCAGCGACAATCCGCGCCATGAGGTGCCTGCGGCCATCCTGCGCGACATCCTGGCCGGCTGCACGCCCGCGCCCACGCTGGCCTGTCTCGAGGACCGGGCCGCGGCGATCGCCACCGTGCTGCATGACGCCGACGAGGCCGATGTGGTGCTGATCGCTGGCAAGGGCCACGAGGACTATCAGGAGACGGCCGGCGTCCGGCATCATTTTTCAGATCTGGAGCAGGCCGAGGCCGCGCTACAACGACGCACCTCCACCGCGGCCTGACTGCCTTCCCCCTCACGATGACTTCCGACGACTTCATGACTCTGGGCGAGGCGCACGCGCTGCTGGCTGCGCGCCTGCCGTCCGTGCGCCTGATCGGCGATCCGGACCTGGCCTTCGCCCGTGTCCATACCGACACCCGCACGCTGCGCGCGGGCGACCTGTTCGTCGCGCTGCGCGGCGAGCGCTTCGATGCGAACGACTTTCTGGCGCAGGCCCGCTCGGCCGGCGCCTGCGCCGCGCTGGCCGAGCGGGGTCTGGCCGAGGCCGGCCTGCCCGGCCTGGAGGTGCCCGACGCGCTGGTGGCGCTGCAGGCGCTGGCCGAGGGCTGGCGTGCCACGCTGGACCTGCCGGTGATCGGCGTGACCGGCAGCAACGGCAAGACGACGGTCACGCAGATGATCGCCCAGATCCTGCGCGCGGCCGCGGGTGAGGCGGCGCATGCCACCGCCGGCAACCTGAACAACCACATCGGCGTGCCGCTGACGGTGCTGGGGCTGCGCCGCCACCACCGGCTGGCGGTCGTCGAGCTGGGCATGAACCACCCCGGCGAGATCGCCGCGCTGGCGCGCATCGCGCAGCCGACGGTGGCGCTGGTCAACAACGCCCAGCGCGAGCACCAGGAATTCATGAAGACGGTCGAGGCGGTCGCGCGCGAGAACGGCGCGGTGATCGCCGCGCTGCCGGCCGGCGGCACCGCCGTCTTCCCCGAGGGCGACACCTACACCGCGCTGTGGCGCGCGCTGGCCGGTGCGCGCCCGGTGCAGACCTTCGCGCTCGATCAGTCGGGCGCCGACCTGCGCGCCGAGGCCGTCTGGGCGGGCGACCACTGGACGGCCACGCTGCACACGCTCGCGGGCGAGGCGACGCTGGCGCTGCAGGTGGCCGGGCGCCACAACCTGCTCAATGCGCTGGCCGCGGCTGGCTGCGCGCTGGCCGCCGGCGTGCCGCTGGCAGCGGTGCGCGACGGCCTGGCGGCCTTCCGGCCGGTGCGCGGCCGCTCGGCGGTCGAGCAGCGCGCCTGGCGCGGGCGCATCATCACGCTGATCGACGACAGCTACAACGCCAACCCCGACTCGGTGCGCGCGGCCATCGACGTGCTGGCGGCGCTGCCCGGCCCGCGCTGGCTGGTGCTGGGCGACATGGGCGAGGTCGGCGACGACGGCCCGGCCTTCCATGCCGAGGTCGGCGCGCATGCCGTGGCCAGCGGCATCGAGGTCTTCTGGAGCGCAGGCATACTCGCGGCCCACGCCGCACAGGCTGCTGCGGCAGCCGGCGTCAGCGCCGCGGTACGCCATGAGACCGATGCGGCAGCGCTGGTCGCGGCGATGCGCTCGAGCGCGGGCTGGGCGGCGCTGGGCGAGGTGCGCTCGGTGCTCGTCAAGGGCTCGCGCTTCATGAAGATGGAACAGGTGGTGGCGGCGATCCGCGAAGAGGGCGACCTCGGATCGGCCGCACCAGGAGAACGACATGCTCATTAGCCTCGCACAGTGGTTGCAAGGCCTGTATCCGGACACGCTGGGTTTCCTGCGCGTGTTCCAGTACATCACCTTCCGTGCGGTGATGGCCGCGATGACCGCGCTGCTGCTCGGCCTGGCCTTCGGCCCGTGGGTCATCCGGCGCCTGACCGAGCTGAAGATCGGCCAGCCGGTGCGCGAATATGGCGTGCAGGCCCACCTGGTCAAGCGCGGCACGCCGACGATGGGCGGCGTGCTGGTGCTGCTGTCGATCGCGGTCTCGACGCTGCTGTGGTTCGACTGGAGCAACCGCTTCGTCTGGATCGTCATGGTCGTCACCTTCGGCTATGGCGCGATCGGCTGGGTCGACGACTGGCGCAAGGTGGTGCAGAAGAACCCGGAGGGCATGCCCTCTGGCGAGAAGTACCTGTGGCAGTCGCTGATCGGCATCCTGGCGGCGCTCTACCTGGCCTTCAGCGTCTCGGAGACCTCCAACCTGCGTGTGGTCGAGCTGTTCTTCGACTGGGTGATGTCGGGCTTCTCGAACAGCCTGCCGCCGAAGGCCGACCTGATCGTGCCCTTCTTCAAGTCGGTCAGCTATCCGCTGGGCGTGTTCGGCTTCATCATCATGACCTACCTGGTCATCGTGGGCTTCAGCAACGCGGTCAACCTGACCGACGGGCTGGATGGCCTGGCGATCATGCCGGTGGTGCTGGTGGGCGCCTCGCTGGGGCTGTTCGCCTACGCGACCGGCAACGCGGTCTACTCGAAGTACCTGTTCCTGCCGCACATTCCCGGCGCGGGCGAGCTGGCGATCTTCTGCGCCGCGATGGCCGGCGCGGGCCTGGCCTTCCTGTGGTTCAACGCGCACCCGGCGCAGGTCTTCATGGGCGACGTCGGCGCCTTGGCGCTGGGTGGCGCGCTGGGCACCATCGCGGTGATCGTGCGTCAGGAGATCGTGCTGGCGATCATGGGCGGCATCTTCGTCGTCGAGGCGCTCTCGGTCATGGTGCAGGTCGGCTGGTTCAAGTACACCAAGAAGAAGTACGGCCAGGGCCGGCGCATCCTGCTGATGGCGCCGCTGCACCACCACTTCGAGAAGAAGGGCTGGGTGGAGACGCAGGTGGTGATCCGTTTCTGGATCATCACGATGCTGCTGTGCCTGGTCGGTCTGTCGACGATGAAGCTGCGCTGACATGGAAGCACTCAAGGACACCGCCCTGCTGATCCTGGGCCTGGGCGATTCGGGCCTGGCGATGGCGCGCTGGGCGCGGCGCTGCGGCGCCGCGCGCATCGTCGTGGCCGACACCCGCGCCGCGCCGCCGCAGGCTGGCGCGCTCGCGCGCGACGTGCCCGGCGCCGAGCTGCGCTGCGGCACGCCCGACCCGGCGCTGCTCGACGGCGTGAAAGCGGTCTTCAAGAGCCCCGGCCTGGCCCCGAACGATCCGGTGCTGCGCCCGCTCCTCGACGAGGCCGCCCGGCGCGGCCTGCCGGTGTGCGGCGAGCTCACGCTGTTCGCCTGGGCGCTGCGTGACCTGCAGCGCCTGGAAAGCTACGCGCCCAAGGTGCTGGCCATCACCGGCACCAATGGCAAGACGACCACCACCTCGCTGACCGCGCAGCTGTGCGAGCGCGCCGGCCTGCGCGTGGGTCTGGCCGGCAACATCGGCCCGACGCTGCTGGGCACGCTGGGCGAGGCGCTGGACCGCCACGCCGCCGCACCCGACGAAGCGGCCTCAGGCCTGCCCGAGGTCTGGGTGCTCGAGCTGTCGAGCTTCCAGCTCGACGGCGTGACCGACTTCGAGCCGACCGCCGCCACCGTGCTCAACCTCACCCAGGACCACCTCGACTGGCACGGCTCGATGGCCGCCTACGCCGAGGCGAAGGCGCGCATCTTCGGCCGCCGGGGCGTGCGGGTTCTCAACCGCGACGACGCGGTGGTCGAGGCGATGGCGCCGGCCGAACCGGTGGTTCGCCCGACGCGCGGACGCGCGGCGGCGCCAACCGAGGATGCCGCCGCGCCCGCCGTGGTGCGCTTCGGGCTGGACGCGCCGCGCCGCCCCGGCGACTGGGGCCTGGTGGTCGAGAACGGCATGGCCTGGCTGGTGCGGGCGCAGGCGGCCGAGGACGAGCTGCCGCGCGGTCGCCGTGGCGCGGGCATCGGCGCCGTGCCGGTGGTGCTGCAGCGCCTGATGCCGGCCGACGCGCTGCGCATCCGCGGTCGGCACAACGCCGCCAACGCGCTGGCGGCGCTCGCGCTGGCCAGCGCCGCCGGCGTGCCGCTGGCGCCGATGCTGCACGGCCTGCGCGAATACCGCGGCGAGCCGCACCGGGTCGAGTTCATCCGCACGATCGACGGCATCGATGCCTACGACGACAGCAAGGGCACCAATGTCGGCGCCACCGTCGCGGCGCTGACCGGCCTGGGCGCCGATCGGCTGCCCGGTCGGCTGGCGCTGATCCTGGGCGGCGACGGCAAGGGCCAGGATTTTTCGCCCCTGGCCGCGCCGGTGGCGGCACATGCGCGCTCGGTGGCGCTGATCGGGCGTGACGCGGGCGAGATCGCCGCCGTGCTGGCCGACGTGGCGCAGCCGGTCGAGCGCTTCGACACGCTGGAGGCGGCAGTGCGCTGGAGCTTCGCGCAGGCGCGCTCGGGCGACGCGGTGCTGCTGAGCCCGGCCTGTGCCAGCCTCGACATGTTCCGCAACTACGCCCACCGTGCCGAAGTCTTCGTGGCCGAGGTCGAAGCGATCGCGCAGGAGTGCGGGGAGTTCGGGCCGTGAGCGCCGCGCCAGGAGGGTTCGGCGGGCTGTGGCAGCGCCTGCGTGGCCGTGCCGGTGGCGACGACGTGCCGGTGCGCAGCTGGAACAGCCTGTCCTCGGGCACGCCGCCGCGCTGGGTCGGTTTCGACGAGACGCTGGCCTGGGTGATCGCCGGGTTGATCTCGCTGGGGTTGGTGATGGTCTACTCGGCCTCCATCCAGCTGCCCGACAGCCCGAAGTACAGCAATTACGCTGCAACCCACTTCATGTCGCGCCACGTGCTGTCGGTGGGGCTGGCGATCATCGCCGCCTGCGTGACGCTGGCCATCCCGATGCGGACCTGGGAGAAGATGGCGCCGTGGCTGTTCGTCGCGGCGCTGCTGCTGCTGATCCTGGTGCTGATTCCGGGCGTGGGCAAGGTGGTCAACCGTTCGAGGCGCTGGATCCCGCTGGGGGTGATGAATTTCCAGCCCAGCGAGCTGGCCAAGATGGCGATGGCCATGTATGCGGCCAGCTACATGATGCGCAAGATGGACGTGAAGGAGAGCTTCACCCGCGCAGTGCTGCCGATGGCCATCGCGCTGGGCGTGGTGGGGCTGCTGCTGCTGGCCGAGCCCGACATGGGGGCCTTCATGGTGATCGCCATCGTCTCGATGGGCATCCTGTTCCTGGGCGGCGTCAACGGCCGGGTGTTCGTGATCATGATCGGCGTGCTGATCTCGGCCCTGGTGCTGGTGATCACCGTGTCGCCCGAGAAGCGCGGCCGCATCTTCGCTTTCCTGGATCCCTGGGCGAAGGACAACGCCGACGGCAAGGCCTACCAGCTGACGCATTCGCTGATCGCTTTTGGCCGCGGCGAGTACTTCGGCCAGGGGCTGGGCCAATCGCTCGAGAAGCTGCACTACCTGCCCGAGGCGCACACCGACTTCCTGCTGGCCATCATCGGCGAGGAACTCGGGCTGGCCGGCGTGGGTGTCGTCATCGTCGCCTTCTTCTGGATGGTGCGGCGCATCTTCGTGATCGGTCGCCAGGCGGTGGCGCTCGATCGGGTGTTCTCGGGGCTGACTGCGCAGGGCATCGGCCTGTGGATGGGCGGGCAGACCTTCATCAACATGGGTGTCAACCTGGGCGTGCTGCCGACCAAGGGCCTGACGCTGCCGCTGATGAGCTACGGCGGATCGGCGATCATCATGACCTGCGTGGCCCTGGCGGTGGTGCTGCGCATCGACATGGAAAACCGCCAGATCCTGAGAGGAGGGCGCCCATGAGCGCTTCGGCACCGCGTCATCTGGTCATCATGGCTGCGGGTACCGGCGGCCACATCATGCCGGGCCTGGCGGTGGCGCGCGAGATGATGCGCCGCGGCTGGACCGTGAGCTGGCTGGGCACACCGAAGGGCATGGAGAACCGCCTGGTGCCGCCGACCGGCATCCCGATGGACACCATCGGCTTCGCCGGCCTGCGAGGCAAGGGCGCACTCGGCCTGCTGCGCGGTGGCCTGCAGCTCGTGCGCGCGCTGGCACAGTGCCTGGGCATCCTGAAGCGGCGCTCGACCACCGCGGTGCTGGGCATGGGCGGCTATGTCTGCTTTCCCGGCGGCCTGACCGCGCGGCTGCTGGGGCGGCCGCTGATGCTGGTCAACGCCGACGCGGGTCTCTTGCTGTCGAACCGCTCGCTGCTGCGCTTTGCCGATCGGGTGGCCTTCGGCTTCGATGGCGAGGCCGCGCGCGGCGTGGCCCAGGGCATCGTGACCGGCAATCCGGTGCGGGCCGAGATCGAGGCGATCGCGCCGCCCGAGCCGCGCTTTGCCGGCCGCAGCGGCCCGTTGCGGGTGCTGGTGGTCGGCGGCAGCCTGGGCGCGCAGGTGCTCAACGAGACGCTGCCGCGCGCGCTGGCCCGGCTGCTGCCGGCCGAACGCCCGGTCGTCACCCACCAGACCGGCGTGGCCCATCTCGAGACCGTGCGTGCGACCTATGTGCAGGCCGGTCTCGACCCGTCGGCGGCCGGGCTGGAGGTCCTGCCCTTCATCGAGGACATGCCGCGCCGCCTGGCCGAGTGCGACCTGATCGTCTGCCGCGCCGGCGCGGTGACGGTCAGCGAGCTGTGCGCGGCCGGCGTGCCCAGCGTGCTGGTGCCGCTGATCGTCAGCACCACCGCGCACCAGCGCGACAATGCGATCTGGATGGATCGGCAGAAGGCCGCCATCCATCTGCCGCAGGCCGAGCTCTCTCCCGAATCGCTGGCCGAGCTGCTGCGCCGGCTCGACCGCGCCCGGCTGCTGCAGATGGCGCAGCGCGCGCGCACGCTGGCGCAGCCGCGTGCGGCCCAGCGCGTGGCCGACGAGATCGAGCACCTCACGAATCCCCTGATGACGACCCCCCTCAAGCAAGCATGAAGCACGCCGTCAAGCACATCCACTTCGTCGGTGTCGGCGGCGCCGGCATGAGCGGCATCGCCGAGATCCTGCACAACCTCGGCTACATCGTCTCGGGCTCCGACCAGGCCGACGGCGCCGTCACCCGCCGGCTGGCCGAGCTGGGCATCCGCATCCACGTCGGCCATGACGCGGCGCACATCGAGGGCGCGCAGGCCGTGGTCACCTCCACCGCCGTGAAGGGCGACAACCCCGAGGTGATCGCCGCGCGCACGCGACGCATCCCGGTGGTGCCGCGCGCGGTGATGCTGGCCGAGCTGATGCGCCTGAAGAAGGGCATCGCCATCGCCGGCACGCACGGCAAGACGACCACCACCTCGCTGGTGACCAGCGTGCTGGCCGAGGCCGGCGTCGACCCCACCTTCGTCATCGGCGGCAAGCTCAACTCGGCGGGCGCCAACTCGGCGCTGGGCTCGGGCGAGTACATCGTCGTCGAGGCCGACGAGTCCGACGCCTCCTTCCTGAACCTGCTGCCCATCCTGTCGGTCGTCACCAACATCGACGCCGACCACATGGACACCTACGGGCACGACTTCGCGCGCCTGAAGGCGGCCTTCGTCGATTTCCTGCACAAGATGCCCTTCTACGGCTCGGCGGTGCTGTGCGCGGACGACCCCGGCGTGCGCTCGATCCTGCCGATGATCTCGCGCCCGGTCATCACCTACGGCCTGGACGAGGGCGTGCAGGTGCGCGCGGTGGACGTGCAGGCGCTGCCCGGCGGCCAGATGCGCTTCACCTGCCAGCGCCGCAACGGCGTGACGCTGCCGGACCTGCAGATCACGCTGAACCTGCCCGGCGAACACAATGTGCGCAACGCGCTGGCGGCCATCGCCATCGCCACCGAGCTGGAGCTGCCGGACGCGCCGATCGTCGCCGCGCTGGCGAAGTTCGGCGGCGTGGGCCGGCGCTTCCAGCGCTGGGGCGACCATCCGGTCGCCGGCGGCGGCAGCTTCACGCTGATCGACGACTACGGT
Organism: Pseudomonadota bacterium; assembly: GCA_046050625.1. Classification (GTDB taxonomy): domain Bacteria; phylum Pseudomonadota; class Gammaproteobacteria; order Burkholderiales; family Burkholderiaceae_C; genus Sphaerotilus. Next base: position 18,775 of record JBJOPV010000026.1, read on the forward strand.
CATCACCCCGTCGAGATGGCCGCGGTGATCGCCGCCGCGCGCGGCGCCTTTCCCGGCCAGCGCCTGGTGCTGGCCTTCCAGCCGCACCGCTACACCCGCACCCGCGACTGCTTCGAGGACTTCGTCAAGGTGCTGGGCACGGCCGACGCGGTGCTGCTCACCGAGGTCTACGCCGCCGGCGAGGCGCCGATCGTCGCTGCCGATGGCCGCGCGATGACGCGCGCGCTGCGGGTGGCCGGGCGGGTCGACCCGGTCTTCGTGGATGACATCGCCGAGCTGCCGCAGGTGATCCTGGAGCAGACGCGGGCCGGCGACGTCGTCATCGCGATGGGAGCGGGCTCCATCGGCGGCGTGCCCGCCAAGGTGATCGAGATGCTGAAGGAGCGTGCGTGATGAGTGTCCAGGAACCTGTCGTGAGCGTCGATGTCCGCGCGCTGGGCAAGGTCGCCGTGCTGATGGGCGGCACCTCCGCCGAGCGCGAGATCTCGCTGATGAGCGGCGCGGGCGTGCTGGCGGCGCTGCGCGCGCGCGGCGTCGATGCGCACGCCTTCGATCCGGCCGAGCGCGACCTGCACGAGCTCAAGGAGCGGGGCTTCGACCGCGCTTTCATCGCGCTGCACGGCCGCCACGGCGAGGACGGCTGCGTGCAGGGCGCGCTGGAGGTCATGGGCATCGCCTACACCGGCTCCGGCGTGATGGCCTCGGCGATCGCGATGGACAAGGTGATGACCAAGCGCGTCTGGATCGCCGAAGGCCTGCCGACGCCGGCCCATGTGCGCCTGGCCCCCGAGGAGCAGTCGCCCGAGGCGATTGCCGCGCTGCCCGCGCGCCTGGGCCTGCCGCTGATCGTGAAGCCCCCGCGCGAGGGCTCGTCGATCGGCGTGACCAAGGTGAGCGAGGCGGCGCAGGTCGCCGCGGCGGTGGCCGAGTCGCTGCGCCATGATCCGGACGTGCTGGCCGAGGCCTTCATCGCCGGCGACGAGATCACCTGCCCGGTGCTGGGCGAGGGCGAGGGCGCGCACGCGCTGCCGGTCATCCGCATCGTGCCGCCCGAGGCCGGCTACGACTACCAGAACAAGTACTTCACCGACGAGGTGCGCTACCTCTGCCCGAGCGGCCTGCCCGAGCATGAGGAGCGCGAGATCCAGCGCATCGTCGTGGCCGCCTACCGCGCGCTGGGCTGCCGCGGCTGGGGCCGCGCCGACCTGATGATCCGCGCCAGCGATCGTCAGGCCTTCCTGCTGGAGATGAACACCTCGCCCGGCATGACCGGCCACTCGCTGGTGCCGATGTCGGCCCGCGCGGCCGGCGTCAGCTACGAGGATCTGTGCTTGCGCCTGCTGGCGGCGGCGCGCCTGGATGCGGCCCCGGCCGCGCACGGCGAGTGAAAGCGCACGCATGACGACACGCGACCGCTCCGCGCCGTCCGATCCGGTCACGCTGCCGCTCGATGTGCAGCTGATGCGCTCGGGCTCGTCGGTGCTGGTCTGGCTGCTGGTGCTGGGCCTGCTGCTGGTCGGCGGGCATTGGCTGGTTCATTCGCCCTGGTTTGCGCTCCGGCAGGTGCATGTCGAAGGCGAGGTCGAGCACAGCACGGCCGACTCGATCCAGCGCCATGCGCTGCCCCGGCTGGACGGCAGCTATCTGACGCTGGATCTGGTCGAGGCGCGTGCGGCCTTCGAGTCGATTCCCTGGGTGCGCCGCGCCGAGGTGCGCCGCGTCTGGCCGCATGACCTGATCGTGCGTCTGGAGGAGCATCAGCCGGCCGCCTACTGGGAGCGCGATGCGGGCGAGCCTTTGGTGGTCAACAGCTTCGGCGAGGTCTTCGAGGTCAATCTGGGCGACATCGAGGACGAGGCGCTGCCGACGTTGCGCGGACCGCGCGACACCTCCGCCCAGGTCCTGGCGATGTGGAAACGTCTGGTGCCGGTCTTTGCAGCGATGCGCAGCCGGGTGGATCGGCTGGAGCTGTCGGATCGCGGCTCGTGGCGAGCCCATCTCGACCGCGGTGCGGTCATCGAGCTGGGTCGTGGCGATGCCGACGAGATCGTCGATCGCACCCGGCGCTTCGTGGCCAGCGTCGGCCAGGTGTCCCGCCGCTTCGAGAACCGCGCCATCGAATATGCCGACCTGAGGCATGTCGAGGGCTATGCGCTGAAGCTGGCTGGCATGGGCACCACCGCTCATCCGGTGCCAGCCAGGAAGCGCTGAGCACGCTCGCGAGAAAGACGCAGCCATGTCCAAGGAATACAACGAACTCGTCGTCGCGCTCGACATTGGCACCGCCAAAGTGATGGCGGTGGTGGCCGAGCTGCTGTCGGATGGCGAGATGCGTCTGGCGGGGCTGGGCGTGGCGCCTTCGCTCGGACTCAAGCGCGGCAGCGTCGTCAACATCGACGCGACGATGCACTCGATCCAGCAGGCGCTCAAAGAGGCCGAGATGATGGCCGACTGCAAGATCGGCCGGGTCCATGTCGGCATTTCCGGCAGTCACGTGCGTGGGCGCAACTCGACCGGCATGGTCATCGTGCGCGACCAGGAGGTCACGTCGTTCGATGTGTCGCGGGTGGTGGAGACCGCCAAGGCGATCAACATTCCCAATGACCAGCGGCTGCTGCTGGTCGAGCCGCAGGAATTCGTCATCGACGGCCAGGAGGTGCGCGAACCGGTCGGCATGAGCGGCGCACGGCTCGAGGTTCGTGTGCATATCGTGACCGGCTCGCACAGCGCGGCCGAGAACATCATCAAGTGCGTGCGGCGCTGCGGCCTGGAGGTCGAGCAGCTGGTGCTCAACCCGAGCGCCTCCAGCCTGTCGGTGCTGACGCCAGATGAAAAAGCGCTGGGCGTGGCGCTGGTCGACATCGGTGCGGGCACCACCGATGTGGCGATTTTCACGGATGGCGCGATCCGTCATACTGCCGTGATTCCAATTGCGGGGGATCTGATCACCAGCGACATCGCGATGGCGCTGCGCACGCCGACGAAGGATGCCGAGGAGATCAAGATCGAGTATGGCGTGGCCAAGCAGCTGCTGGCTGACCCGGCCGAGCAGCTCGAGGTGCCCGGACTCGGTGACCGGATTCCGAAGATCTTGAGCCGTCAGGCTCTGGCGGGCGTGATCGAACCCCGGGTCGAAGAGATATTTGCGCTTGTCCAGCAGGTGATCCGGGAAAGTGGCCATGAGGAACTTCTCTCTTCGGGGATTGTCCTGACCGGGGGATCGGCTGTGATGCCGGGTATGGTCGAACTGGCCGAGGACATCTTCCTCAAGCCGGTGCGCAAGGGGGTTCCGACGTATGGCGGGGCTCTCTATGACATGGTGGCGAGCCCCCGCTCGGCGACCGCGATGGGTCTGCTGGAGGAGGCGCGCCTGGCAAGAGTGCGCGGCATGCGATCGGCACCGAGCGGTGCAGCCTCCCCGGGCGTGGCCCAGGGACTGTTCGTCCGGGCCAGGGATTGGTTCCTGAAAAGTTTCTGATGTAATTCAGACGCAGACACAAGGAGAGCGGCATGGGTATCGAGATGATCGAAGAGTTCAATCAGGGCACGCA
>JBJOPV010000027.1:0-22291 GCA_046050625.1 Pseudomonadota bacterium
TCACCTGGCGGTTGGGCAGATCGGTCAGCGTGTCATGCAGCCGCAGGTGATGCGAGCGCTGCTCGGCCTCGTGCAGGCGCGACAGATCGGCGCCGACGCCGACATAGTGGGTGATGCGCCCGACCTCGTCGCGCAGCACGGTGATGGTCTGCAGCAGCGGATACAGCCGGCCGTCGCGCGCCCGGTTCCAGAACTCGCCCTGGAAGCGGTCGTGCACCGCCAGCTGGCGCCACATCCGGGCCGCGAAGGCCGGCCCCTGGCGGCCGGAGCGCAGCAGGCGCGGATTGCGGCCGATCACCTCCTGGGCCGGATAGCCGGAAATCCGGCTGAAGGCGGCATTGACCGCGACGATGTCGCCTGCCGCGTCGGTCACCAGGATGGACTCGCCGGCCGACTCGAAGATGCGCGCGGCCAGCCGCAGCGCCTCGTCCTGGTGATGCTGGCGGGTGATGTCGCGCGCCACGCCCAGCACGCCGATCAGCACCTCGTCCTGACCGCGCAGCGGCGTCTTCAGCACCTCGTAGCGACGGCGCTCGCCGGTGTCGCGAAAGGTCAGCCATTCCTCGTTGACATGCAGCCCGTCGCGCTCGAGCGCGCCGCGGTCGTTGCTGCGGAAGAAGGCGGCCTCCTCGGCGGAGAAGACATCCACATCGGTGCGACCGCGCAGCTCGGCCTCGCTGCAGCCGACGATGCGCTCGAAGGCGGCGTTGCAGCTGAGATAGCGCCCTTGCGGATCCTTCAGCCAGGCCAGATCCGGCAGGCCCCGGAAAAGAATCCGCGCAAGATCGGCCCCGGCGGCCCAGAGGCTGCCCCCGTCCTGCGCCGCGACGCCGCTGGCGCCACGCGCGTCTGCTCCGACTCCCTGAGCGTCCATGATGCCGACGACCTCGAGAAATTGATGCACTGCAGTAGACCTCAGGAAGCGGTCGCGCCCAAGAGGAATTGCTCCTTTTCGTGACATATTCTGCGATGGCACCCCTCTTGCTCGCTGAAGTCATGGCGGCGCCATGCACGGGCTGTGCCGAGACGGGCCCCTGCCGCTCAGGGTGGGTCCGGCTCAACATCGACCAGCGTGGCGCGTAGACTCGCGCACCTGCCACGGGCACGACCCGCCCGTCCCGAACCTTCCACCCTCTTTTCCTTCCTTCCCGATCATGGATCTTCGCTGGGACATCCTCGCCGGCTACGGCCCGCTGTTCGCCGCTGGCGTGGTGACCACCATCAAGCTGACCCTGGTGGCCATCCTGGCCGGACTGGTGCTGGGCGTGGCCTTCGGCCTGATCAGCAGTTCGGCCAGCGCACCCAAGCCCCGCTCAGGCACGACGGCCCTGCTGATGAAGCTGCTGCGCGGGCTCACCACCGCCTATGTCACCTTCTTCCGGGGCACGCCGCTGTTCGTGCAGATCCTGCTGGTGCATTTCGCGCTGATGCCCGCGCTGGTCCATCCCGAGACCGGCCTGTTGATGTCGGGCGAGGTCGCGCGCACCTTCCGCCAGGAGCACGGCGCCTTCTTCTCCGGCTGCGTGGCGCTGAGCCTGAACGCTGGCGCCTACATCTCGGAGATCTTCCGCGCAGGCATCCAGAGCATCCATCTGGGCCAGACGCAGGCGGCCTACTCCCTGGGCTTCACACACGCGCAGAGCATGCGCTTCGTGATCCTCCCGCAGGCCTTCCGGCGCATGGTGCCTGCGCTGGTGAACGAGGGCGTCACGCTGATCAAGGACTCCTCGCTGGTGTCGGCGATCGGCCTGGCCGAGCTGGCGCTGGCCGCACGCACCGTCGCCGGCGCCTACTCGCGCTACTGGGAGCCCTACCTGGCGATCTCGGCGATCTACCTGATCCTGACCCTCGTGCTGACGACACTGGCACGCCGTCTGGAGGCACCGGCTCATCTGCGCGGGCGCTGACGCGAACGGCGTGACGGCAGGCACCCAAGCACGGTGTGGTGCATCGCGCCCGGGCCAGATGCGCAGGCCGCACAAGCCTTGTGCCACGTTGTTTCATCACAACGAAACACACCGCCTTCCGTCACGTCAAGCGCGTCAAATCAGCATATCCCCGAATCTTCGCTCCTAGAATGGATCGCAATCGGCGCCTTTCGAGCAAGCCGTGGACCCCGATTCACTCCTCTCCTCTAGGACGAAACTCATGATCAAGCGCTCCATCGCTCTGGCCGTGCTGGCCACCCTGGCCTCCAGCGCCGCTCTGGCCCAAAGCTCCGTCACCCTGTACGGCCGCCTGAACGTGACCGCCGAGCGCCAGAAGGTCGGCACCGTCAAGAAGACCGAGCTGAACAACACCGCTTCGCGCATCGGCTTCAAGGGCGAAGAGGATCTGGGCGGCGGTCTGAAGGCCGGCTTCATCATCGAACACGGCTTCGACCCGACCATCGGCGCGGCCGCCTCCACCTTCTGGGGCCGCCAGTCCGAGGTCTACCTGTCGAGCAAGCTGGGCATGCTGCGCCTGGGCAACTTCACCCAGGAATCGATCAATGCCACCGCCGACGTGGTGAGCATGCACAACCACGACACCGGCACCTCGGCCGACGCGCTGTACAGCTACTTCGGCAGCGACGTGAACAAGGTCGCCTACCGCACCCCGGAATTCGTCAAGGGCCTGTGGGCTGAAGCCTCGATCGCCGAAGCCACTGCCGGCACCGGCGGCAAGCGTCCGGTCGACCTGGCCGTGAACTACGATCTGGGCGCGCTGCAACTGGGCGCCGGCTACACCAAGGCCGACCAGGACAACCAGTTCGCCGTCCGCGCCTCCTATGGCATGGGCCCGTTCACGCTGGCCGCCTACGCCCAGCGCACCAAGAGCGATGACGTGTCGCGCAACGCCTTCCGCGTCGCCGGCATGTATACCCTGGGTGCCTCGGAGTTCCACGTCAACGTCGGCTACGCCGGCAAGATCGGTGACATCGCCAACACCCAGGCCACCCAGGCCACGCTCGGCTACAACTACAACCTGAGCAAGCGCACCAAGGTCTACGGTTTCCTGACCAAGGTCGACAACAAGTCCAGCGCCAGCTACATGACCGGCACCAACGGCGCCGACTTCAGCTCGGTCGCCGTCGGCGTGCGCCACAACTTCTGATCGATCCTTCGGGATCGCGGACCGGCCCGGCCGGTCCATCAGAAGACAAGCCATGAAGAAGGGCCGGTCTCGCGACCGGCCCTTCTTCATTCCAGCGTCAGCTTCTGCTTCTCGACGACCTGGCGGTAGACCTCGAACTCGGCGCGGATCTGCGCAGCGAACTGCTCAGGCGTGTTGGCCACGATCAGCGAGCCGGTGTCCTCGATGCGTTTTCTGACCGCCGCGTCCTCGAGCGCGCGCCGCGCCGCGGTCGAGACCTTGTCGACCACCTCGCGCGACAGCCCCTTCGGGCCGACGAAGCCGTAGAAGGCCATGCGGTTGACCGGCTCCAGCCCGACCTCCTTGAAGGTCGGCACGCTCGGCAGCACCGCCAAGCGCTCGGGCGCGGCCACCACGATCGGGATCAGCCGACCCTCGCGGATGAAAGGCAGCGCCGAGGGCAGGTTGTCGAAGATGATCGGCACCTGACCGGCGACCGTGTCATTGAGCGCCGGCCCCGCGCCGCGGTACGGAATGTGGGTGACAAAGACACCGGCGAGGTTCTTGTAGAGCTCCATCTGCAGATGCCCGATGCCGCCGGTGCCGGAGCTGGCATAGCTGTAGCGGCCCGGGCTCTTCTTCAGCACCTCGAGGAACGTCCTGTAGTCGCGCGCCGGAAAGCTCGGATGCACCGCGATGACATTGGGCGTGGCCGCCAGGTTGATGATCGGCGTGAAGTCGCCCAGCGGGTTGTAGGGCGTGCGCGGATTGATGGCCGGGTTCGAGGCCACCGTCGAGACGGTGGCCATGCCCAGCGCATGGCCGTCGGCCGGCGCCTTGACCAGCTCGGCCGCCCCGACGATGCCGCCGCCGCCGGCCTTGTTCTCGACCACCACCGTCTGCCCGAGCGCCGCGCCCATGCGCTCGGACAGGATGCGGGCGATGATGTCGGTGGTGCCACCCGGCGCGAACGGCACGATGACACGCACCGGCTTGGACGGATAGCTCTGGGCCAGCACCGGCAGCGACAGCGAAGCAGCGGCCAGCGAGGCCAGGGCAGCAAGGACCGGACGACGATTCATTCAGCGGACTCCAGGGAAGCAGCAGCGAGGAGAAGGATCGCGCGATCCTAAGGCCGCCGCCACGGCTGTGGATCGCGCGTAGTGGAAAACCTCGAGCGCCGGGCTACGCTCCTGCCATGCTCGACACCGCCCTGCTGCTGCTTCCGGATTTCCTGCTGATCGTCGCCGGCTGGACGATCTGCCACCGCACCGCGCTGAACCGCCCCGTCTGGGACAGCGTCGAGCGGCTGGTCTACTGGCTGCTGTTCCCGGTGCTGCTGTTCGTGTCGATCGTGCGCAGCCCGCTGGCACCGGCAGCGACGGTGGGCCTGGCCGCCGGCGGCGTGCTGACGGTACTGGCCGGCATCGCGCTGGCCACCACGCTGCGCTGGCTGCCCGGCATCGACCCGAAGCTGCAGGCCAGCGGCGCACAGGTGGCCTTCCGCTTCAATTCCTATGTCGCGCTGGCGCTGGCCGAGCGGCTGGGTGGCGCACAGGCACTGGCCTGGATCGCCTTGCTGATCGCGCTGTGCGTGCCGCTGTGCAATATCGGCGCGGTCTGGAGTCTGGCGCGCCACGGTGGCCACCGCATCGGGACTGAGCTGATGCGCAATCCGCTGATCCTGGCCACCGTGGCCGGGCTGATCTGCAATCTGGTCGGCCTGCAGCTGCCCGCACCGGTGGCCACCACGCTCTCGCGCATCGGCGCGGCGGCGCTGCCGCTGGGGCTGATGGCGGTGGGCGCCGGTCTGCAGTTCGGTGGGCTGCGCAAGGCGCCAGGGCTGGCCACGGCGCTGCTGTCGATCCGCCATGCGCTGCTGCCGGCCGTCGGGCTGGGACTGGGCCTGCTGCTCGGGCTGCCCACCGGCCAGGCGCAGGTGCTGCTGCTGTTCGCGGCGATGCCCACCGCGTCGAGCTGCTTCGTGCTGGCCGCACGCATGGGCGGCGACGGGCCCTATGTCGCCGGGCTGGTCACCGCCTCGACGCTGCTGGGCATGATCGGCCTGCCGCTGGCGCTGGCGGCCTTCCAGGCGCTGCACGGCGGCTGAGCGCCCCACGGCGCGCCCCCTTCACGCCCGCTGCGCCAGCGCCCAGTCGATGTGCTCGGCCAGCAGCGCGTCGGCGCCGTCGCGGGCGGCGCGCAGCGCCTCGGCCAGCGCCGGCTCGCCCGTCTCGCGCCAGGCGTTGCCCAGCGCCACCGCCAGGTTGCGCCGCCAGCGCGCGTGCCCGATGCGCCGGATCGGGCTGCCCTCGGTGCGGCGCAGGAAGCTCGCCTCGTCCCAGGCCCAGAGCTGCAGCAGCGTCGCACCGCTCATGCCGGGGCGCACGTCGAAGTCGGCCAGCGTGCTGATGCGCGCGTACTTGTTCCACGGGCAGGCGAGCTGGCAGTCGTCGCAGCCATAGATGCGGTTGCCCATCGCCGCGCGCAGCTCGACCGGAATCGGGCCGTCATGCTCGATCGTCAGGTAGCTGATGCAGCGCCGCGCGTCCAGCCGATAGGGCGCGACGATGGCCGCGGTCGGGCAGGCGTCGATGCAGGCGCTGCAGCGCCCGCAGCGCGGCTCGGCCGGCGCGTCCACCGGCAGCGGCAGATCGACGAACAGTTCGCCCAGGAAGAACATCGAGCCGGCCGAGCGGTCCAGCAGCAGCGTGTGCTTGCCGCGCCAGCCCAGGCCGGCGTGCCCCGCCAGCTCGACCTCGAGCACCGGCGCCGAGTCGCAGAAGACCCGGTGGCCGAACGGGCCGATCTCGGCGGCAAGCTGATCCGCCAGGCGCTGCAGCCGCGCACGCACCACCTTGTGATAGTCCCGCCCGCGGGCATAGACCGAGATCACCGCCTCGCCGGGCTGCTGCACGCGGGCGCGCTCAAGCGCGCGCCAGTCGGCGCCCGTGTCTGTTGGCAGGTAGGGCATGGCCACGCTGATCACCCGCACCGTGCCCGGCACCAGCTCGGCCGGGCGCGCGCGACGCAGGCCGTGCGCGGCCATGTACTGCATCGAGCCATGAAAGCCCGCCTCCAGCCAGGCCAGAAGACCCGACTCGGCTGTAGCCAGATGTACATCGGTCACGCCGATCTGGGAAAATCCGAGCGCATGCGCCCACTCGCGCAGCTGCCGCACCAGCCGAGGCCCGTCCAGGGCCGGCTGCCCCTCATTCCGATCGTCATCCGTCATCCGGTGATTCTAGAAACCCGCCACCAGACCTGGGCCGACGAGGCCGACTGCGAGGCCGCCGCGCAGGCACTGGCCCGCACGCCGCCGGTCCGCCGTGCCTGCATCGCGCTGCACGGCACGCTCGGTGCCGGCAAGACCACCTTCGTGCGTCATCTGCTGCGCGCGCTGGGCGTGCAGGGCCGGATCAAGAGCCCCAGCTATGCCATCGTCGAGCCGCACGAATTGCCGGATTGGCCGGATCTGGGCGTCTGGCACTTCGATTTCTATCGCTTTGGCGATCCACGGGAATGGGAAGATGCCGGCTTTCGCGACCTGTTCGCCAGCCCGGGTCTGAAGCTGGTCGAGTGGCCCGACAAGGCGGCCGGCCTGCTGCCCCAGCCCGATCTGGTGCTGACCCTGGACCTGCAGACCGACGGCCGGCGCCAGGTGACCTGGCAGGCGGGCAGCCCCGAAGGCTGCCAGCTGCTGGACGCCTTGGGCCCGATGAACCCCGCCTGATGAACCCATCCCGATGAACCGAGGAACCGGACGCGAGGAGGACCCGATCATGACCACCCCGTTCCATCACGCCCTGGAAGCAACCCGCCGCCACGCCGACACCCCTGAGGAGACGGCCAGCGACCGCCGCCGCTGGCTGCGCCAGGCCGGCGCGCTGGTGCTCACGCTGGGGGCTGGCGACCTGGCCTTCGGCGCGACGCTGGTGGCGGTGCGGGTCTGGCCCTCGGCCGACTACACCCGGGTCACGCTGGAGTCGGATGTCGCGCTGGAGGCGCAGCATTTCATCACCGAAGGCCCGGTACGGCTGGTCATCGACATCGACGGGCTGGAGCTCAGCGCCCAGCTGCGCGAGCTGGTGGCGCGCGTCGGCAGCGACGATCCGCAGATCGCGGGCGTGCGCATCGGCCAGAACCAGCCGCGCCGGGTGCGCATGGTCTTCGACCTGAAGCGACCTGTCGCGCCCCAGGTCTTCACGCTGGCACCGATCTCGCCCTACAGGCACCGGCTGGTCTTCGACCTCTACCCGAGCAAGGCGCCCGACCCGCTGCTGACCCTGGTCAAGGAGCGCGAGGCGCCCCTGGCCGCGAAGATACCGGCCACGACGGACAGCGCGGAGGCCTCGCAACGGGCGGCCGCCGACATCGAGGATGCGCTGGGCGAATTCATCGGCCGGGTCGATCGCCCGCTGGCACCGCAGGAGGGCGCACCGGTGCCGCCGCCCGCCTCGCCCCAGCCGCCGCGTGTGGCCGCCTCGCCCGCCCCGGCGCCGGCGGAAGGTGCGCCCGCGGTGCCGCCAGGTCGCGGCGGCATCAACCGGCTGGTCATCGTCGCGATCGACCCAGGCCACGGCGGCGAGGATCCCGGCGCGATCGGACCGACCGGCCTGCGCGAAAAGGACGTCGTGCTGGCGATCGCACGGCAGCTGCAGGAGCGCATCAACACCCGCCCGGGCCTGCGCGCGATGCTGACCCGCGACGGCGACTATTTCGTGCCACTGCAGGATCGGGTCCGCAAGGCACGGCGGGTGCAGGCCGACCTGTTCGTCTCCATTCACGCCGACGCCTTCATCACGCCGCAGGCGCGTGGCGCCTCGGTGTTTGCGCTGTCGGACTCCGGCGCGACCAGCACCACCGCCCGGCTGATGGCCCAGCGCGAGAATGCCGCCGACGCCATCGGTGGCATCAACGTGCGCAGCAAGGACGCGCATGTGATGCGCACGCTGCTCGACATGAGCACCACCGCGCAGATCAAGGACAGTCTGCGCATCGGCCGAGAGGTGCTGGGTCACATCGGCCAGATCGGCCGACTGCACAAGCCCCAGGTCGAGCAGGCCGGCTTCGCGGTGCTGAAGGCCCCCGACATTCCGTCCATCCTGGTCGAGACCGCCTTCATCTCGAATCCGGAAGAGGAAGACAAGCTGCGCGACCCGAGCTACCAGTCGCAGCTGGTCCAGGCGCTCTATGTGGGCATCACGCGCTACTTCGCCCGCAATCCACCCCTGGCGCGGGTGCGCATGCTCTGAACCGGGGGACGGCCACGTCATGCGGGTGCAGTAATCTGCGCGCATGAGCTCCCGTCTGGCCCCCTTCTCCCCTCGTCCACTGCTGGCCGCCCTTGCGGCGGCGGCACTGCTGCTGTCCCTGCCAACGGCACGCGCCGCCGCCCCCGAGCGGCCGGCCACGCCCAGCGAGCGCACCTGCCCCTCTGGCCTGCCCGAGGCCACCCGTTGCCTGTCGGGGCGCGACCACCTCGGCGCCTGGTACTGGATCGCGGTGCCGAAAGACTGGAGCGGCATCCTGGTGATGCACGCGCATGGTGGTCCGTCGCTGGGCGAGCCGACGCTGGCACGCGTCACCGGCGACCTGCAGCGCTGGAAGGTCATGCTGCAGGCCGGCCACGCCTGGGCCGGCACCAGCTACCGCCAGGGCGGCTTCGAAGTGCTGGCCGCCGGCGAAGACGTCGACCGGCTGCGCCGCATCGCGGTCGAGGCGCTCGGTCAGCCGCAGCGCACCGTGCTGCACGGCCAGAGCTGGGGCGCGTCGGTGGCTGCGCGCATGGCCGAGCGCTACATCACGCCCGATGTGCGGCCAGGCCAGACACGGCCGGGCCCGCTGCCCTATGACGGCGTGCTGCTGACCAATGGCGTGCTGGCCGGCGCCACCCGCGCCTACGATATTCGCGTCGACCTGCGTGCGGTCTACCAGGCGATCTGCGGCAACCATCCGCGCCCGGACGAGCCGGTCTATCCGCTGTGGATGGGCATGCCGCCGGAGTCGACGCTGACCCGCCTCGATGTCGCACAGCGGGTCGACGAGTGCACCGGCGTGCAACGCCCGCGTGCCGAGCGCAGCACCGCACAGCAGAAGCGCCTGGACACGCTCACCCACGTGCTGCGTCTGCCCGAGACCGCGCTGATCGGCCATCTGCAATGGGCGACCTGGCATTTCCGCGAGCTGACGGTGCGCAAGCTCGGCGCGCGCAACCCCTTCACCAACGAGGGCGTGATCTACAGCGGCAGCGACGACGACGAGGCGCTGAACCGCCGCGTGCCACGGCTGCGCGCCGATCTGGTTGCCCGCGCCGAGCTGGCCCGCGACGGCGACCCCACCGGCCGGCTGCTGCTGCCCACGCTGACGCTGCACGGCATCGGTGACCCGATCGCCTTCGTCGAGATGGAAAGCCACTTCCGCGACACCGTGACCGAGGCTGGCGCGGCCGAGCGGCTCGCCCAGGCCTACACCCGCGACAGCGAGCACGAGTACCTGTCGGATGCCGCCTATGTGAGCGCGGTCGACGCGCTGCTGGACTGGGCCGGCGGCGGTGCCCAGCCGGACAGCGCCGCGCTCGAGCAGCGCTGCCGCGCGCTGCCGACCCGCTGGAATCCGGCACAGGGCTGCCGCTTCGCGGCGCGCTACCAGCCCGCCGCGCTGGAGACGCGGGTGCCGATGCGCGGCCCGCAGTCGCCGCTGGAATTTCCGCCGCCGGCCGCCGGCATCCGCCGGCCCTGAGCCACTCAGGCCGCGGCGCGGGCCTCGTTGCGACGCGCCTTCCAGGCGCCGAAGAGCGCGATCAGGCCCGGAATGATGATCAGCGCCCAGATGATCTTGCTCAGGTTGGCCTGCACCCAGGGCAGGTTGCCGAACAGGTACCCTGCCAGCGTCAGGCCGATGACCCAGAGCATCGCGCCCACGACATTGAACATCGCGAACTTGGCGCGCGTCATCTCGGCCACGCCAGCGACGAAGGGCGCGAACGTGCGGATGAAGGGCATGAAGCGCGCGATGATGATCGTCACGCCACCGTGGCGCTCGTAGAACTCGTGCGCCTGCATGAAGGCGCGCTTGTTGAAGAAGCGCGAGTTCTCCCACTGGAAGACCTTCGGGCCGACATGGCGCCCGATCGAGTAGTTCACCTGATCGCCCAGCACCGCCGCCACCAGCAGCAGCGCCATCGCCAGCGGCAGGCTCATCAGCCCGGCGCCACACATCGCGCCGACGACGAACAACAGCGAGTCCCCCGGCAGGAAGGGCATCACCACCAGGCCGGTCTCCACGAAGATGATCACGAACAGCAGCGCATACACCCAGGCCCCGTAGGCCGCGATGAACTCGGCCAGATGCTGGTCCACATGGAGGATGAAATCGATCAGGAAGGGAATCATGTCCATGGGCGGCGAGATTAGCATCCGGAGTGTTGTGCGCATTACGTCACGCCGCTCCGGATCCGCGAATTTCAGCGGCGGACAGGACTTTTTGCGCTGGGCACACTCGCCCCCACGAAACACGGGGTTGACGCCCAGAAAAGCACGAATCGATGCACCGGAGAAGTCTTGTCCTGGCGGGCGCAGCCGCGCCGCTGGGTCTGCTGTCACCTCGCGCCCAGGCGGCAGCGCCCCCGATCCTGATCGGTCGCACCGCGCCTCAGCAGGGACCGATCGCAGCGATGGCCCGCGCGCATGCAGCCGGCGCGAACCTGGCCTTCGAGGCGAGCAACGCCGCCGGCGGCCTCGCCGGTCGGCCGATCCGCTGGGTGGATCTGGACGATGGCGCCGACCCGGCGCGCGCTCTGGCCCTGGCGCGTCCCCTGATCGTCGAACAGCAGGCCCTGGCACTGTTCGGTTGTGCCGGCAGCCAAGGCATCGCGGCACTCGAGCCGCTGCTGCGCGAGCACGGTGTGCCCGCGGTCGGCGCGGTGGCGGTGGCCGATTCGGTGCGCTCGCTGTGCCGGGGCGTCGGCTTCTTCCCTCGCGCCAGCCATGCCCAGGAGGCCGAGGTGCTGGCGCGCCACCTGGCCACCGTCGGGCTGCAGCGGGTGGCGATCGCGCACACCGCCTCGCCCTTCGGCCAGGAAGGCCTGAAGCTGATCGCTGACGCGCTGGTCGCGCAGAAGCTGCAGGTGGTGGGCTCGGCGGCGCTGACCGCAGAGGACGCCACGGCGCCGGAGGCCTCGCGCAAGCTGATGGCGCTGTCGCCCCAGGCGGTGGTGCTGTTCGTGCCCGGCGGCCAGGCTGCGGCGATGATGACCACCGCCACCGGCCTGAAGCGCCATCCGGCCTTCTTCGGCCTGTCGATCGTCGGCGACGACGAGGCGATGCGCCGCATCGGTCCGCAGGCGCGCGGGCTGGCGCTCACCCAGGTCACGCCCAGCCCCTGGCGGGAGACCGACCGGCAGATGGAGCTCTACCGCCAGCAGGCGCGCGCCGCCGGGGTGGAGATCGGCTACGCCAGCCTGGCGGGCTGGATCGACGCGCAGGTGCTGATCGAGGCGCTGCGCCGCTGCGGCGGTCAGCTGCAGCGCGCGCGCCTGACCGCGACACTGCGGGTGATGCAGCTCTTCGTCGCCGGCATGGCGATCGACTTCAGCCGCCAGGACCTGGGCGGCTCGCGCTTCGTCGACTTGGTCCAACGCAGCGAATCCGGCCGGTACCTGGGCTGAACGGCGCTTTCCTACAATCCGGGGCATGACGCTGCCCCCGACGACCGCACTGCTGGACCCGCCCTCACGCCGCCCGATCCGCGAGCTGCCCGACGAGCTGATCAGCCAGATCGCCGCCGGCGAGGTGGTCGAGCGGCCGGCCTCGGTGGTGCGCGAGCTGGTGGACAACGCGCTGGACGCCGGCGCCACCCGCATCACCGTGCGGCTGATCGCCGGCGGCGTGCGCTCGATCCTGGTCGAGGACGACGGCCAGGGCATCGCGCCCGAGGAGCTGCCACTGGCGCTGCGCCGCCACGCCACCAGCAAGATCGGCTCGCTGGGCGAGCTCGAGCAGGTGATGACGATGGGCTTTCGCGGCGAGGCGCTGGCGGCGATCGGCTCGATCGCCGAGCTGTCGATCACCAGCCGCACGCCCGAGGCCTTGCACGCTCAGCGCATCGACGGCCGCACCGGCGAGCTGCAGCCCGCCGCACGCGCCGTCGGCACGACGGTGGAGGTGCGCGAGCTCTTCTTCTCGACGCCGGCGCGGCGCAAGTTCCTGAAGTCCGACGCCACCGAGCTGGCGCACTGCCTGGAGGCGGTGCGCCGCCATGCGCTGGCGCGCCCCGAGGTCGGCTTCGAGGTCTGGCACGAGGGCCGGCTGGTCGAGCAGTGGCGCCCGGGCGACGCGCAGCAGCGCCTGCGCGACGTGCTCGGCGAGGCCTTCGCGCGCGACAGCCGCGAGGTGGCGCTGCAGCTCGGGCCGCTGTCGGTGCGCGGCCGCGCCGGCCTGCCGGAGACCGCACGCGCCCGCGCCGACCTGCAGTACGTCTACGTCAACGGCCGCCATGTGCGCGACCGGCTGCTGGCGCACGGCGTGCGCGCCGCCTACGAGGACGTGCTGCACGGCAGCCGCCAGCCCAGCTATGTGCTGTTCCTGGAGATCGCGCCGGAGCGGGTGGACGTGAACGTGCATCCGACCAAGACCGAGGTGCGTTTCCGCGATTCGCGCGAGGTGCACCAGGCGGTGCGCCGTGCGGTCGAGGCGGCGCTGGCGCCCTCGCGCAGCAGCCCGGTGCCGGCCGAAGCCACGGCGGCGGCAGATGCGCCGCCGCCGGCCCCGATGGCGACGTCCCTGTCGGCGCCCACGCCTGACCCGGGTCGCTCGCCCGCACCGGCATCGCGTCACGCCCCCGCCTGGCACGCGCCCGCGCCGGTGCAGGGCCGGCTGCTGCTCGAGCAGGCCGCACGGCTGCACGCCCGCGAGCTGCCGGCGCCGTGGCGTGCGGCCACGCCGGCGCCCGCCGCATCGGAACCCGCCCCGGCCGTCGCCCCCATCACGCTCCCGGTGCCCGTGCCCACGCCCGAACCTGCCGACAGCGACTGGCCGCTGGGCCGCGCGCTGGCGCAGCTCGGCGGCGTCTACGTGCTGGCGGAGAACCGCCACGGCCTGATCGTCGTCGACATGCACGCCGCGCACGAGCGCATCGTCTACGAGCGGCTCAAGCGCGCCGTGGCCGAGACGCATGGCGACGGCGACGCCAAGGCCCTGGCCTCGCAGCCCTTGCTGATCGCCACCACCTTCGCGGCCACGCCGGCCGAGGTGGCAACCGCGGAAACCCATGCGGAGGCGCTGCAGCAGCTCGGTCTGGATGTGGCGCCGCTGTCGCCGGGCGTGCTGGCGGTGCGGGCGGTGCCGGCAGCGCTGCAGGGGGCGGATGCGGCCGCGCTGGCGCGCTCGGTGCTGGCCGATCTGGCCGAACACGAGGCCAGCACGCTGGTGCAGCGCGCCCGCGACGAGCTGCTGGCCACCATGGCCTGCCACGGCGCGGTGCGCGCCCACCGCCGTCTGACGCTCGAGGAGATGAACGCGCTGCTGCGCGACATGGAGCGCACCGAGCGCGCCGACCTGTGCAACCACGGCCGCCCGACCTGGCGTCAGGTCACGATGCGCGAGCTCGACACGCTGTTCCTGCGCGGACGCTGACGGCTCAGTCGCCGACGGCGCGCACCTCGTCGAGGCTGACCAGCCCGGCCAGCATCTTCTCGACCGCATCCTGACGCAGCGTGCGCAGCCCTTCCTGCAGTGCCAGGCGCTGCAGGTTCCAAGCCGGCGCGCCGGCGCGGATCAGCCGGCGAAGCTCGCGGCTGACGAACATCAGCTCGTGCGCCGCCGCCCGCCCGCGCAGCCCGGTGTCGCGGCAGCGCTCGCAACCCGCGCTGTGGTAGCGACGCAGCTTGCCATCGCGGCCGTGGCGGGCCAGCCAGTCGGCGCGCAACTGCTCGCGAGCCGCCTCGGCCGCATCGACATGGCTGCCGTGGAAATGCCCCTCGATCCATTCGGCGATCTCGGGCTCGCGCGCGGAGCGGCTCATCCGGCAGCTGCTGCACAGCCGGCGCATCAGGCGCTGCGCATGCACCACCTGCAGCGTGTCGCCCAGCAACCAGCGGTCCACGCCCAGGTCGAGCAGGCGCTGCACCGCCTCGGCGGTGTTGCGCCCAGTGGCGGTGGCCAGCACCAGCCGACCCGCGGCCGCCGCCTCCAGCGCGAGCTGCGCGCTGTCGACATCGCGCAGGCCGTCGATGGCAATCACGTCGGCATCGGCCTGCAGCACCGCCTGCAACGCGGCGGCCATCGGCCGGCCAGCGCGCGCATCGACCTCGATCTGGCGCACGCCGGGCAGCGTCGCCTCCAGCCGCTCGCCCAGCGAGACGATCTTGCGCTCGGGCTGATTGAGCCGGCTCAGCTCGG
Source organism: Pseudomonadota bacterium (assembly GCA_046050625.1). Lineage (GTDB taxonomy): Bacteria > Pseudomonadota > Gammaproteobacteria > Burkholderiales > Burkholderiaceae_C > Sphaerotilus. Next base: position 14,475 of record JBJOPV010000027.1, read on the forward strand.
CCAGCAGCGTGGTGGTTCGGCCCGATCCGGCCGGGCCGACGCCCAGGATCAGCCCGCCCCCGGAACGCGCCAGCACTGCGCCCAGGCGCTCCTGGTCCGCGGCGACCAGCCCCAGGCCCTCGAACTTCAGCGCCTTCAGCCGCGTCGGCAGGCCGATGACGACATCCTCCATGCCGCCGTGGGTGGGCAGCGTGGTGACGCGCAGCTCGATGCGGTGCTGTGGCATCAGCCGCGCGAAGGCCAGCCGGCCCGACTGCGGTCGGCGGCTGTCAGCCCCGTCGAGCTCCGCCAGCGACTTGACGCGCGCCACCAGCCGGGTGCGCCAACGCCCGGGCAGCTCGGTGTGCGGCTCCATGCGACCGTCGCGGCGCAGGCGCACCCACAGCTTGTCCTCGCTGGGATGATTCTCGATGTGGATGGCGCTGGCCCCCTTGCCCATCGCGTCGGCCACCAGCGTGACCAGCAGCTGCTGCACCGGGTCATCGCGCCCGCCACGGGCCGACTCGGACGCGCTCAGGACCGACGGCGCGACCGCGGGCGCCTCACCCGCCTCGGGCGTCGTTCCTGGATCGACCGGCACCGGCAGGTCGGCATAGGCACGCTCGATCGCTGCCTTCAGGTCGCCGGCGCCGGCCAGCGCCGGCGCGATCGCGCAGCCACTGAGCTCGGCGAGCTGCTCGAGCACCGCCTGGCGCGACACGTCCTGCATCGCCACCACCAGCCGGCCGGCGCGGTGCACCAGCGGCAGCACCTCCAGCACCCGGGCCGTCTCCAGCGGCAGCAGCGCCAGCGCCTCGTTCTGCGGATGGAAGTTCGTCAGGTTGACGACCGGATAGCCCATCTTGCGCGCCATCGCCACCCGCAGCTGCTGCGGCGTGACCCAGTCGCGCCCCAGCAGCACCTCGCCGAGCGGCTGCACCCGCTCGCTGACCTGCTGGCCGAGCACCTCGTGAAGCTGCTCCTCGCGCAGATAGCCCAGCGCCACCAGCGCCTCGCCCAGACGCACCATCGGCATGCGCGCCTGCTTGTCGAGCGCGGCCAGCAGCTGGTCGGGCGTGACGATCTGGCGCGCCACCAGGATCTCGCCGAGCTTCTGTCCGCGCGAGCGCTTCTGGATCTGCATCGCCTGCTCGACCTGCGCGGGCGTGACCGCGGCCTCCTCGACCAGCAGCGCGCCGAGCCGCTCGCCCAGCACCGCCCGGTCATAGGCCGCACGCGGCAGCAGACTGCACTGGACCGCCCCCCGATCGTCGAGCGGCATGAACAGGAACAGCCCGACCTCGTCCTCCACATGCCCCACGGTCACGCCGCCGAAACTGCCGCCGCCGGCCAGATGCACGGTGAAGGGCTGGGCCGGATGATGCTCCAGCACCCGGGCCTGCTCCTCGCTGAGCGGCTCGTCCGGTGCCGGCAGACCTTCGCGGCGCGACAGCGGCAGGATCGGCGCCTGCAGCGTGATGCGGCGGATCTGGTCGAAACGCATCGGCAGCGACACCCGGTCGGGCGGCACCTGCACCCGGGCGATGCCGGCGGCCGGCTCCAGCGCGACCAGCAGTCCGCTCATCAGGTTGCCGCTGCGCCCCTCGATCTCGACGGCCAGCGGCTCGCGCTGCGGCTCGGCGGGCGGATAGGACGCAAACGGCGGCATCGGCCAGACGAAAGGCGCAGCCGCCGTGCGGCGAGACCGGGCGGCCGGGGCCAGCGCGGACCGCAGTGCAGCAGAGGCCGCATCAGGAGCAGGATTCGGGGGAAGCTGGGACAGGTCGGACATGGGCGTTCCAGAAGGGGCGGCAAGGCTCTCGGCGCGATGCTAGGCAGGCCGCCCGGCCGGCGAAGGCCGGAAATGAGCCTTCAATGCGGCCCGGCGGCCCGTTCCCGTACCACGCACCGCCCGCCGCTCAGAGCCGCGAGATCAACCAGGCCAGCTTGTCCAGCGCCAGCCGTGCCTGCGTCAGCGCCTCGGCGGTGCCGCGTGCGCCGGCGGTGGCCGCCGAGATGTCGCGCGCGCCCACGCACAGGCGCAGCGCGGTCAGCGCCTGGCCATCACGCACGCCGCAGACCACCGGCTGGCCGATCTGGAAGCGCAGCTGCGCCAGCAGCGGTACACGCTCGCCTGTCTGGGCCTGGCGCATCTGCCGGTACAGCCAGGCCATTTCCTCCGGATGCAGCGGTCGCCAGGACCGTCCCTCGCGCCGACGCATCAGGAAGGGAAAGATCGTCGGCTGCAGATCCCAGGAGGCGGTATCGGCGCCGTGGGTGCGCCAGTCGCGCGAGCGCGCCAGCGGCGTGACCGGCAGCGGCTCGAAGACCGGATCGTCGGTCAGCCGTGCCGAGACGGCGTCGCCCCACGTGCGCAGGAAGCCGGACACCGCGGCCTCGGGCACCTCGCGCAGCCGGCGCAGCTCGGCCAGCGCCGCCTCCCAGCGCAGCAGCAGGCCCGGGTTCGGGCTGCCGGGCAGCGCACGTGCACCCGGCCAGGACCGCGGCCAGTCGCCGCGGGCGCTGTAGGCGCGCAGCGAGCGCAGCGGCCGGCGCCGCGCCCGCGCCGCCAGGGCCGGCGGCAGCAGCAGCGCCGCGCTGAAGACCGGTCCGCCCAGGAACTTCGAGCCGGTCAGCGCCACGCCGAAGTCCTGGCGCAGGCAGGCCGCCACCGATGCCGGCGCCAGCCGGAACTGGCAGGCATCGACCAGCACCTCCAGCCGCTCGCCCCAGCGGTGGCGCAGCCGCAGCGCACAGGCCGGCGACGGCGCCACCAGCCCGGTCTTGGACACGTCGACCAGCACCAGCAGGCAGCGCCGGCCCGCACGCAGGATACGCTCGGCCTCGGCCGTGAAGTCGGCATCGATCTGCTCGACCGAGCGGGGCCGGCCGTCCATCTCGCGCAGCGCGACGGTGCGCGGCGCCTCCATCGCGCTGCCGGGCAGAGCCAGCCCGGGCACCACCGTCGCCCCCAGGGCGCTGCGGGTGTTGAAATGACGCGCGGCCAGCGCCTTGGGCACGCCGCTGCCGGTCTCGGCCGGATCGGCCATCAGGGCCTGCAGCGGCGCGGCGGTCTCGTCGCCATCGGCCAGCAGCTGGCTGGCGATCAGGTGCAGATCGGTGCCGGAGGCCGACAGCACCACCTGCGTGCCGGGCACCTGGTCCGCGCCGGAGAGCGTCAGCAGCTCGGCGCGCACCCGGTCGACCTCGCCCGGCCAGCAGCCCGGATCGGCGCCCAGGCGCAGCATCAGCCGCGAGGCCGCCTCGAAGCCGCGCACCGACACCCCCGACGCGGTCGACGAGCCCAGCGCGATCAGCCCCGGATCGGGCCGGGACGGGCAGCCGTAGAGATTCAGGCCCTGCGCATCGAGCTGCAGCCGCGTGTCGCCGCCCTGCGTCAGCCAGTAGGCGGTCGCCTCGGCCAGCTCGGGGTCGTCGATCAGCGTGGAGGCGGTGGCCATGACAGCGTGCGAGCGGGTGGACAGCAGCGTGCGCAGGACGATGGACGAGGCGCGGTGCTCGATCTCGGTCCTCATCGGCCGGCCTGCCGCGCCAGCAGGGCCCGGAAGGCCTGCCGGACACGCCGCATCACCGGGTGCTTGTAGGGGAACATGTCCTCCGGATCCATCGCGTGCACCACCGCGCCCGGATCGACCTCGAAGACCAGCAGGCGGCCGTCGGGCATCTCGGCGCAGTCGATCACCAGGTAGTCCAGGCCGAAGCGTTCGCCGATGCGGCGCAGCGCCTCGGCATGGCGCGCGCCGAAGCCGGTGTCGAAGCCGGTCATGAACTCGGCCTCCTGCTGGCGCTTGAGCGGGCAGTCGGTCATGCCGGCATTCAGGTAATGCACCATCCAGTGCGAGGACACGCCCAGATGGCCGGCGAAGGCCTGGCCATCGACCAGCACGATGCGGCACTTGCGGAACTGGCCGTCGGCGCCGCGGTAGTCGATGAAGCTCGACAGGTAGAAGGCCTCGCCGGTGGTCGCCGTCAGATAGCCCGCCAGCGCGGCCGGCGTGTCGACCTTCTCCAGGTCGTGGCCGGCATGCGAGTCGAGCGGACGGATGATCAGCGGCCAGGCGGCGTCGGGCAGCAGCGTGCCCAGCGGGCGCGTGCCCTCGGCCAGCTCCTGCAGCACGCCGCGCTCGTGCAGCGCGGTGGCCGGCATCAGCAGGTCGGGCACATCGTGCAGCATCTGCCAGGCCTCGTCGCGCGAGGTGTGCAGGATGGCAGCGGGCCGGTTGACCGGCCGGGTGCCCCAACGCGTCATCTGCGGGTCGAGCCGCGACAGCAACGAGCGGCTGGCGGCCGACTCCGACACCGCCGTCCACAGCACGTCATGCGGCGGCAGCGTCTCGGGCAGCGGCTCACCCGGCATCAGGTAGAGCATCGACAGCTCGATGTCGCTGCCCTCGCACAGGAAGGGCAGCGGCGCGTTCGCCATCAGGTCGCCGGGCATCATCAGCGCCAGCAGCCGCAGCGGCCGACCCTGGGCCGGCGGGCACGGCGCGGCCAGCCGGTACAGGCGGCTGACCTGCAGCGCCTGCGCCTGGGTGGCCAGACCGACCTCGCGCAGCCCCTGCAGGAACAGCGCGGTGGAGAGGTCCATCAGCGCCTCGGCATCGTCCTCGTCGGCGCCGGCGCGATCGATCAGCGCCTGCGCCAGCGGCCGCAGATCGGTGCCTCGAAAGGCCTGGGTCATCAGCGTGGCCAGGCCCATCAGCGGCGGGCGGGTGGCGGTCAGGGTCTCATCGGTCGCGGTAACGGTCATCGGGGGCTTTCGTCGGAGTCGGAAAAAGAGGACAGACCCGCCCTGGACGCCCGCGCCTGCCGCAGGCGCAGGTGTCCGAAGTGATGCAAGGCCTCGAGCAGCAGGTCGAGGTCAGCCTCGACGGTGCGGTGATTGACCAGCGCGACGCGCACCGCGGTGCGCCCACCGATCGTGGTGGTGGACGGCGCGGCCACGCCGCTCTCGTGCAGGTCGGCGACCAGCTCGGCGTTGAGCGCATCGAGCGCGGCCTCGTCGAGACGCGGGCCGTCGGCCGGGTCCGCCGCCGCGCCGACATAGCGCAGGCAGACGATGTTGAGCGCCACCGGCGCGAGCCGCTGCAGCCGCGCGTCGGCGTCGACCCGCTCGGCCAGCCGGCGCGCCAGACGGCAGTTCTCGGCGATCGCCGCGCCCAGGCGCTCGCGGCCGTGGGCCATCACGGTGAACCAGACCTTCAGCGCCCGGAAGCCCCGCGACAGGTCGGGCCCGAGGTCGCAGGGCCAGGGCGAGCCGGCCGCCAGCCCGCGCGCATGGCGCGCCAGATACGCCGCCGGCGAGGCGAAGGCCGCCAGCTGCGCGGCCTGATCGCGCACCAGCACGAAGCCGGCGTCGTAGGGCACCTGGCCCCACTTGTGGAAGTCCAGCGCCAGCGAGTCGGCGCGCTCGATGCCGGCCAGGCGGGGCGCCAGCAGGGGCGACAGCCGCGCCAGCGCGCCGAAGGCGCCGTCGACATGGAACCAGAGCCGCTCGGCCGCGCACAGATCGGCCAGCGCCTCCAGATCGTCGATCGCGCCGACATCGACCGTGCCGGCGGTGCCCACCACCAGGAAGGGCTGCAGGCCGGCGGCGCGGTCGGCCGCCAGCATGCGGCGCAGCGCGGCGACCTCGATGCGGTGATCGGCGTCCACCGGCACCCGGCGCAGCGCCGCGCTGCCCAGCCCGGCGATCGCCATCGCCTGCGCAACGCAGCCGTGGGCGGCTTCGCTGGTGTAGGCCACCAGCCGCAGGCCGTCCGCGCCCAGACCGTCGCGGCGCGAATCGACGCCCAGCACGCGGGTGCGCGCCACCAGCACGCCGATCAGGTTGGCGGTCGAGGAGCCGGTCACCAGCAGGCCGGAGGCGGTGTCGGGGAAGTCGAACAGCTCGCGCATCCAGTGCACCACCTGGCGCTCGACCTCCAGCGGCATCTGGTCGCGGCCGCCGACGTTGGCATTCAGCCCGGCGGCGAGCATCTCGGCCAGCAGGCCCTCAAGCGTGCCGCCGCCCTGCACCCAGCCCATGAAGCGCGGATGCGCGTTGCCGACCGCATGCGGCAGCACCTCGGCCATGAAACGCCGGTGCAGCTCGGCCACCGGCACCGGCTGCGCCGGCAGTGGCTCGCGCCAGCGCGCCCGCAGCGCCTCAGGGATCGGCCGCCAGACCGGCTGCTCACGCAGCGTGCGCAGGTGGCCGATCATGTCGTCGAGCATGCGGTGGGCCTGGGCGCGAAAATCCTCCCAGGCCGCCGGATCGGCGGGATCCAGCGACGTCGGCGAGGTCGGCAAACAGGCGGCGGTGTCAGTCATCGTGACACGAGGTTATTTGCCGGATCGGGAAAACATTAGCGGGATGAGAGCGGGAAAGCCGGCCCGCCAAGAAGGATCGCGGCGGGGCACGGGGCTTGCTGGACAATCGATCCATGAGCACGCCCGCCGCCCTGCCCCGCCCGCTGCTGGTCCATCAGGCCGACCTGATCGCCACCTTCGACGACACCCGCCGCGAGCTGCGCGGCGCCAGCCTGCTGATCCGCGGCGAGCAGATCGCGGCGATTTACGCGGCAGGCGAAGTGCCGGCGCCGATCCTCGACGAGGTGCGCGCCCATGGGGAGGTGATCGACGCGCGGGGCCATGTCGTCACGCCGGGGCTGGTGAACACGCACCACCACATGTACCAGTCGCTCACCCGCGCCGTGCCCGCCGCGCAGAACGCCGAGCTGTTCGGCTGGCTCAAGACGCTCTACCCGATCTGGGCCGGGCTGACGCCGGAGATGGTGCAGGTCTCGACGCAGGTCGCCATGGCCGAGCTGCTGCTGTCGGGCTGCACGACGAGTTCGGATCACCTCTACATCTACCCGAACGGCGTCACGCTCGACCACCAGATCGAGGCGGCGCAGCAGGTCGGCATGCGCTTCCACGCCGCGCGGGGCAGCATGAGCGTGGGCGAGTCGGCGGGTGGCTTGCCGCCGGACCACCTCGTCGAGCGCGAGGAGGCGATCCTGGCCGACACGCAGCGGCTGATCGAGACCTACAACGACAACGGCCGCTACAGCCGGCTGCGCGTGGTGGCGGCGCCGTGTTCGCCGTTCTCGGTCAGCCGGGAGCTGATGCGCGACTCGGCGGCGCTGGCCCGCAGCCTCGGCGCGCGGCTGCACACCCACCTGGCCGAGAACGACCACGACCTCGCCTACAGCCAGTTCAAGTTCGGCATGACGCCCACGGAATACGCCGAGAGCGTCGGCTGGCTCGGCAAGGACGTGTGGCACGCGCACTGCGTCAAGCTCGACGCGCACGGCCTGGCCCGCTTCGCCGCGACTGGGACGGGGGTGGCGCACTGCCCGTGCAGCAACATGCGGCTGGCCTCAGGGATCGCGCCGATCCGGCGGATGCTGAACGCGGGCGTGCCGGTCGGCCTCGGCGTGGACGGCAGCGCGAGCAACGACGCGGCGCACTTGTTGAACGAGGCGCGGCAGGCGCTGCTGCTGGCGCGAGTCGGGCGGGCGATGCAGCCGCCGGAGCTGGACGCGGGCGGCGTGCTGCGCTACGGCTGCGACCTCGGGCCGGCGGAGATGACGGCGCGGGATGCGCTGGAGATCGCCACGCGGGGCGGCGCGAAGGTGCTCGGCCGGGATGACATCGGGCACCTGTCGGTGGGGATGGCGGCCGATCTGGTGCTGTGGTCCACGGGCGGGCTGGCGATGGCCGGCGGCGCGGTGCATGACCCGCTGGCGGCGCTGCTGCTGTGCGCGAGTCCGTCGGTGGCGTGGAACATCGTCGGGGGGCGGGTGCTGGTGCGCGAGGGGGAGTTGACGACG
>JBJOPV010000028.1:0-22015 GCA_046050625.1 Pseudomonadota bacterium
GCGCCCCAAGGGCCTGACCGGCAAGGAAGCCGAGGCGCTGCTGGGCCGTGCCCACATGACCTGCAACAAGAACGGCATCCCCAACGACCCGCAGAAGCCGATGGTCACCAGCGGCATCCGCCTGGGCAGCCCGGCCTTCACCAGCCGCGGCTTCAAGGAAGAGCAGTCGCGCCGGGTCGCCAACCTGATCGCCGACGTGCTGGAAGCGCCGAATGACGCGGCCGTCCTCGAACGTGTCAAGGCCGATGTCGCCCAGCTGACGCGCGACTTCCCCGTCTACCGCGGCTGAGGCCGGGCGGCAACGCCCTCCCGATGCGCTGCCCCTACTGCGGTCACCAGGAAACCACCGTCGTCGAGACCCGCGCGTCCGACGAGGGTGACGCGATGCGCCGGCGACGGCGCTGCAGCGGCTGCGACAAGCGCTTCACCACCTACGAGCGTGCCGAGCTGGCGATGCCCGCGGTGGTCAAGAAGAACGGGGCGCGCAGCGAGTTCGACCGCGCCAAGCTGCGCGCGTCGATGACGCTGGCGCTGCGCAAGCGCAATGTCAGCGTCGACCTGCTCGACGCGGCGATCGCCCGCATCGAGAACACCCTGTTCACCAGCGGCGAGAGCGAGGTCGGCACCTCGCAGATCGGCGAGCTGGTGATGCGCGAGCTCAAGCGCCTCGACAAGGTCGCCTATGTGCGCTACGCCTCGGTCTACCGCCAGTTCGAGGATGTCGATGCGTTCAGCCAGCTGATCCGCGAGATCTGAGCCGGGCTGCCCGGCTCGCGGCCATCCCCCCACGGCGGGATCGTCCGATGCGGCGGGCCCCGCGCAGACTGGGCCTCCTTCTCCTGGGAGGTCCGCATGACATCTCGCCCCGCCCCGGGCCTGACGCTGCCCGAGCTGCTGCTGGTGCTGGCTCTGCTCGGGCTGCTGGCCGCGCTGGCCCTGCCCTCGCTGGCCGAGCAGCTGCACCGGCGCCGCCTGATGGCCGCCTCGACCGCGCTGCAGGCCGACCTGCAGCTGCTGCGCGAGGCGACCACCGCCCGGCACCGCCTGCTGCGCCTGAGTCTGCACGATCTGCCCGAAGGCAGCTGCCGGCTGATCCATGACGGCGACGCCGCCGACTGCCGCTGCGAGGCCGATGCGCGCCATCAGCCCCAGGTCGAATGCCGTGCCGGCACGCAGCTGCTGCGCGCCACGCTGCTGCCACGCAGCCAGGGCCTGGTGCTGCGCACCAATGTCGCCAGCCTGCGCGCCGAGCCGCGTCACGGCACCCTCACGCCGACCGGCACGATCGAGCTGACGGGCAACAACGGTGGGCCCGTGCTGCGTCATGTGGTGAACATCCTGGGTCGTACCCGGCTGTGCACGCCCGCAGCCCCCCTGCCTGGGGTGCCGCGATGCTGAGCCGACGAAATCGACCTGCCGCACTGGCAGCCCACGGACTGACGCTGATCGAAATGGTGGTGGTGCTCACCCTGCTGGCGCTTCTGGCCACGATCGCACTGCCGTCCTGGCAGCAACAGCTGCAGCGTGGACGGCGCAGCGACGCCATCGCCGCACTGGCGCGCATCGAGCTGGCCCAGCAAGACTGGCGCAGTCACCACGCACAGTTCGCCTTGACGCTCGGGCCCGACGGCCTGGCGCTGCCGGCGTTGAGCCCCGGCGGCCACTACCGCCTCGCACTCTCGGCCGACGGCCTCGACCTGGCGAGCAGCTACCGGGCCGTCGCCCAGGGGATCGGTGCGCAGCAGGAGGACAGCGGCTGCCTGTGGATGGCGATCGAGCTGTCGCAAGCCGAGCTGCGGCTGCGCTCCGGGCCGGACGAACGCCTGGGCAATGCCGCGGCCGAAAACCGCCGCTGCTGGAGACAGTGAGTGATGCGATGCCGTGGTGCGGCACTGATCGAACTGATGCTGGCCTGCGCGCTGGCTGTGACCGTGGGCGGCGCCGCGCTGCATCTGGTGGTGGCACAGATCGACGAGCAACGCCGACTGCAACGCACGATCCGCATCGAGCAGGAACTGCGCGCCGCGGTCGACCTGATCGTGCGCGACCTGCGACGTGCCGGCTACCGGGGCGATGCCGCCGCTGCCGTGCTGCGCGCGGCGGACGGTCAGGCGATGCAGCCTAACCCCTATGCCGGACTGGAGCGCGGCAGAGAGGCGGGGAGCACTGCGCTCGGTCATGCCTACAGCCGCGACATCACCGAGGACGGGCTGGTGGCCAACCACGAGCGGTTCGGTCTGCAATGGCTGCCCGCAGAGGGGCTGCTCGAATGGCGGCTGTCGGGCAGTGCGCTGCAGCCTGCTGCGCGTGACCCCTGGCAGGCCCTGGTCGATCCGGCACTGCTGCAGGTGACCGCGCTGACCCTCGAGATCATCGAGGAGCGCCATTCGCTGCTGGCGCTGTGCACCGGCGCGGCGGGGGGCTGCGCCGGCCTGGCCGGCTGTCCGCCCGAGCGTATTCGCCGCCTGGTGCGACTGCGCATCGAAGCCAGCGACCGCCAAGACGCACGACGACGCCACCGGCTCGAAAGCCGGGCCGGCCTGCGCAATGACGAGGTGCGCGGTGTCTGCCCAGCCTGAGCGCCGTGCAGGGCCAGCCAGTCAGCAGGGGCTCGGACTGCTGGCTCTGGTGATGGTGCTGCTGCTGTGCGCCCATCTCGCGGTGCTGGGCGAACAGCGTGCCCGGCTGTCGCAGCAGGCCACCGCCGACGCGCATCGCCAGGCCATCCAGGCACGCGAGGCGGCCGAGGCGGGCCTGGCCTGGGTGCAGGCGGCCCTGAACGAGCGCGCACCCCTTGACGAGCACTGCGAGCCCGGCTCGCTCTCCGCTGGCGCCAGTCTGCTGCGCGAGCGCTGGCTGGCCGACACGGTGCGCACCGGTCCGGACCGGCTCCGCCCGGCCTGCCGTCTGGTCGCCGGCCGCTGGCGCTGCCACTGCCCCGCGCTGGGAACAGGCCGCCCGGCCGGCGCCGGAGACGGCCGGACCGAGCCGGCCTTTGGCGTGCAGCTCGAGGCCGAGCCCGGCGCACGCGGCCTGTGGCGGGCGACGATCGACGGCTGCAGCCATGCAGCGCCCGATTGCGGCGCCGCCGACGCGTCCGAGCCAGCCGCGCGGCACCGCCTGCAAGTGGTGCTGGCGCCACCCGGCGGGGTCTGGTTACCGCCAGAGGCGGCCGTCAGCGCAGTCGGACGGCTGCAGCTGGCTGGCTCGGCGCGGGCCATCCAGGGCGACCCGGCCCAGGCGGGCCCGGCGCTGCAGGCCGGCCGCGACATCCAGGTCGAGCCGCCAGCGCGCAGCCTGGGTCCGCCCGGAACCCCGGACGAACACAGCCGCCGCGCAGGCGATCCGCGCCTGGCCGAGGGCGCTGAGGCGCTGTGGCCGCGACTGACCGGCCTGCCGGCCGAGGTACTGCCCGACTCGCCAGGCTGGACACGCATCAGCTGTGGCGGCGGCGACTGCAGCAGCGCCACCGCGGCCGCACTGGTCGCGGGGCGGCGGCAGCTGTGGATCGATGGCGATCTGGATCTGGGCGGACGCGACTGGGGCTCGCCGGGGCAGCCGGTGCTGCTGGCAGTGAGTGGCCGGCTGGTCGCCAGCGGGCACTTCACCGCACACGGTCTGCTGATCGGCAGCCAGATCGCGATCACGCCTCCGGCAAGCGGGAGCGATCGCAGCCGTCTGCTGGGGGCGCTGCTCAGCCTGGGCGAGGCCCGCATCGAGGGTCCGGTCGACCTGCGCCATGACCGTGCGCTGCTTGAGCGGCTGATGCCGCTGGTCGGTGCGCTGCTGATGGTGCCTGGCAGCTGGTTCGATCCACCACGCCGATGAGCACACCGACCGTCCGGATCGCCCCCTGTCGTGGCCTGGCGCTGATCGAGGTGCTGGTGGCACTGCTGCTGCTCGGTCTGGGCGGCCTGTCGCTGCTGCGATTGCAAGGCGGGCTGCGGCTGGGCGCCGACCTGGGTCATCAGCAGGCCGAAGCGACGCGCCGGGCCACCGACGAGCTGGAGACACTGCGCGCCGATACGGCTGCGCCGATTCCGACCGCCACGGACGAGCCGACATCACCGATGCGCCTGAACCGCCGCATCGAGCCTGGCACCCTGCAGATGCTCCAGGCGGTGAGCAGCCGGGTCGACTGGAGCGACCGCTTTGGCCAGCCGCGCTCGCTCGAACTGGCCAGCCTGAAGCTGCGGCCTCAGGCGGATCTGGCCGCGGCCACGCTGCTGGCCCGTGGCGGTGGCCGTGCCGGCGCAATGACCTCCGTCGGCATGACCACCGCGCCCCGGCTGCCGCCGGGCAGCCAGGACCTCGGCGATGGCCGTCACGCATGGCGCACCCGGCCGGACGCGGCGCGGATCTGGGTCTTCGACAGCCGCAGCGCCACGGTGACGCAACGCTGCGACCTGCCCGCGCCGGGCACGCCAGAACGGCTCGTGGCCGGCCACCTTGGCAACTGTCAGGCCCTGTCCGGGCTGCTGTTGTCGGGCCATGTGCGCTTCGCCACCGGCACGGACACGCCGGGCGAGATCCAGGCCGAGCAGCCGGACAGTGCGGCCCTGCCGCTGGGTCTGCGACTCACGCTGAGCAGCACCGGTCACCCCTCTCCCGCCTGGGACTGCGTGCATGACGGCCCGGACGGCCACTCGTCCGGCGGCATGCCAGACCCCCTGCGCACCTCGATCGCGTACCACTGTCTCGTCCAGCCGGTCGCGCCAGCCTCGGGCGGGCAGCCACGCTGGTCCGGCCGGCTCGACCTGATGCCTTCTGGCTGGCTGCTGGCCGAGGGCAGCGGCGCCGCCGGGACCGTCGGGCGCTTCCGGATCTGCCGCTACAGCGCCGACCAGGACGGCAACGGCCGCATCGACAACGTCGAGCATCCGGCCGCCTACAGCGCGGTGACGCTGCCACTGGCCGGGCAGAACTTTCTCGTCATCCGAGGCAGCGCGCGCTGCCCGGCCGACACCGGCCCTTGGCCCTGGCCGGACCCGCTCGACGACAGCACGGTCGCGCACCAGCCCTGAGCGGCCAGGCCTGCACGCGCAGCAATGATGCGGTGCACAATCCCGACATGGATGCTCTCGACCCCACTCCGGACGACCTCCTCCCGGCTCCACTGACGCAGTTCAGCGCTCACGATCAGATCGCGATGGCCGAGGCGCTGGACCTGGCCGCCCAGGCCATCGGCCTGACCGAGCCCAATCCGCGCGTCGGCTGCGTGCTGACCGCAGCCGACGGGCAGGTCATCGGCCGCGGCCACACCCGCGAGGCCGGCGGCCCGCATGCCGAGGTGGTCGCGCTGCACGAGGCCCGCGCCGCCGGCCACGCACTGCGCGGCGCCACCGCCCACGTCACGCTCGAGCCCTGCAGCCACCACGGCCGCACGCCGCCGTGCGCCGACGCGCTGGTCGAGGCCGGCCTGGCGCGGGTGGTGGTCGCTGCGCTCGACCCGAATCCGCTGGTGGCCGGTCGGGGCGTGCGCCGGCTGCGCGCGGCGGGCATCGAGGTGATCCACGGCCTGATGGCCGAGGCCTCGCGCGAGCTCAACATCGGCTTCTTCTCGCGCATGACCCGCGGCCGCCCCTGGCTGCGCATGAAGGTCGCCGGCAGCCTGGACGGCCGCAGCGCGCTGCCTGACGGACGCAGCCAATGGATCACCGGCGCGGCCGCGCGCGCCGACGGCCACGCCTGGCGGCGCCGCGCCGGCGCGATCCTGACCGGGGTGGGCACGGTGCTCGACGACGACCCGCGCCTGGACACCCGCCTGGCGACCGATCCCTGGGGCCGGCTGCCGCTGCGGGTGGTGCTCGACAGCACGCTGCGCACGCCGCCGACCGCACGCCTGCTCGACGCGCCGGGCCGCGCGCTGCTGCTGTGCCTGCCCGCCGCCCTCGAGGACGAGGCGCGCGTCGCGGCGCTGCGGCGCGAGGGCGTCGGGATCGAGGCGATCGCGCCGGGCGCCGACGGCCGGCCTGACCTCGTGGCGGTGCTGGCGCTGCTGGGCCGGCGCGGCATCAACGAGCTGCATGTCGAGGCCGGCGCGCGGCTCAACGGCACGCTGCTGGCCGCCGGCCTGGTCGACGAGCTGCTGGCCTATGTCGCGCCGATGCTGCTCGGCGAGGGCCGCGGGCTGGCCGCCTTCGGGCCGCCCGCGGCCCTGGACCAGGCCTGGCGGCTGGCGCTGCACGACGTCGCGCGAGTCGGCGAGGACGTGCGCCTGATCGGCCGGCCGTCGGGTGCATCCGCGCCCTAGGGGACAGACTCGCGCCGGCTTCAGGGTGGGAGGCCGCCGAGCGCCTACAATCCCGGCATGTCGATTTCTCCGATACCCGAGCTGGTGGCCGAGCTTGCGGCCGGTCGCATGATCATCCTCGTCGACGAGGAGGACCGCGAGAACGAGGGCGATCTGGTCCTCGCCGCCGATCTGGTCACGCCGGAAGCCATCAATTTCATGGCCAAGCATGGCCGCGGCCTGATCTGCCTGACGCTCACGCGCGAGCGCTGCGAATACCTGCAGCTGCCGCCGATGGCCGCGCGCAACGGCACCAAGCACAGCACCGCCTTCACCGTCTCGATCGAGGCGGCCACCGGGGTGACCACCGGCATCTCGGCGGCGGACCGCTCGCGCACCGTGGAGGTCGCGGTCGCCCGCGACACCCGGCCGGCCGATCTGGTCCAGCCCGGCCACATCTTCCCGCTGCAGGCCCAGGACGGCGGCGTGCTGATGCGCGCCGGCCACACCGAGGCCGGCTGCGATCTGGCCCGCATGGCCGGCCTGTCGCCCGCCGCGGTGATCTGCGAGATCATGAAGGACGACGGCACGATGGCGCGCCTGCCCGATCTGCAGGAATTCGCCCGCGAGCACGGCCTGAAGATCGGCACCATCGCCGACCTGATCAGCTACCGCAGCCGCAACGAATCGCTGATCGAGCTGCTGCACCAGGCGCCGCTGACCACGCCCTGGGGGCAGTTCGACAGCCGCGTCTACCGCGACCGCACCGGCCAGGTCCATCTGGCGCTGTCCAAGGGCAGCTGGACGCCCGACGACGAGCTGCTGGTGCGGGTGCACGAGCCGCTGTCGGTGCTGGACCTGCTCGATGTCGGCCGTGCGCGCCACTCCTGGGCCCTGCCGCATGCGCTGGCGACGATCGAGTCGGCCGGCCGCGGCGTGGCGGTGCTGCTCAATGTCGGCCAGGACGCGCAGGCGCTGCTGGGCCTGGCGCAACCGCAGCCCGCCGAGCCGGCCCGCACCGCCATGGATCTGCGCACCTATGGCGTGGGCGCGCAGATCCTGCGCGACCTCGGCGTGCGCCGCATGAAGCTGATGAGCAACCGCCGCCGCATGCCCAGCATGGTCGGCTACGGCCTGGAAGTCACCGGCTTTCTGCCCTCCGAGCCCCAGGCCTGAGCACCGCCCCGCACACCGACCCTCACCACGGAGCCACCGCCATGCAAGGTGCCGACAAGGGACCCTCCCCCCGTCTGGACGGCAGCGACCTGCGTGTCGCCATCGTCCAGGCCCGCTTCAACGCCGAGCTGACCGGCCGGCTCGCGCAGAGCTGCATCGCCGAGCTGCAGCGCCTGGGCGTCGAGGAGCGCCACATCCGCCACATCAGCGTGCCCGGCGCGCTGGAGGTGCCGGTGGCGCTGCAGGCGCTGGCCGAGGCCGACGAGCATGATGCGCTGATCGCGCTGGGCTGCATCATCCGTGGCGAGACCTATCACTTCGAACTGGTCGCCAACGAGAGCGGCGCCGGCGTCACCCGGGTGTCGCTCGATCATGGCGTGCCGATCGCCAATGCCATCCTGACCGTCGAGAACGAGGCCCAGGCCTGGGCCCGCGCCGAGGACAAGGGCGCAGACGCCGCCCGCGTCGCGGTCGAGATGGCGAATCTGCTGGAAGAATTGACTTGAACCCGAATCAGAAAAACCGTCCCTCCGCTGCCCCGCAAGCCACCACCGGCACGCCGCGGCCGAAATCCGCCCGCCGCCGCTCGCGCGAGCTGGCGCTGCAGGGGCTGTACGAGTGGCTGATCAGCCGCGCCGATGTCGGCGTGATCATGGCCCACATGCGCGAACAGGACGATCACGGCCGCTGCGACGGCGCCCACCTCGATGCGCTGCTGCAGGGCTGCATCAGTCAGGTGGCCGAGCTTGACGGCGTGATCGCGCCGCACCTGGACCGCGGCGTGGCCCAGCTCTCGCCGGTGGAGCATGCGGTGCTGCTGATCGGTACGTACGAGCTGCGCCATTGCGTCGAGGTCCCCTACCGCGTGGCGATCAACGAGGCGGTCGAGCTGGCCAAGGCCTTTGGCGGCACCGACGGCCACAAATACGTCAACGGCGTGCTCGACAAGGCTGCAGCCGCACTGCGACCAGCCGAGGTGGCCGCTCAGCGTGCCGCCCGCAGCGCACCGCGCCCGTCCTGAGCGCCTGCAGCCGCCGTCGAGACCCGCCACCGCTCATGGACCGACTCCCCCGCGCCTCCCCCGATCCGTTCCGGCTGGCACCGCGTGTCGCCGGCATCGAACCCTTCTGGGTGATGGAGTGCGCCAAGGCCGCCGACGAGATCGCCCGCAGCCCGGCCTGCGATCCGGCGCGGGGTGGCGAGCCGATGATCTATCTGAACATCGGCGAGCCTGACACCACGGCGCCCCCGGCGGTGGCCGAGGCGGCGCGGCGCTGCATCGACGCCGGCCGGACCCAGTACACCCCGGCCACCGGTCTGCCGGTGCTGCGCGAGGCGATCTCGCGCTGGTATGCCGAACACTGGGGGGCGGACGTGTCGGCACGGCGCATCGTCGTGACCGCCGGCGCGTCGGCGGCGCTGCAGCTGCTGACCAGCGCGGTGGTCGGCCCCGGCGACGAGATCCTGATGCCGGATCCGAGCTATCCGTGCAATCGCCATTTCGTCACCGCCGCCGGCGGCGTCGCCCGGCTGCTGCCGGCAAACGCCGCGCAGCGCTTCCAGCTCGATGCGGCCTCGGTCGAGGCGGGCTGGAGCGCGGCGACCCGCGGCGTGATGCTGGCCTCGCCGTCGAACCCGACCGGCACCTCGATCGCACCCGACGAGCTCGCCCGCATCGCCGCCGTGGTGCGCGCGCGCGGCGGCCTGACGCTGGTCGACGAGATCTACCTCGGCCTGAGCTACGACGGCCAGGCGCGCAGCGCCGTCACGCTCGGCGATGACGTGGTGGTCATCAACAGCTTCTCCAAGTATTTCGGCATGACCGGCTGGCGCCTGGGCTGGCTGGTGCTGCCCGAGGCGCTGGTGCCGGCGGTCGAGAAGCTGGCGCAGAACCTCTACATCTGCGCCTCGACGGTCGCGCAGCAGGCGGCGCTGGCCTGCTTCGAACCCGACACGCTGGCGCTGTGCGAGCAGCGCCGCCTCGCGATGCAGGCGCGGCGCGACTTCATCGTGCCGGCGCTGGAGTCGCTCGGCCTGACGGTGCCGGTGCGCCCTGACGGTGCCTTCTATGTCTGGTTCGACACCCGGGCACATGCGCCCGACAGCTGGACCTTCTGCATGGAGATGATGCAGCGCGCCCACATCGCGCTGACGCCGGGCCGTGACTTCGGCCATGCGCAGACAACCCACCTCGCCCGGCTCTCGTTCGCCCGCTCGATGGACGACCTGCACGAGGCGGTGCGGCGCCTGCGGCGGGTGCTCGGGCGCTGACAGCCACGGTCACGCGAGTCCACCCCGCCGCCATGACCACCTCGACCCCGCACCGCCTGCCCCCGCCGCCCGGTCCGGCCGAAGCCGGCTGGCTGCCCACCGACCCCGGCGCGCTGACCGAGACCCTGCCGCCCGACAGCCTGCCCTTCGAGCAGCAGATCGGGGCCGCACTCGACCTGAGCCTGCCGGGCGAGCTGACCACGCCGGTGCCGCCGATGCCGGCCGCGCCGGTGCTGATTCCCGACGCCCAGGCCCTGCTGAACCAGAACCAGATGGGCCGCTATGTGCTCGAGCGGCCGCTGGGCGCCGGCGGCCTGGGCACCGTCTGGTCGGCCTACGACACCGTGCTGACGCGCCGGGTCGCGGTCAAGACGCTGCCGCTGGCCGTCCCCGACGGCGAGCGCGAGCCACTGGTGGCGCGGGTGCTCGACGAGGCCCGCGCGGCGGCCCGGCTGAGCCATCCGCACATCGTCACCGTGCATGACGCCGGGGTCAGCCCGGACGGCGCCTACATCGCGATGGAGCTGCTGCGCGGCAAGGACCTGTCGCAGATGCTGCGCTCGGGCTGGCATCCCAGCGGCGCGCAGGCCGCGCTGATCGTGCGCCGGGTGGCTGACGCGCTCAGCTACGCGCACGGCAAGGGCGTGGTGCACCGCGACGTCAAGCCGGGCAACATCTTCATGGTCGGGCGCACCCGGCCGGTGGTGCTGGACTTCGGCATCGCGCAGCTGCTGCACCAGGCCGAGGCGATCGGCGGGCCGGCGCTGGGCTCGCCCTACTACGCAGCGCCGGAGCAGTTCGACGGCCGCGAATGCGATCCGCGCACCGATGTCTACTCGCTCGGCGTGGTGCTCTACGAGCTGCTGTGCGGCCAGCGGCCTTTCCTGGGCGGCACGCTGGCGGAGATCCGTGCCTCGGTGCGCGCCGGGCGCCCCCGCCATCCCTGCGAGATCGATCCTGGCTTGCCGCACGAGCTGGCCGAGATCGCGCTGAAGGCCATCCGCATCGACCCGGAGCAGCGCCACCGCACCGCCGGCACGATGGCGCGCGAGCTGCGCGCCTGGCTGTCCTCGCAGCCCGAGGCGGGAGAGCCGGCCAACGCGACGCCTGCGGTCCCGGCCACGCCGACCCTGCCGCCCCCGGCCTCCACGTTGCCCAGTCCGCTGGGTGGGGCGCCAGCCACGCCCCGACCGCTCATCACCACGCCCCCACAGCTGACCGGCCGGCCACCCGGCTGGATGCTCAGCACGCTGCTGGCGGTGGTGCTGACGCTGCTGCTGCTGGTGGCCACGCTGCTGTGGGCGCGCACCTGATGCCGATCCGATGACCCCTGAGAACCTCAACCCGAACCCGCTTCTCGACGCATTCCGCTGGCCGCTGCGCATCTACTGGGAAGACACCGACGCCGGCGGTGTGGTCTTCTACGCCAACTACCTGAAGTTCTTCGAGCGCGCGCGCACCGAATGGCTGCGCACGCTCGGCTTCTCGCAGCAGGCCATGCGGCTCGAGGACCAGGCGATGTTCGTGGTGACCGACACCCAGGTGCGCCACCGCCAGCCCGCGCGGCTCGACGATCTCGTCGAGGTGACGGTGCGCTTGGCCGAGCGCGGCCGCGCCAGCATGGTGCTCGAGCAGCAGGCCTGGCGCGACGAAACGCTGCTGGCCGAGGGCCGCATTCGCATCGGCTGCGTGGACGCCGCCACGCTGCGCCCCCGGCGCATGCCCTCTGCCCTGCTGTCCGCCTTCGGACGGCAGCCCTGACTCATTTTTCCGATTCTTCCGAGGCTTGATGCCATGAACCAGGACCTGAACATCCTGCAGCTGGTGCTGCAGGCCAGCATCGTCGTGCAGATCGTCATGGCGGTGCTGCTGCTGGTGTCGCTGGCGAGCTGGGCGGTGATCGTCGCCAAGATCACCGGCCTGCGCCGGGTGCGCGGCGGCAATGACCGCTTCGAGCGCGACTTCTGGTCGGGCCGCCACATCAGCGAGCTCTACCAGCAGAGCGAGCGCAACGCCCACCAGTCCGCGCCGATGGAGCGCATCTTCACCGCCGGCATGCGCGAGTTCCTGAAGCTGCGCGAGCGCCGCGTCGGCGACCCCGGCGCGCTGCTCGACGGCGCGCGGCGCGCGATGCGCGCCAGCTTCCAGCGCGAGCTCGACGTGATCGAGTCCAATCTGTCCTTCCTGGCCACCGTCGGTTCGGTCTCGCCCTATGTGGGCCTGTTCGGGACCGTGTGGGGGATCATGCACGCCTTCACCGGCCTGTCGAACCTGCAGCAGGTGACGCTCTCCACCGTGGCGCCCGGCATCGCCGAGGCGCTGGTGGCCACCGCGATCGGCCTCTTCGCCGCGATTCCAGCCGTCATCGCCTACAACCGCTTCGCGCGCGACATCGACCGCCTGGCGATCCAGCAGGAGACCTTCATGGAGGAGTTCTCCAACATCCTGGCGCGCAACGCCGGCCAGATGGGCACCGCGCAGCCGCCCTCGGCCGCCGCCACGCTCTGAGCGGAGTCCGACGATGCCCGCGATGCAGTCCCGCTCCGGATCGGGGCGCCGCCGCACGATCAACGAGATCAACATGGTCCCGTTCATCGACGTGATGCTGGTGCTGCTGATCATCTTCATGGTCAGCGCCCCGCTGATGACCCCTGGCGTGGTCGATCTGCCCACCATCGGCCAGGCGCAGCGCCAGCCCGACCGGGTGATCGAGGTCATCGTCGACGCCGATGGCCAGCTGCGGCTGAAGGTCGACGGCCGCACGCCCGCCGGCAGCGATCCGGACGAGCGGGTCGCCATGGGTCGGCTGGCCGCGCGCGTCAAGGCGCTGGCCGAAGGCGCCGCGCAGGTGCCGGTCATCATCGCCGCCGACAAGGGCGTGCGCTACGAGCTGGTCGTCAAGGTGATGGACACCCTGCAGCGCGCCGGCGTGGCCCGCGTCGGCCTGGCGGTGCGCACCACCGGTGGCTGAGCGAGGTCGGCCGATGACGCTCCCGCCCTCGCCACCACCGCCGCCGCGCGCCCCGATGGTGCCGCCCCCCACGCCGGCCGACCCGGCCGACGATCCCGTGCGCAACCCGCCCTCGGCCGACAGCCTGGGGCTGGGCTCGACGGTGGCGCTGATCGCGCACGCCGGGCTGATCGCCGCGCTCGCCTGGGGCGTGGCATGGAAGCGCGAGGAGATCGCCACCGTCAGCGCCGAGCTGTGGTCGGCCGTGCCGCAGGCTGCCGCACCGGCCGCCGCCGCCGCGCCAGCCGCCCGACTTGAGGCGCCCGTCGAGGCGGTGCCGCCGCCCCCGGCGCCTGTTCCGCCGCCCCCCCCACCCCCGCCTCCGCCCCCACCTGCACCGGTGCCCGAGCCGGTCCCGGTGCCCGTTCCGAAGCCCAAGGCCAGCCCGCCCCCGCCGGCAGCGGCGGAGCAGCGCGAGGCCGACATCGCCCGCGAGCGCGCCGAGAAGCGCCGCCGCGAAGCCGAGGAAGCCGAGCGCGAGCGCGAGAAGGCCGCCAAGGCCGCCAAGGCCGAGAAGGCCGCCCTGGAGAAGGCCGACCGCGAAAAAGCCGAGAAGGCGGAGAAAGCAGCAAAGACCGAGCAGCAGCGCGCCGAGAAGGAGCGCGCCCGCAAGGAGCAGGCCGAGAAGGAACGCCGCGAGCGCGAGAAGGCTGAAAAGGCCGAGAAGGCGGAGAAGGAAAAAGCCGCCGAGCGCAAGGCCGAGAAGGAGCGTGCGGACAAGGAACGCGCGGAAAAGGACAAGGCCGAGAAGGCCGCCCGGGAGAAGGCGGAAAAAGCAGCCCGCGACAAGGCCGAGAAAGCGGAGAAGGCCGACCAGGAGCGCGCCGCCAGGCTGCGCGAGGAAAACCTGCGCCGCCTGCAGAAGCAGCTCGGCGACGGTGACGGCGGCGAGGGAGATGGCAGCGGCCGTGCCAGCGCCGGCAGCCGCGGCGGCCCGGCCGGATCGGGCGGTGGCGGCACGACGGCGCAGTCCGCCGGCCCGTCAGCGGGCTACGCCGGCCGGCTGCGCGCCTACCTCAAGCCCAAGCTCACCTTCACCGGCGAGATCCGCAGCAGCGCGCCCGCCGTGGTGCGGGTGCGGGTGGCGCCCGACGGCACGATCATCTCGCGCGAGCTGCTGAAGTCCAGCGGCCAGCCCGAGTGGGACCAGGCCGTCATCAACGCGATCGACAAGGCGGGCGTGGTGCCGCGCGACACCGACAACCGCGTGCCCCCGGTGATCGACATTCCCTGGACCGCCACTGAGCGCTGAACACGCATCAGCCCTTTCCGAGCCCGAGCATGACGACGACCCCGACCGAGCTGACCATCGTCCACAACACGGCCGCATCGCGCTTCGAGGCGATCGTCGACGGCCTGAGCTGCGTGGCGGCCTATCGCCGCAGCGGCGATGTGATCGACATGCATCACACCGGCGTGCCGCACGCACTGGAGGGCCGCGGCATCGCTGCCGCACTGGTCAAGGCCGCGCTGGACTGGGCGGCCGCCGAGGGGCTGAAGGTGCGCCCGAGCTGCTCGTATGTGCGGGTCTACATGCAAAGGCATCCGCAGACCCAGGCGCTGCGGGGCTGAGGCCCACCGCCCGCTGCGGCGCTCAGCCCCGCACAGGCGGCCCGTCGTCGGTCGACAGCGCCTGGGCACAGTGCACCGGCAGCGTCAGATCGGGGGCGCCGGTCAGCGCCTCGATGCGCAGACGCGGCGGCAGCGGCGGCGACTGCACGCCGCCAAAGATGGTCGCGAAGGCCGCATCCGCCGCATCCCGGCCGGTGCCGAAGCGCACAAAGCCCATCGGGATCGCCGTTCCCGAAGGATCGAAGATGTACCAGCGATCGCCCAGATAGACCTCCACATAGGCGTGGAAGTCGGTCGGACCCAGCGCCGGATCGGCCCCATAGTCGATGCCGGTGGCGAAGCGCGCAGGGATGTTCATCGCCCGGCACAGCGCGATCATCAGATGAGCGAAGTCGCGGCACACGCCCACCCGCTCGACCAGCGTGTCCAGCGCCGAGGTGGCCGAATTGGTGCTGTTCGACTGGAAAGCCACGCGCTGGTGCACCCAGTCGCGGATCGCCTGCACCCGTGCATAGCCGGGCGGCAGGTGCCCGAACTCCGCGAAGGCCAGCCGCAGCAGCCGGTCAGACTGGCAGTAGCGGCTCGGGTAGACATAGGGCAGCACATGGACAGGCAGCCGTGACACCGGCACCTCGTCGATGCGCTCGGGGGCTTCCTGGTGGTGGCGGATGTCGATCGTGGCCTGGTAGGCCACCCTGAGCGGCCCGGCTGTGGCATGCAGCCGCATGTAGCGGCTGCCGTGCACGGGATCCAGCTGCACTTCGGCACGCTGGCAGGGATCGAGCGCCAGCGACTCCTCCCGCACCGTCTGGCGGCTGGTGTGCGCGACATGGATGTTGAAGACGAAGTCGCAGGTCGACGACAGGACGAGGTAGTCAAGCTCGATGGACAGCCGGAGGCGGATCATGAATCTTTCCGTGAAGGGGCGGCCAGATCAAGCAAGAACAGTGCTCATGCCGGATCGGGGATTTCGGCCACGCCCTCGGGCGGGGCCGGCAGTGTCCAGCCGTCGATGCGCTCGAACACCGCGATCGACTCGACATGCGCCGTGTGCGGGAACATGTTGACCACGCCCGCGGCCGTGCAGCGGTAGCCGGCCTGGTGCATCAGCAGCCCGGCGTCACGCGCCAGCGTCGAGGGACTGCAGCTGACGTAGACGATGCGCGCCGGCGGCTCGTAGCCTGCGATCGGATTCTGGCGCACCTCGGCCAGGGCCTTGGCCAGCGCGAAGGCCCCTTCGCGCGGCGGATCGACCAGCCAGCGCGTGGCCGAACCGTAGGCCGCCAGATCCGGCGCCGACAGCTCGAACAGGTTGCGCGCGGCGAAGGTGGCGTTGTCGCGGCGGTTGAGGGCGGCGTTCTCGCGCGAGCGCTGCACCAGCGTCTCGCTGCCCTCGATGCCAAGCACTTCGCGTGCCAGCGTCGAGATCGGCAGCGTGAAGTT
The DNA here is from genome assembly GCA_046050625.1 of Pseudomonadota bacterium. Lineage (GTDB taxonomy): Bacteria > Pseudomonadota > Gammaproteobacteria > Burkholderiales > Burkholderiaceae_C > Sphaerotilus. Next base: position 15,705 of record JBJOPV010000028.1, read on the forward strand.
GCCCAGGCCGCAGAACCAGTCGATCACCCGCTCGTCGGGCTGCGCGTCCAGCAGCTTCAGCGCCCGCGCCACCAGCACCCGGTTGATGTGGTGGTTGACCTGGGTGAAGTCGGTCGGCTTGAAGGGCATGGTCACGCCGAACTCGGGCAGCGTGTAGGCCAGCTGCGGCCCGGCGCCCTCGCCCGCGTCGAGCAGGTGCACCGTGTCCGGGCCCTTGGGCTGCAGCCACCATTGCACCCGGTGCTGGGCAGCGAAGTCGCGCAGGCGCTGCAGGTCGGCCTCGCCCAGCGGCTCCAGGTGGCGCAGCACCAGCGCGTTGACCAGGCCCTCGGGCGACTCGCCCAGCGCCAGCTCGATCTGCGGCAGCGTGTCGCGCGCGTCCATCGACATCACCAGCGCGCGCAGCGGCAGCAGCATCGCGCTGATGTGCGGCGGCAGGATGCGGCATTCGCTCATGTCGGCGATGTAGCGCGACTTGCGCTCGTGGAAGCCCACCAGCACCGTGCCCTTCTTGACCACATGGCGCACCGACAGCCGCGCGCGGTAGCGGTAGCCCCAGGTCGGGCCCTCGATCGGGCGCATCACCCGCTCCGGGCGCACCTTGCCGAGGTGCCAGAGGTTGTCCTCCAGCGTGCGCTGCTTGACCGCGACCTGCGCCCCAGCGTGGAAGTGCTGCATCTTGCAGCCGCCGCAGGCGCCGGCGTGCAGGCCGAAGTTCGGGCAGCCGGGCGTCACGCGCTGCGCGCTCTCGCGGCCGATCTCGACCAGCTCGCCCTGCTCCCAGTTGTTCTTGCGCCGGCCAGTCTTCACGCGCACCGTCTCGCCGGGCAGCGCGCCCTCGATGAAGACGACCTTGCCTTCGCTGTTGCGGGCCACGCCCTGGGCCTCGAGGTCGAGCGCGTCGACCTTCAGCCATTCGTTGATGTCGGTCATGGGAGGAATTGCGGGGGGATGAATGCGAGACCGCCGCGACCGGCACGCAGGTGCCGGAGCGGCGGTCAGAGGGATGGAAGCGCGGTGACCAGCCGGCCTCAGCGCGCCGGCAGCACCTTGACCGGATCGACCGGCTTGCCCTTGCGGCGAACCTCGAAATGCAGCTTGACGCGGTCGGTGTCGCTCGAGCCCATCTCGGCGATCTTCTGGCCACGGCGCACCACCTGGTCCTCGCGCACCAGCAGGGCCTTGTTGTGTGCGTAGGCAGTCAGCAGCGTGTCGTTGTGCTTGATGATGATCAGGTTGCCATAGCCACGCAGGCCCGAGCCGGCATAGACCACCCGGCCGTCGGCGGCGGCAAGCACCGGGTCCCCCTCCTTGCCGGAGATCGCCACACCCTTGCTGCGGGTGCCCTCGAAGCCGGTGACGATCGGCCCCTGGGACGGCCACATCCAGCTGACATCGTCATCGGCCTCGCGCCCGGCCGTGGCAGCCGGACCCGCGGCCGGGGCCGGCACCGGAGCGCTCGCCACCGGCGAGGCGACCGGCGCCGAAGCGGCCGGCAGGGTGGAGGCCGTGGCGGGCGCCGCCACTGGCGCCGTCACCGGGGCCGACGCGATCGGGCGCGGCTCGAGGCGCGGCGCCACCACGGGCCGGGAGGCGACCTGACTCGGATCCTGGCCTGGCGGCACCACGCGCAGCACCTGGCCGACCTCGATCAGATCGGCGTTCTCGAGCTGGTTCCAGCGGTTGATGTCCTTCCAGTGCTGCCCGGTCTCCAGGCCAATGCGGATCAGCGTGTCGCCGGGCTTGACGGTGTAGTAGCCCGGCTTGCCGGCATTCTCGTGCCCAAGGGGCAGACGCTCGGGCTCGGCCGGCTTCGAGGTGCTCGAGGGCGCACGGTTCTCCAGCGGGGCCGGTGGACGCAGATGCGAGGCGCAGCCGGTCAGGATCAGTGCGAGAGCGCCGCCAAGCAGGAATCTGATGCCGGGAAGCGTGGAATATGGAGTCGTCATGGAGTGTGATGGAGGCCCGCAGCCGCTGATGAGTCCGGACGGAGCGTGGGAGCCTCACCTCAGGATTGTCCGAATTCGCTGATCCCGGATTCTAAGGGGACGAAGCGCACCGGCTCGTGAATGCGCTGCACGATGCGGCCGTCGGCCAGCCGGTCCACCACCATCAGCACCTGCGACTTCAGCGCCACGTCATGCACCGGCGCGACCAGCCGTCCGCCGCGGGCGAGCTGCTCCAGCCAGGCCGCGGGCAGCTCGTGCCCGCCGGCAGCGGCGATGATGCCATCGAAGGGGGCCGCCGTCGGGTGGCCCAGCCGGCCGTCGCCGTAGACGAGCTGCAGGTTGGCCAGCGCCATGGGCGCCAGCCGCGCGCACGCCCGCTCGTGCAGGCCGCGCAACCGCTCGATCGAGACCACCCGCTCGGCCAGTCCAGCCAGCACCGCGGCCTGGTAGCCGCAGCCGCTGCCGATCTCCAGCACCCGGCGCAGCACCGGGCCGCCTGGGCGCTCGCGCAGCAGCTCGATCATGCGCGCCACCACCGAAGGCTTGGAAATGGTCTGACCCAGGCCGATCGGCAGGCTGGTGTCCTCGTGGGCCTGGCCCTGAAGCGCGGCATCGACGAAGAGATGGCGCGGCACCCGGGCCATCACCGCCAGCACCGCCTCGTCGCGACAGCCAGCCTGGCGCAGCCGCTCGACCATGTGCTGGCGCAGCGGCGCGCCGTCGCCCGGTGCCGGACGGACCGGCTCGGCCGCGCGGCGCACCGGAAAGGCCACCCGGGGCGTGGCGGGCACCGGCTCATGGCGGATCACCGAATCGGTGCCGGGCGAGACCAGCCGGCGCGCAGACGGCTGCGCCCGCTCCAGCCGCAGCGGCCAGCGCCCCGAGGGCGGCCGGGCGGCGTCCTCGTCGTCGGTCATCGGGCTCAGCCGGACGGGCCGGCCAGCCAGCGCTGCCAGCCAGGCAGGCCGGCGTGATCGGTCAGGTCGACCTGCAGCGGCGTGATCGAGACGATGCCTGCAGCCACCGCATGGAAATCGGTGCCCTCGCCCGCCTCGCGAACCTCGCCCTGCGCGCCGATCCAGTAGATCGGGTCGCCGCGCGGGCTGAACTGGCGCACCACGGGCTCGCTGGCATGGCGCCGACCCAGCCGAGTGACCTGACGCGGCAGCTCGGCCGCATCCGGTCGGGCCGGAATGTTGACATTGAGCAGCCACGCGCCGGCCGAGGGGGGCCGCGCCAGCACCTCGGCGATGATCCGTCGCGCGGTCTCGGCCGCCGCGTCGAGGTGGCGCCAGCCGTGCTCGGCCTGCGAGAAGGCGATCGCCGGCACGCCGAACAGATAGCCCTCGGTGGCCGCCGCGACGGTGCCGGAGTAGATCGTGTCGTCGCCCAGGTTGGGGCCGTTGTTGATGCCCGAGACGATCAGGTCCGGGCGGTGCGCGAGCAGGCCGGTCAGCGCGACATGCACGCAATCCGAGGGCGTGCCGTTGACCACCCTCACCCCGCTGTCGGCCCGCCAGGCCGACAGCGGCCGGTGCAGCGACAGCGAGTTGGAGGTGCCGCTGGCGTTCTGCTCGGGTGCCACCACATCGACCTCGCCGAAGCTTCGGCAGACCTCGACCAGCGCATGCAGCCCCGGCGCAAGGTACCCATCATCATTGGCGACCAGTATTCTCATGAAGCCGATTGTAGGCACCGACTGGCGTACCCGCGCATCCGGGGGCGACAGCCCGGACCCGGGGGATGGGGTACTGCCGCTCCCCGATGCCTGCGCCGATAATCCTGGACTTGCCCACTCCAGCGCCAGAAGGCGCCTTGCCAGGAACCGCACCCATGCCCATCCGCGTGCTGATCGTCGAGGACAATGCCGTCGCCCGAGGCTTCCTGACGCGCGTCGTGCGCGAGAGCTTCAGCGACGAGCTGAGCTTCGTCGAGGCCGCTGGCCTCGAGGCCGCCAGCAACGCGCTCGATCTGCAGGGCCAGGGCACCGACGCCTTCCGGCTGATCCTGTGCGACCTGGAGCAGCCCGAGCAGGCCGGCCTGACGCTGCTGGCCCGGCTGGCCGGCTATCCGGCCATCCGCATCGCCACGACGCTGCATTCCGACGACGACCACCTGTTCCCGGCGCTGCAGTGCGGCGCCAGCGGCTATCTGCTCAAGGAAGACCGCTTCGAGGTGCTGGTCGAGGAGCTGCAGCGCATCGTGCGCGGCCAGCCGCCGTTGTCGCCGTCGATGGCGCGGCGCATGCTGGCCTTTCTTCGTGTCCAGGATCGGTCCGAGGGCGACGCTCGCGCCCTCACGCCCCGCGAGAGCGAGGTGCTGCTGCAGATCAGCAAGGGCTTCACCGTGAAAGAGATCGCGCGGCTGATGGGCATGAAAGGCCAGGTGGTCAACGAGCACATCCGCGGCGCCTACCGCAAGCTCGCGATGGCCAGCACCCCCCAGCAGGTCCTGCTGGCCGGCGCGACGCTCGACACCTGAGATTGACTCAGGTCAAGGCGCCGTCCGATTCCCCCTCGCCGATGCGCCCACGGCAGAACTTCCCCCCACCCTCCGGGAACCCTCCGGAGCAAAGGAGAACCTGGCGTGCCCGCACCGACACCCTTCCGCCCTGCCCACCTCATCCCCCCGCGCCCTGACAGGCCGGTCTGGCATGCGCTCGCGCCAGACCAGGTGGTGCAGCGCCTCGAGAGCCATGCCGAGCTCGGCCTGCCAGCCGACATCGCCGCGCGCCGGCTCGACGAGCACGGCCCGAACGCACTGCCCGAGGCACCGCCCAGGCCGCTGTGGCGCACCTTCGCGCGGCAGTTCGCCAGCCCGCTGATCGCCATCCTGTTCGTCGCTGCGGCGCTGGCGGTGGCGCTCGGCCACCAGGGCGATGCTGGCGTGATCCTGGCGGTGGTGCTGGTCAACGCGCTGATCGGCACGCTGCAGGAAGGCCGCGCCGAGCGCTCGATGGCCGCGCTGCGCCGGCTGTCGGCGCTGCAGGTGCGGGTGCTGCGCGACGGTGCCGAGCAGGTGGTGGCCGCGCGCGAGCTGGTGCCCGGCGACCTGATGCTGCTGGCCGCCGGCGACGCGGTCGCCGCCGACGCCCGGGTGCTTGATCACGCACGGCTGCAGGCGGCCGAGGCGGCGCTGACCGGCGAATCGGTGCCGGTGGCCAAGTCGGCCGCGGCGGTGCCGGTCGAGGCCGGCCTGGCCGACCGCCACGGCATGCTGCATGCTGGCACCCATGTGACCACCGGCCGTGCCCGCGCGCTGGTGGTGGCCACAGGCAGCCGCACCGAGGTCGGCCGCATCGCCGGCCTGACCGAGGGCGCCGAGGAGCCGAAGACCCCGCTGGAGCGGCGCCTGGCGCATTTCGGCCGCCTGCTGGTGGCCGCCTCGCTCGGCCTGTTCGTGCTGGTGGTGCTGCTGGGGTGGTGGCGCGCGCTGCCGCTGTCCGAGGTGCTGATGGTCGCCATCAGCCAGATGGTGTCGATGGTGCCCGAGGGCCTGCCGGTGGCGATGACCATCGCGCTGGCGGTGGGCATGCAGCGCATGGCCGGGCGGGGCGCGATCATCCGCCGGCTCTCGGCGGTGGAGACGCTCGGCGCGGTCACCGTGATCTGCACCGACAAGACAGGCACGCTGACCCGCAACGAGATGACGGTGGTCGGCCTGTGGCTGCCCGATGGCCGCGAGGTGACCGTCGAAGGCATCGGCTACCGGCCCGAGGGCCGGCTGCGGGTCGGCGAGACCGCGATCGACGCCGACGACGCGGTGCTGGCACCGTTGCTCGACGCGGCGGTGCTGTGCAATGACGCGGAGCGGGTCGCACCGCGGTCGCAGGCCGGCGAGCACGGCGGCTGGACGGTGCTGGGCGATCCGACCGAAGGCGCGCTGCAAGTGCTGGCCGCCAAGGCCGGCCGGGACGGAGCCGCGCTGCGGGCGGCCACCCCGCGCCATGCCGAGCTGCCCTTCGACGCCGACACCCAGATGATGGCGACCTGGAACGGCGCACAGGTGTGGATCAAGGGCGCGCCGGAGGCGGTGCTGCGGCTGTGCCGCCCCGAGGACGAGGCCCTGCATGCACGCGCCCGCGCCCAGGCCGAGGCGATGGCGGCGCGCGCCTGGCGGGTGCTGGCCTTCGCGGTGGTGGAGACGGCGGTGCCCGACGCCTCGGACGGCTTCGCGGCCCTCCAGGGCCGGGCGCGGCTGCTCGGCCTGGCCGCCCAGATCGACCCGCCGCGCGAGGAAGTACGCGAGGCGGTGGCGCAATGCCGCCGCGCCGGCATCCGCACCGTCATGGTCACCGGCGACCATCGCCTGACCGGCCTGGCGATCGCCCGCGATCTGGGCATCGCGCGCGACGGCGACCTG
>JBJOPV010000029.1:0-21888 GCA_046050625.1 Pseudomonadota bacterium
CCTGCGCGTCGATGCCCTCGGCGCGGGCGGCGGCGATCGCCGGCGCGATGATCTCGATCTCCTCGCGGCCGAACAGCCCGCCCTCGCCCGCATGCGGATTGAGCCCCGCCACCGCGATGCGCGGGCGCGGCTGCCCCCACAGCGCCGCCGAGGCGTGGCTGATGCGCAGCGTCGACAGCACCGCATCGAAGCTCACCCGGTCGATGGCCTCGCGCAGCGCGCAGTGGATGGTGACCAGCACCGTGCGCAGCTCCTCATTGGCCAGCATCATGCGCACGTCGGCCGGACGGCCATGGCGCGCGCTCTCGTCGGCCAGCAGCTCGGTGTGCCCGGGAAAGGGCTCGCCGGCGGCGGCCAGCGCCTCCTTGTGGATCGGCGCGGTCACCAGGCCGGCGATCTCGCCGCGCATCGCCAGCGCGACCGCGTCGCGGATGCACGCCGCCGCCAGCCGGCCGGCGCGCGCGTCGACCGTGCCCCACGGCGCCTCGGCCAGCGCGGGCTCCCGGTGGCGGGGCAGCAGCACCGGCAGCGCCCCCGGCGGCACCTCGGCCAGATCGGCCACCGCGTCGATCACCGCGATCGGCACCTCGGGCACATCGTCGAGGCGGCGCAGCGCGCGCGCGGCCCGGCGCAGCACCGCGGGCTCGCCGATGACCACCACGCCCGCGCCGACGCGGCCCTCGCGCCAGGCGCGCACGATGATCTCCGGGCCGATGCCCAGCGCGTCGCCCAGCGTCAGCGCAAGCGGCTGGACAGGCGCAGAGGACAGGAAAGCGGCGGAAGCGGCGGTGTGCAGATCGGTCGTCATGCCCCGATTGTCATGGACTCGTCGCGGACCGCTTCGTGACGGTTGCTACACTCCACCGCCATGGACTGGCTGGAAAGAATCACCTGGACTGCCGACGGCCTCGTGCCGGTGATCGCGCAGGAAAAAGACAGCGGCGACGTGCTGATGTTCGCGTGGATGAACCGCGAGGCGCTGGCGCGCACCGCCGAGCTCGGCGAGGCGGTCTACTGGAGCCGCTCGCGCCAGCGCCTCTGGCACAAGGGCGAGGAATCGGGCCATGTGCAGAAGGTGCATTCGATCCGCATCGACTGCGACCAGGACGTGGTGCTGCTGCGCATCACCCAGCTCGGCCACGAGCCCGGCATCGCCTGCCACACCGGCCGCCATTCCTGCTTCTTCGAGGAACTGCGCACCGGCGCCGACGGCCAGCCCACCTGGCAGGCCGTCGACCCGGTCCTGAAGGATCCCGCCACCATCTACCGCTCATGAGCGCCAGCGCCCCCGCCCCGATGACCGATGCCGCCCCCCTCTCCTCGACCGACAGCCTGGCCCGACTGGCCGAGGTGATCGCCTCGCGCCGCGGCGGCGACCCGGACAGGAGCTATGTCGCGCGCCTGTTCCACAAGGGCACCGACACCATCCTGAAGAAGGTCGGCGAGGAGGCCACCGAGGTGGTCATCGCCGCCAAGGACGGCGACCCGGCCAAGATCGTCTACGAGGTCGCCGACCTGTGGTTCCACAGCATCGTCGCGCTGGCGCAGTTCGGTCTGACACCGGCGCAGGTGATCGCCGAGCTCGAGCGCCGCGAGGGCCTGTCGGGCCTGGCCGAGTTCGCCAGCCGGCCGCGCTGAGCCGCACCGCCCCCTTTCACGCATCGACGCACGCATCGACGGAGCTGCCGCCATGAGCCACGACCCGACCTGCATCTTCTGCCGCATCGCCGCCGGCGAGATTCCCGCGCAGAAGGTCCACGAGGACGACGAGCTGATCGCCTTCAAGGACATCCGCCCGGCCGCGCCAGTCCACCTGCTGATCATCCCGCGCGAGCACATCGCCACGCTGGCCGACGCCGAGCCGCGCCACCAGGCGCTGCTGGGCCGCATGGCGCTGCTGGCGCCGAAGCTGGCGCGCGAGCACGGCGCCGACAACGGATTGCGCACGGTGATCAACACCGGCCCGGACGGCGGGCAGGAGGTCTACCACCTCCACATGCATGTCATGGGCGGTCCGCGCCCCTGGAAACAGGGCTGAGACACCCCACCTAGAATCCCGACCATTCACCGCACCCGCAGCACTCACGGAGCACCCTCATGGGCCTGTCCACCACTCACCTGATCATCTTCCTCGTCATCATCGTGCTGGTCTTCGGCACGAAGAAGCTCAAGAACATCGGCTCCGACCTCGGCTCGGCGGTCAAGGGCTTCAAGGATGGCGTCAAGGACGGCGACAAGCCGGCCGCCGACGCAGCCGCCCAGCCGACCGCCACCGCGCAGGTCGCCGAGAAGCGCGTCGACAACAGCCAGGCGATCGACGTCGAGGCCCGCACCAAGCCGTGATCCGCTGAACCGGATCTCCTCGGGAACCCCTGAATGCTCGACATAGGCATTTCGAAGCTGATGCTGGTGGCCGGCATCGCGCTGATCGTGATCGGCCCGGAGCGGCTGCCCAAGGTGGCGCGCATGGCGGGCACGCTGATCGGCCGCGCGCAGCGCTATGTCGCCGACGTCAAGGCCGAAGTCAATCGCTCGATGGAGCTCGACGAGCTCAACAAGGTGCGCCGCGAGTTCGAGACCGCCGCGCGCGATGTCGGCCAGTCGGTCTCCTCGGGCCTGGACTCGGCCACCGGCCAGATCAACGCGGCCCTGAGCGGCCCGGGCAGCACCGGCACGGACGACGACAGCGCCCCGACCTACGAGCCCTACGAGTGGGACAGCTCGCCAGCGCTGCCGACCCATGTGCACCCGCGCAAGAAATGGCGCGTCAAGCGTGGCGCCATTCCGCAGTGGTACAAGCAGCGCGAAGGCGTGCGCCGGCATGTGCAGTCCGGCGCCGCGCGGGTCGCGCGCTTTCGTCCGCCGCGCCGCAGCGTCTGATCATCCGTCCCGCCTGGCGGGACTTCTCCTTGCGTCACCACCCCATCGTGAGTTCGAGTCCAGACCCCCAACCCGACGAGCTCGCCGGGACCGAAGCGCCCTTCGTCAGCCACCTGATCGAGCTGCGCGACCGCCTGCTGCACTCGGTCTACGGCGTCGGCGCCATCTTCATCCTGCTGTGTCTCTATCCCGGCCCGTCCCAGGTCTATGACCTGCTGGCGCTGCCGCTGGTGAAGTCGCTGCCGGAAGGCTCGAAGATGATCGCCGTCGGCGTCGTCTCGCCCTTCCTGATCCCGATCAAGGTCACGCTGCTGGCCGGCCTCGGCGTCGCGCTGCCCTGGGTGCTCTACCAGGTCTGGGCCTTCGTGGCGCCGGGCCTGTACCGTCACGAGCAGCGCCTGGTGCTGCCGCTGGTGGCCAGCAGCACGATCCTGTTCTACCTCGGCGTGGCCTTCTGCTACTTCTTCGTGTTCGGCCAGGCCTTTCCGGCGATCCAGAAGATGGCGCCGGCCTCGGTGGCCGTCAGCCCGGACATCGAGGCCTACCTCGACTTCGTGCTGACGATGTTCATCGCCTTCGGCGTGGCCTTCGAGGTGCCGGTGGCGGTGGTGGTGCTGGCGCGCCTGGGGGTGGTGACCGTCGAGCAGCTGCGCGAGTGGCGGCGTTACTTCTGGGTCGCCGCCGCCGCGGTGGCCGGCCTGGTGACGCCGCCGGATGCGGTGTCGATGGTCGCGCTGCTGGTGCCGATGGGCCTGCTCTACGAGGTCGGCATCTGGGCGGCGGGCTTCTTCATGAAGTATTCGGCCGCCCCGGACTCCTCAGCGTCCTGATCCGGAAGGGCTGCGCGCGGTGCGCGCCTTGGGCCGCTGCGCCACGCGCACCGTCAGCTCGAGCTGCTGGCGGCCGCGGTGCACCGACAGCACCGCCTGGGTCTGGGGCTTCAGCCCGGCCACCGCATCCAGCAGCTGCGCGGTGTTCATCACCGGGGTGCCGGCCACCTTGACCACCACGTCGCCCGGCTGCACGCCGGCCGCGCTGGCCGGACCGTCCTGCAGCACGCCGGTGATCAGCACGCCGCGCTCGACCTCCAGCCCGAAGGACTCGGCCATGTCGCGGGTCAGGTCGCTGGGCTGCACGCCGATCCAGCCGCGGGTGACCACGCCCTCGGTGATCAGGCCCTCCATCACCTGGCGCGCGGTGGCCACCGGAATCGCGAAGCCGATGCCCATGCTGCCGCCCGAGCGCGAATAGATCGCGGTATTGATGCCCAGCAGCTGGCCATTGATGTCGACCAGCGCGCCGCCGGAGTTGCCTGGGTTGATCGCCGCATCGGTCTGGATGAAGTTCTCGAAGGTGTTCAGCCCCAGGCCGCTGCGACCGACCGCGCTGACGATGCCCGAGGTCACCGTCTGGCCGACGTTGAACGGATTGCCGATGGCCAGCACGATGTCGCCGACCTGCAGCGCATCGGCATCGCCGAAGGTGATCGCTGGCAGGCCGCCGAGATCGACTTTCAGCACCGCCAGATCGCTGTCCGGATCGGTACCGACCACCTTGGCCGCGATGCGCCGGCCGTCGGCCAGGCCGATCTCGATCTGCTCGGCGTTGTCGATGACATGGTTGTTCGTCAGCAGATAGCCGTCCGGCGAGACGATGACCGCCGAGCCGGTGCCCGCACTGCCGCCGCCGTCCGGGTCGCCGAAATGGCGGCGCAGGGCGTCGCTGGCGCTGGCCGTGCTCTCGGCCGCCGAGGTCATCACGCTCACCACCGAAGGCGAGGCACGCCGCGCGGCCGGCGCGTAGCTGCCGGGGCTGCTCGCGCCGTCCAGCGGCAGCGGCGCGGCCTGGATGACGCTGAACTGCACCGGTGCGCTGCCCGGGCGCCCGCCCAGCCACTGGGGCTTGAGCGTGGCCAGCACGAAGACGGCGGCCAACGCCACCGTGACCGCCTGCGAGAATATGAGCCAGAGCCTGCGCATGAAATGAAGCAACCGGGAGTGAGAGATGGCTGAGAACCTGATGATCGAGGACGGCGGCGCGGACCGCGATGCGCTGGCAGGCTGGATGGACCGGCTGCTCGAAAGCGGACGTTTTTCGGATTATGGTCCCAACGGCCTGCAGGTCGAGGGCCGACGCCAGGTGCGACGTCTGGTCAGCGGCGTGACCGCCAGCCTGGCGCTGATCGAGGCCGCCGCGGCCGAAGGCGCCGACGCCATCGTCGTGCATCACGGCCTGTTCTGGCGCGGCCAGGACGGCCGGGTCACCGGCTGGATGAAGCGCCGGCTGGCTGCGCTGCTGGCGCACGACATCAGCCTCTACGCCTACCACCTGCCGCTGGACGCGCACCCGGAGGTCGGCAACAACGCCCGGCTGGGCGCCGAGCTGGGCCTGACGGTGGAGGGCAGCTTCGGCGACAAGGCGCTCGGGCTGATCGGTGCGCCAGCGGGCGGCCCCTGCTCGCTCGCGGACCTGACGGCGCGCGTGCAGGCCACGCTGGACCGGCCGCCCGTCGTCGCGCCCGGCGACGGCCGGCCGGTGCGGCGCGTGGCCTGGTGCACCGGCGGCGCCCAGGGCTACTTCGAGGCGGCGATCGCCGCCGGCGCCGATGTCTACCTGACCGGCGAGATCTCCGAGCCGCAGGCGCACATCGCGCGCGAGACCGGCTGCGCCTTCCTCGCCTGCGGCCACCACGCCACCGAGCGCTACGGCGCGCAGGCGCTGGGGGCGCGGGTCGCGGCCGAGTTCGGCCTGCAACACCGCTTCATCGATCTGGACAATCCGGCCTGATCGCGTCGGGGCCGGGCCGGATCGTCGCTCAGGCGGCCTGCAGTGCCGCGTTGAGCCGCTCGGCCTGCGGGCCGAAGGCGTAGCCGTCCATCGCCAGCACGCCGGCGTCGACGCTGTCGTGGATGCGCACGCCCGGCGTGTCGCCGCCCGCACCGGCCGCGACATAGAAGGGCAGCCAGTGCTCGTCGGTCGGATGCTGCTGCGCGGCCTCGGGCGCCTGGCGGCGGTAGTCGAACAGCGCCGGCCAGTCGCGCGCGGCGGCGCGGTCGCGCACCCAGTCCTGGAAGGCGACCACATCCGGCGCGGTGGCCTCGGGCTGACCGCGCAGGCCGAAGAAGCGGCGCAGGTTGTGCGTCATCGCGCCGCTGCCGATCACCAGCACGCCCTCGGCGGCCAGCGGCGCCAGTGCCGCACCGATCGCCCATTGCTGCGCCGGCGAGGCCGTCGGCACCAGCGTCAGCGGCACCACCGGCACCTCGGCGCCCGGCCAGGCGCGCTTCATCACCGTCCAGATGCCGTGATCGAGGCCCTCGGCCTCGACCGCCGGCGCCTCGATGCCGGCCGCGGCCAGCAGCCGGGAGGCCTGAAGCGCCAGGGCCGGCGCGCCCTTCGCGTCATAGCGCTGCGCGTACAGCTCGGCCGGAAAGCCCCCGAAGTCGTGAATCGCCGGATGGCGCGCACCGGCCAGCACCATCGGCTGGCGGGTCGAGGAATGCGGCGACACCACCAGCGCCGCCCGCGGCCGGCCAAAGGTGCGCTCGATCACCGGGCCGAGCCGGTCGAGAAAGCGGGCCGCCGGCGAATCCTCGATCGCGATCATCGGGGAGCCGTGGGACAGATAGAGGGTGGGCAGCGAGGTGTTCATGGTGAATCCATTGCAGCATGGCCGGCACCCCGTGATGTTCTGCGACTTTGCACGCTGCGTTCTGAAGCGCCACAAGCCCTGGTGTAAGGTCCGGACACCATGAGCGCCACTGCCCTGCCCGCCCGCCCCGCGACCGTTCCGCCGCCTCGCCCCCCGGCAATCACGACCCTGGCCTGGCGCCAGCTGCTGCGCGACTTCCGCGCCGGCGAGCTGCGGCTGATGCTGGTGGCTGTCGCGCTGGCGGTGGCGGCGCTGTGCGCGGTCGGCTTCTTCGCCGACCGGCTGGCGGCCGGACTGTCGCGCGACGCGCTGACGATGCTCGGCGGCGACGCGGTCATCGCCAGCGACCAGCCCCTGCCGGCGACCTTCGACGACACCGCACGGCGCATGGGCCTGCAGCGCGCCACCAGCGCCCGCTTCCCCAGCATGGCGCGTGCGCCCGACGCGCGCGGCGGCGCGATCCGGCTGGTCTCGGTCAAGGCGGTGGCCAGCACCTATCCGCTGCGCGGCGAGCTGCAGGTGGCGCTGCGCGCCGAGGGTCCGACCGAGATCCGCCGCCAGGGCCCGCAGGCCGGCGAGGTCTGGGCCGAGGCCGCGGTGCTCGACAGCCTGGGGCTGACGGTCGGCGACACGCTGATGCTGGGCGAGCGCGGCCTGCGCATCGGCGCGCTGCTGCGCGCCGAGCCGGACCGCGATGCCGGCTTCCTCAGCTTCGCGCCTCGGGTGCTGATGGCCGAGGCCGATCTCGACTCGACCGGCCTGATCCAGCCCGCCAGCCGGGTGAGCTGGCGCCTGGCGGTGGCCGCGCCCGAGGGCGAGCGGCGCCAGACCGCGGTGCGCGGCTTCGTCGCCTGGACCGAGGCTGCGATCGAGGCCAGCCGGCTGCGCGGCGTGCGCATCGAGTCGATCGAGAACGCCCGCCCGGAAATGCGCCAGGCGCTGGACCGGGCCCGCCAGTTCCTGCAGCTGGTGGCGGTGCTGGCGGCGCTGCTGGCGGCGGTGGCGGTCGGCATCGCCGCGCGCGGCTTCGCGGCGCGTCACCTGGACGCCTGCGCACTGATGCGGGTGCTGGGCCTGTCGCAGCGGCGCATCGCCGCCATCTATGCGCTGGAGCTGCTGATGGTCGGCCTGGCCGCCAGCGTGCTGGGCGTGCTGCTGGGCCTGGCGGTGCATGAGGTCTTCGTGCGGCTGCTGGCCGGACTGGTCGAGAGCGACCTGCCCGCGCCCAGCCTGCGCCCGGGCCTGTTCGGCCTGGGCACCGGCCTGGTGCTGCTGGCGGCCTTCGGGCTGCCGCCGGTGCTGCAGCTCGCGCGCGTGCCGCCGCTGCGGGTGCTGCGCCGCGATCTGGGCGGACTGCGGCCGACCTCGCTGGGCGTGCTCGGCGCCGGGCTGGCGGGCTACGCCGCGCTGCTGATGTCGGTGGCCGACGACGCCCAGCTCGGCGCGATCGCGGTCGGCGGCTTCGCGGCGGCCTGGGCCCTCTTCGCCGGCGTGGCCTGGCTGGCGGTGCGGCTGCTGCGCCGCGCGGTGCCGGAGGTCGGCGCGCCACGCTGGCTGGCGCTGGCCACACGGCAGATCGGCGCCCGCCCGGCGCTGGCGGTGCTGCAGGTCAGCGCGCTGGCCATCGGCCTGATGGCGCTGATGGTGCTGGTGCTGATGCGCACCGATCTGATCGACAGCTGGCGCGCGGCCACGCCGGCCAACGCGCCGGACCGCTTCATCATCAACATCCAGCCCGACCAGGCCGCAGATTTCCGCCGCACGATCGAGCAGGCCGGCGTCAGCGGCTACGACTGGTACCCGATGATCCGCGGCCGGCTGACCACGATCAACGGCCGGGCGGTCAGCCCGGCCAGCTTCTCCGACGACCGGGCGCAGCGCCTGGTCGAGCGCGAGTTCAACCTCAGCCATGCCGCCACGCTGCCCGCGCACAACACGCTGGCAGGCGGGCGCTGGCAGGCCGACGAGGCCGACGGGCTGAGCGTCGAGGACGGCCTGGCGCGCACGCTCGGCCTGAAGCTGGGCGACCGCATGGGCTTCGACATCGCCGGCACGGTGGTGGAGGCGCGCATCACCAGCCTGCGCCGGGTCGACTGGGGCTCGATGCGGGTCAACTTCTTCGTGATGTTCCCGCGCGCGGCCCTGCCGGAGCTGCCGGCGACCTACATCTCGGCGCTGCGGGCGCCGGCGCGGGCCGGATTCGATGCGCAGCTGGCGCGCGACTTCCCCAACCTGACGGTGGTCGACGTGTCGCAGCAGATCGCGCAGGTGCAGAAGGTGCTCGACCAGGTGGTCCGCGCGGTCGAGTTCCTGTTCGGCTTCACGCTGGCGGCCGGCCTGCTGGTGCTGTTCGCCGCCGTCAGCGCCACCCGGGAATCGCGCGCCCGGGAGTTCGCGCTGCTGCGTGCGATGGGCGCCGGCAGCGCGCTGCTGCGCCAGGTGCAGCGCACCGAGCTGCTTGGCCTGGGTGCGCTGGCCGGGCTGCTGGCGGCGCTGGCAGCGGTGGCGGTGAGCTGGGCGCTGGCGCGTCAGGTCTTCGGCTTTGACTGGACGCCCTCGCCCTGGGTGCCGCTGGCCGGCACCGCCGCCGGTGCGCTGATGGCGGGGCTGGCGGGCTGGTGGAGCCTGCGTGGCGTGCTGCAGCGGCCGGTCAGCGAGACGCTGCGGCAGGCGGCGGCCGACTGAGCCGGCCGCCCGCATCGCTCAGACCACCGAGGTCTCGCCCAGCCGGATCGAAGCCAGCGCGATGCGGTTGCCCCCGCGCAGCCGCGCATCGGTCAGCGCCCGCACCGCCGCCTGGCTGAGCTCGGCCAGCGTCGCGGCGGTGTGCGGGAAGCTGGCGATGCCGATCGAGATCTCGAAGCCCAGGCTGCAGCCGTCCTGCACCACCACCTGGGTGGCACAGGCACGACGCAGATGCTCCATGCGCGCATGGGCGGTGGCCAGGCCGACGCCGGACAGCAGGATCGCGAAGCGCCCGTCCCCGAGCTGGGACAGCACGTCCATCGCCCGGGTGTTGGTGCGCATCAGGTGGCCCATCATCTCGACGGTGCGCTGCACCGCCGCCTCACCGTGGCTCTGGCGCATCGCCTCGATGCGGTCGATCGCCAGCAGCACCAGCGCGAACTCGCGGTGCTCGCGCTGCGACAGCGCGGCCTCGCGGCGCAGGTGCTCCTCGAAATGCTCGCGCCGGAACAGCTCGCCCGGCCGGTCCAGGCCCTGCTCGTGCTGGCGGCGCATCGCCTCGATCGCCTGCTGCAGCCGCTCGATCTGGCCCAGCGCCTGCTGCAGCTGCAGCGACTCGCGCCGCACCGCGGTCACGTCGCGCCACAGCGTCAGCAGCAGCCGCTCGCCAGCCAGGCCCTGCAGCACCCGGCGCACCGCACGCAGCTCGATGCGCCGCCCGCCAGTGCGCTCGAACACATGGTCGTCGACCGACATCGGCTGCCCGCTGGCCAGCGCCCGCGCGTCGGCCGCCTGGATCGCGTTGGCCACCGGCTGGGGCCATCGTTCTTCGGCACCGACCCACGCCTGCCAGGACGGGCTGACCCAGACATGGCGGCCGTCCTCGGCCCGCTTCAGGGTCGCCATCGCGCCGTCGACCAGCAGCAGATCGACAAGGCCCTCGTTCAGTGCGACAGGAAGCACGACGGCATCGGAGAGGTCGGACAGCGCGGAAATGCTCATCCGGGGATGATAAGCAGCGCCTCGCGCCCGACGCTGACGCGGATCAGCACGGGCCGTGAAGCCTCACCGCTCACCCCATCAGCATCTGCATGCTCTGCTCGTACTCGCGCGTCAGCGCGTCGAACAGCTCCAGCAGCGACTCGCTGCTGGCCGCCAGCGTGACGCGCGCGCCCTGCTGCGCACCGGCACGCACCGCGGCCAGCATGTCGCGCCAGGTGGCTTCCGCCTGAGCCAGCCCCTCGCGGATCAGCGGCGTCGACAACGGAATCTCATGCAGGTAGGCCAGACCACGCTCGAAGGCCTCGGCGGTGGGGGCCAGATCGACCGGCAGCGGCTCGCCGGGCGCGATCGCCGGGCCGCTGCGCAGCAGCGCCAGCTTGGCCAGGCGCTGCACCAGCATGCGCTGGCGCCCCGAGACATTGATGACATGCAGCGACGGCGTCAGCCCGGCATTCTCCAGCGCCTGGGTCAGCCGGTCCGACAGCTCCAGCAGCCGCTCGGCCTCCTGGTCGAGCAGCGCGGTGCGCGAGCTCACCGGCACCCCGCCCAGCCCGGCCTGCACCGTCGCCCAGGTGCCCTGCACCGCACCGACCAGATCACCGAACGTGGGCTGCGACAGGGTCCGCGCCAGCACCGACAGGCTCTGGTCGACCTGGGTGACCGAGTCACCCAGCAGCGCGCGCGAGCCCGCCGTCTCGACCCCCACCGCCGCCAGCGCGTAGAGCTTGACGATGCGCTGCGACAGCATGCGCAGCCGACCCGCCCGGTTGATCGCCTCCGCATAATGGGCCGAGTCGATCACCTGCTGCGAGACCTGGCCGATGCGCAGCTTGGCATGCATCGAGGCCGAGCGCAGCAGCCGGAAGGCCTCGTCCTCGCTGATCTGGCGCGCGCTCATCAGGATGCCCTTGGCGCGGTCGACCAGCTTGCGCTCCTCGAGACGGCGCTTCAGGTCGCCGAGTTCCTCGCGCATCTGGCGGATCTGGCGATGGCGCGCGCTCGTGAACTGGATCAGCGGCCGCAGCCGCCCGGCCGCATAGCCGTTGACCACCCAGCCGTCGATGCCCGAGGCAATCGCGGTCTCCATCGTCTCGGCGCGCACGTCGCTGGTGAACACCAGCACTGGCGCGGGCGCGGCCGACTCGAGCAGCCGCGCCGCCTCGAACAGCTCCTCGCCAGGGTGGGGATCCCAGACGATGACCATGTCTGGTGCATGACGCACCGCCTCGCGCACCATGCCGGCGCATGTGCAGCGGGCGCAGACCTGCAGTCCGTTGGATTCCAGGTCGGTCACGAGGGTCGGCGCATCGGGCTGCGCCGGAGCCACGGCAAGGATCTTCAGCATGTCTTGAGTGTCTTGAACCAGGAGGGGATCGTTCTTGTGGTCGAACACTAAGCACGCACCACGCCAGGCATGCACCGTCCGGGTGCCGGCATGGAAGATGCTTGATCGCCGGGACGGTCGCACAGCAGCGATCCGCCGGCGCTGCATGCCGGCCCCGGTCCGCCGCCGGACCGCATGGTGCAGCCAGAGCACCCGCACAGGCCTCCGCGCCGCAGATCCCTGCGCCCGCGACGGAGCCATCCCACACCGCACCCTCCACTCCGATGTCCGACTTCAAGTCCTTCGCCAAGGCTGGCCACTGGCCGACGCTGGCGGCCTCCTTCCTGTATTTCGACTTCTGCTTCGCGATCTGGGTCCTGAACGGCGCGATGGCCCCGTTCATCAGCGAGAGCTTCAACCTGAGTGCCGCAGAGAAGGGCTTCATGATCTCGGTGCCGATCCTGGCCGGTGCGCTGATGCGCTTCCCGCTGGGCGTGCTGGCGCAGTACATCGGCCGCAAGAACGCCGCCATGGTCGAGATGAGCCTGATCGTGGCGGCGCTGTCCTTCGGCTACATGATGGTCGACACCTACGACGAGGTGCTGGCCATGGGCGTGCTGCTGGGCATCGCCGGCGCCTCCTTCGGCGTGGCGCTGAGCCTGGGCAGTGGCTGGTATCCGCCGAAGTACAAAGGTCTGGCGATGGGCATCGCCGGTGCAGGCAATTCAGGCACGGTGCTGGCCGTGCTGTTCGCGCCGCCGCTGGCGGCGAAGTTCGGCTGGCCGACCGTCTACGGCCTGGCCGCCTGCACGATGATCCTGCCGATGCTGGTGATGTGGTTCGCCGCGAAGGAGCCGCCCGATGTCGAGCATCAGACCTTCCGCGAGCACATCGCCTGCCTGTTCGAGGCCGACGGCTGGTCCTTCAGCCTGATCTATGTGGTGACCTTCGGGGGCTTCATCGGCCTGGCCAGCTTCCTGCCAACCTATTTCTACGACCAGTTCAAGGTCACGAAGGTCGAGGCCGGCCAGCTGACGATGCTGGCCACCGTGATGGGCTCGGGCGTGCGCGTCGTCGGCGGCTACATCTCCGACCGCATCGGTGGCATCAACACCCTCAGCGGCGTGCTGGTGCTGGTGGCGATCTCGCTGGTGGCCTGCGGCTTCGCCGGCACCTCTCTGGCCGTGACCACGCTGCTGTTCATGCTGTGCTTTGCTGCGCTGGGCGCGGGCAACGGCGCGCTGTTTCAGCTGGTGCCGCTGCGCTGGCCGCTGGCCACTGCGGTGGCCGGCTCGATGATCGGCGAGGTCGGTGCCCTGGGCGGTGGCTTCATCCCGAACGCGATGGGCCTGTCCAAGCAGCATCACGGCACCTACCTGTGGGGTTTCGTCGCCTTCGCCGTGCTGGCGGTGGCGATGCTGGTGATGCTGCGCATCGTGCAGATCCGCTGGACCCGCACCTGGGCCGAGAAGGGTGGTCGCGCCCGCGGCACGCCGACCAGCGTCGGCACCTCGGGCGCCCGCCGGGCCGCCTGAGGTCGCCGCGCACCCGCGGCTGTTCCCCTGCCGCTCAGCGCGGCAGGAACAGCAGCCAGATCACCAGCATCACGTTGAAGATCAGCGAGATCACGCAGGTGACCTTCCAGGCCCAGGCCGGATCGCGCCGCACCAGCGGCGTGGCCTGGGGCGCATTGAGCGGCCGTGACGCACCGCGCTCGAGCGCCAGCGCGAACTCCTCGGCCGTCTCGAAGCGCTGACGCGCGTCGCGCGCGATCGCCTTCATCACCACATGATCGAGCCAGATCGGCACCTCCGGGCGCAACCGCGAGGGCGCCACGGGGTCGCGCCGAAAGCGCGCCGTCTGCCACGGCTCGATCTCGCCATAGGGCAGCCGGCCGGTCAGCCACTGGTAAAGCGTCACGCCCAGCGCAAACAGGTCGCTGCCGGGCTCGGCGGCGCGCCCGGCATCGCCCTCCCACTGCTCCGGGTTCATGTAGCTGGGCGTGCCCGCATGCAACGTGCGCGTGGACGCCGGCTCGCGCCCCGACACCGCCACGCCCAGATCGAGCACCCGCCACTGGCCGTCCTCGCCCAGATGCAGGTTGCCGGGCTTGATGTCGCGGTGGATCACACCAATCCGGTGCAGCCGCCCGAGCGCGCGGCACACCGTCAGCCCACCCTGCACCACCTCGGGGATCGCGAAGCGACGCTCATCGGCCAGCAGCTGCTCCAGCGTGTGGCCGCTGTGCCAGTCGAAGACAGTGTAGAAGGCGCTCGGCGCCTTGGCCTGACGCACCCGCACGAAGCCCGGCGCGCCACTGTCGGTCACCTGCAGGCCCAGCCAGGCCTCATGGGCCAGCATCGCCTGCTCTTCGCGGTCGCTGGCGCGCGACTCGTGCAGCGTCTTGATCGCCACCAGCTCGCGGCTGGCCGGATCGCGCGCCTGGTAGAGCCGGTGCACGCCGGTGTCGGCCACCATCGCGGTGATGGTCCAGCCATCGAGCGTGTCACCCGGGCGCATGCGGGGCGGCACCGGCAGCTGGCGTGCCTGCAGCAGCGTGTCCTGCAGACGCATCGGCTCCAGGCCCAGAACTTGCATGACAAGTGCCGTGACGTTGTCCTGACTGCCCGCCTCCAGCGCAGCCCTGACGACTGCCTCGCTGGCCAGCTGAGCCGGTGCGGTGGCCAGCAGCGCACGGATCTGCTCGGGCCGGAGCACGCCATGCACACCATCGGTGGTGAGCATGAGGATGTCGCCGGTCTGCAGTTCGCCCTGGAGGTAGTCGGCGCGCACCGCAAGATCGAGGCCGATCGCGCGGGTGAGCTGACTGCGGAAGTCGGGATGATCGATGGCATGGTCCTGGGTGAGCTGCTGCAGCTCGCCCCCGCGCAGCAGCCAGGCCCGGGTGTCGCCGACGTGGGCGAGCGTCCAGGTGTGACCCTGCAGGGCCAGCGCCGTCAGCGTGGTCAGTCCGGAGGCGCGGTCGCCACCGGGTCCGCCGCGGCGCCGGTTGTGATCGGCCAGCCAGGCGTTCTGGGCACCGATCAGGCGGTCAAGGACGACCGTCGTCTCCCAGGTGGCCGGTGCGGCATGGAAATCCTGCACCAGGCTCATGACCGTGGTCTGTGCAGCCTCGCGCCCCAGTCCACCGGTCGACACGCCATCCGCCACGGCCGCGATCAGGCCGCGACCCGGCTCCTGCGCACCGGCGCGCACGGCAGCGGCGAAATCCTCGTTGTGTTCCCGCACCCCGGTGGCGCTGGTGTGTCCGATGTCGACATCAAAGCTCATGCGGACGAATTGTGAATGGGAATGCAACTTGTTCCATACAAATTTACATGGGAATACCCTGAACAGGGATCCCGCAGCCAGGAGTTCGCAATGCCCAGGATGAAGCTCGTGATGGTCGGCAACGGCATGGCCGGCGTGCGCGCGCTCGAGGAGCTGCTGAAGATCGCGCCGGATCGCTACGACATCACCGTGTTCGGCGCCGAGCCCCACCCGAACTACAACCGCATCATGCTCAGCCCGGTTCTGGCCGGCGAGCAGACGCTTGACCAGATCGTGCTGAACCCGCTGTCGTGGTATGCGCAGCACGGCATCACGCTGCATCTGGGCGCGACCGTCACCACGATCGACCGGGCCCGCCGCCAGGTCATCGCCACCTGCGCCGACGGCACGGCGGTCAGCGCCAGCTACGACCGGCTGATCCTGGCCACCGGCTCGACGCCCTTCATCCCGCCGGTACCTGGCCACCAGCTCGAGGGCGTCATCGCCTACCGCGACATCGCCGACACCGAGACCATGATCGAGGCGGCGCGCACCCGCCGCCATGCGGTGGTGGTGGGCGGCGGCCTGCTCGGCCTGGAGGCGGCCAACGGCCTGAAGCTGCGCGGCATGGAGGTCACCGTGGTGCATCTGGGTGCGTGGCTGCTCGACCGCCAGCTCGACGAGACGGCCGGCCGACTGCTGCAGCAAGCGCTCGAGGCGCGCGGCCTGCGCTTCGCGCTGCAGGCACAGACCGAGATGCTGCTGGGCAACGCCGAGGACGGCCAGGCCGGCCGGGTGCGCGCACTGCGACTGAAGGACGGCCGTGAGATCTCGGCCGATCTGGTGGTGATGGCCGCAGGCATCCGCCCGAACACCGCGCTGGCGCGCGCGGCCGGTCTGCTGTGCGACCATGACGGCCGCGGCGGCATCCGCGTCAGCGACACGATGCAGACCGTGACGGACGCGCGCCTCTGGGCGGTGGGCGAATGCGCCAGCCACCGTGGCGTCGCCTACGGTCTGGTGGCGCCGCTGTACGAGCAGGCCCGGGTTCTGGCCGCCCATCTGGGCGAGACCGGTGTCGGCCGCTACACCGGCAGCCAGACCGCGACCCGGCTGAAGGTCACCGGCATCGACCTGTTCTCTGCCGGCGACTTCATGGGCGGCGAGGACACCCGGGAGATCCTGCTGTCTGCCCCAGCCGACGGGGTCTACCGCAAGCTGGTGCTGCGCGAAGACCGGCTGGTCGGCGCCTGCCTGTACGGCGACACCTCGGACGGCAGCTGGTATTTCGACCTGATCCGGGAAGGCGCGACGCTGGGCGAGATGCGCGAGCGCCTGATGTTCGGCCGCACCGGCGCGACGCCCGCCCTGGCCTGACCCCCAGACAAGACAAGACACCGAACCCGAGACAGGCTCACCGCCATGATGCAGACCCGTTCCACCTGTCCCTACTGCGGCGTCGGCTGCGGCGTGATCATCGAGTCCGATGGCACGCAGATCACCGGCGTGCGCGGCGACCCCGAGCATCCGGCCAACTTCGGCCGGCTGTGCACCAAGGGCAGCACGCTGCACCTGACCGCCAGCGAGGCGATCACCCGAGGCAGCCGGCTGCTGCAGCCGATGCAGCGGCTGCAGCGTGGCACCCCCCCGCAGGCCATCGACTGGCCGACCGCGCTCGACACCGCGGCCGGCCGCATCGCCGACACCGTCGAGCGCCACGGCCCCGACGCGGTGGGCCTGTACCTGTCCGGCCAGCTGCTGACCGAGGACTACTACGTCTTCAACAAGCTCGCCAAGGGGCTGCTGGGCACCAACAACATCGACACCAACTCGCGGCTGTGCATGTCCAGCGCGGTGGCGGGCTACAAGAAGACGCTCGGCGCCGATGCGCCGCCGTGCAGCTACGAGGACGTCGCGCATGCCGACACCGTCTTCATCACCGGCAGCAACACCGCCTGGGCGCACCCGATCCTGTTCCGCCGGATGGAGGACGCCCGCGCCGCGCGCCCCGGCCAGCGCTGGATCGTCGTCGACGTGCGCCGCACCGAGACGGCCGAGACCGCCGACCTGTTCCTGCAGATCCGCCCGGGCACCGATGTGGCGCTCTACCATGGCCTGCTGCACGTCATGCTGGCCGAGGGCCTGACGGACGCGCGCTACATCGCCGCGCACACCCGCGGCTTCGAGGCGCTGCGCGAGGCGGTGCAGGACTGGACCCCGGCGCGCGCCGCCGAGGTCTGCGGCATCGCCCAGGCCGACCTGATCCAGGCGGCGCGCTGGTTCGCGCAGGCCGACCGCCCGGGCGGCGCCACGCTGTCGCTGTACTGCATGGGCCTGAACCAGAGCGCGGCGGGCACCGACAAAAACGCCGCGCTGATCAACCTGCACCTGGCCACTGGCCAGATCGGCCGCGCGGGCGCCGGCCCTTTCTCGCTGACCGGTCAGCCCAACGCGATGGGCGGGCGCGAGGTGGGCGGGCTGTCGAACCTGCTCAGCGCCCACCGCGACCTGGCCAACCCAGCGCACCGCGCAGAGGTCGCCGCGCTGTGGGGTCTGCCGGACGTGCCGGCCACGCCGGGACGCAGCGCCATCGAGATGTTCGAGGCCGCCGCCGACGGCGAGATCCGCCTGCTGTGGATCGCCTGCACCAACCCGGCGCAGTCGATGCCCGATCAGGCGATGGTGCGCCGCGCGCTGGAGCGCGCCGAGTTCGTCATCGTCCAGGAGGCTTTCGCCACCACCGCGACCGCCGCGCAGGCCGACCTGCTGCTGCCGGCCACCACCTGGGGCGAGAAGATCGGCTCGGTGACCAACTCCGAGCGCCGCATCAGCCGGGTGCGCCCGGCGGTGGCCGCGCCCGGCCAGGCGCGCCACGACTGGCAGATCGCCCTCGACGTGGCCCACCGCATCGAGGCGCGCCTGCCCGAGCGCCTGCACGGCCAGGCCACGCTCTTCCCCTACGCAGACGCCGAATCCATCTGGAACGAGCACCGCGAGAGCACCCGCGGCCGCGACCTCGACATCACCGGCCTGAGCTGGGCGCACCTGGAGCAGCACGGCCCGCAGCAGTGGCCGATGCCCGAGGGCGCCCGCGCCGGCCGCCCTCGCCTCTACGAGGACGGCGTCTTCCCCACCGAGGACGGCCGCGCCCGCTTCGCGCCGGTGAGCTTCCGCCCGGTGGCCGAGCCGGTCGATGCGCTCTACCCCTTCTCGCTGATCAGCGGCCGGCTGCGCGACCAGTGGCACGGCATGAGCCGCACCGGCACGCTCGGCCGCCTGTTCGGCCATGTGCCCGAGCCAGTGGTCGAGATGAACGCCGCCGACCTGAGCGTCCTGGGCCTGAAGGATGGCGACCTGGTCGAAGTGCGCTCGCGCCGCGGCAGCGTCGTGCTGGCCGCGCAGGCCGGCGGGGCGGTCGTGCCCGGCCAGGTCTCGATCCCGATGCACTGGGGCGAGGAGGTGCTGGGCGGCACCGATGCCGACGGCGTGCCGCGCCGGGGCGTCAACGGCCTGACGCTGCCCACCTTCTGCCCGGGCTCGAAGCAGCCCGAGCTCAAGCACGCGGCCGTCTCGGTCGTGAAGGCCGATCTGCCGTGGCGCATGGTCGGTCTGGCCTGGCTGCCGCAGCAGGACATCCTGCGGGTGCGCGAACAGCTGCGCACGCTGATGCCCCGCTTCGCCCACGCGATGGTGCTGCCCTTCGGACGCGAGCCGCATGACGGCGGGCTGGGCGGCGTGATCTGGCGCGCCTCGGCCGCCACGGCGGCCGAAGCCAGCCTGATCGGCGAGATCTCCGCGCTGCTCGGCCTGGACGCTCCCACCGCGATGCGCTACGAGGACGCCGAGCGTGGCCAGTTCCGCCGCGCTCGCCTGGACGGCGACCTGCTGCGCGGCGTGCTGCTGGCGGGCGACACCCGCTCCGAGGCCTGGATCCGCACGCTGGTCACGGACGAGCTGCCCACGCAGGCCTACGGGCGCCGGCTGCTGTCGGCCAGCGCGACGCCCCCGGTGGCGATCGCCGAGCGCGGCCGCCAGGTCTGCACCTGCTTCAACGTGACCGAGCCGCAGATCGTCGAGCAGCTCGGCCGCTGCGAGGGCGGGCCCGAGGCACGGCTGCAGCAGCTGCAGGGCGCACTGAAGTGCGGCACCAACTGCGGCTCCTGCCTGCCGGTGCTGCGCGGCCTGGTGCGGGCCTCGATCCCGCTGGTGCCCGTGGCCAGCTGAGCCGGGCGACAATCCGTCCCATGAGCATCGCCCCCTACCTGAAGGAAATCGGCCGCGGCAAGGACGGCGCCCGCTCGCTGAGCCGCGAGCAGGCGCACGACCTGATGTCACGCCTCCTCGACGGCCGCGTCACCGACCTGGAGCTCGGCGGCTTCGCGCTGGCCATGCGCATCAAGGGCGAGACGCCCGAGGAGCTGGCCGGCTTCGTCGACGCGACGATGGCGCACACGCTGGCCCTGCCCGATCCGGGCCGACCGGCGGTGCTGCTGCCGTCCTACAACGGCGCGCGCCGCCTGCCCAACCTCACGCCGCTGCTGGCACTGCTGCTGGCGCGCGAGGGCGTGCCGGTGCTGGTGCACGGCATGGTCACCGACCCGACCGGGCGCATCACCAGCGCCGCCGTCTTCACCGAGCTGGGCCTGCCGCCCTGCCCGGACGCCGCCACGGTGGCGGCACGCTGGGCCGCCGGCCAGCCGGCCTTCATCGCCATCGAGACGCTGAACCGGCCGCTGGCCGGACTGCTGGCGCTCAGGGCGGTTCTGGGCCTGCGCAACAGCGGCCACACCCTCGCGAAGATCCTGCCCGCGCTGCCCGGCGCGCTGCGGGTGGTCAACCACACGCACCCGGAATACGCGGTCAGCCTGACCCAGTACCTCACCGACACCCAGGCCTGTGCGGTGCTGATGCGCGGCACCGAGGGCGAGCCAGTCGCCGACGCGCGCCGCCAGCCGCGCATGCAGGTCTTCCGCGACGGCCGGATCGACGTCGAGGCCTCGCTGGCGCCGCAGGACGGCGTGCTGGTCGAGCTGCCGGTGCTGCCCACCAGCATCGATGCCGCCACCACCGCCGCCCACCTGCACGCGGTGATCGCGGGCGATCTGCCCGTGCCCGCGCCGATCGCGCAGCAGCTCGCCTGCCTGCGGGCGGCGTGTGCTGCCCGCCCCAGCAGCCTCAGCGCGTCGGACGGTTCAGCGGCCTGACATTGCCCGGCAGCGGGCGGCTGCGCGGGTCCGGATCGAGGTCGTAGCTCGCCGAGCCAGCCTCGCGCACCAGCCGGCCCTCCCGCACCAGGATCACGTCGGTGCCTGTCAGGTAGGCGATCTGCCGGGCAATCTCGGTCGAGCGGCGCAGGGCGGCCAGCATGCCCCGGATTTCCGGTGCCACCGGCTCGCCGCTGGGGTGGCGGCCGCTGCGATCCGGTCGGTCCTTGCCGAAGATGCTCATGCGCCGCTCCAGTCCATCAGCTTCGGGGCGGGCCCCGAGTTGTCGAAATGCACCCACAGGTCCACCAGGTCCTTGTAGACCGTGTGGAAGTTGTCCAGCCCGGCCTCGAAGCGCCGGCGCACGGCGTCAGGCGCCACCTTGTGCCCACCCTGGCGCACCCGCTCGCCGACCCGCTGGATCGCCAGCTCCGGGCTGCTCAGCGACAGGAAGACCAGCTGCACCACATAGCCCTGGCGGCGCCATTCCGGGATCTGGCTGGACACCTCTCGGCTGCGCAGCGTGGTCTCGAAACCGAAGCTTTCGTGGCGACGCAGCAGGTCGCCGATGGTGATCTGCATCAGCTTGTGCGCACGCATCGTCATGCGCTCGGGCGAGAACGGCGACAGCCCCTCGGCGATCAGGTCGGCATCGACGAAGTTGCGGCAGACCGCCTCCTGGGGCAGGTACTCCTTGGCGAAGGTCGTCTTGCCCGCTCCCGGCGGGCCGGCAATGATGTGAATGCGCGGCATGGATCCGATTATGTAATCAGATGTGACAGAGTTCACACCCCTTTCTGAAGATCCGATGAAGGCGGGGCAAGACAAAGGGGCCCCGTGTCGCCACGGGGCCCCTGAGGTTCAGCGCGGATCGAAGGCGCGGATCCCGGATCAGGATCCGGTCAGGACACCAGATCCTTGATCTGCGCCAGCGCGGCCGGGTCTTCCATCGTCGTCAGGTCACCGGCGTCGCGGCCCTCGCAGACCGCCTGGATGGCGCGGCGCAGCACCTTGCCCGAGCGGGTCTTCGGCAGCACGGTGACGAAGCGCACCGAGGCCGGACGCGCCACCGCGCCGAGCTGGCCGTCGACGACCTTCATGATCTCGGCCTCCAGCGCCTTGGCGTCGGCCGGGCCGGCGACCTGGCTCGGATCCTTCAGCACCGCGAACGCCACCGCGACCTGGCCCTTGAGCGGGTCGGCCACGCCCACCACGGCCACTTCGGCGACGTTGGCGTGGCTGGAGATGCTCTCCTCGATCTCGCGGGTGCCCAGGCGGTGGCCGGCGACGTTGATCACGTCATCGGTGCGGCCCAGGATGAAGAAGTAGCCGTCGGCGTCCTTCACGCCCCAGTCGAAGGTCGAATACATCACCTTGTTGTGGATGCTGGACCAGTAGGTGCTGACGTAGCGCTTGTCGTCGCCCCAGACGGTCTGCAGGCAGCCCGGCGGCAGCGGGCCGTTGACGGCGATCACGCCCTTCCTGTTCGGCTCGGTGATCTCCTCGCCGGTGGTCTCGTCGATCAGCTTCACGTCATAGCCGTAGACCGCCTTGCCCGGCGAGCCGAACTTGGTCGGGGCCGGCTCGACGCCGTTGCAGATGGCCATGATCGGCCAGCCGGTCTCGGTCTGCCAGTAGTTGTCGATGATGGGCTTGTTCAGCGCGCCGCCGATCCAGGTGGCGGTCGGTTCGTCGAGCGGCTCACCGGCCAGGAACAGCGCCTTCAGGCTGCTCAGGTCGTACTTGGTCAGGAAGGCCGGGTCCTGCTTCTTCAGCACGCGCGCGGCGGTCGGGGCCGAGAACATCACGGTGACCTTGTACTTCTCGACCAGGCTCCACCAGATGCCGGCGTCCGGACGGATCGGCAGGCC
>JBJOPV010000030.1:0-21429 GCA_046050625.1 Pseudomonadota bacterium
AGGGCGGCAACGCCCTTTCCGCCTTCCGCGCCCAGGCGCTGCTGCCGCGCCTGCAGGCCGTCAGCGCCCGCATCGTCGGCGTGTCGGCCCGCCATGTGCACTGGGTCTGGAGCGATCGCGCGCTCGACGCGGCCGCGCACGACAAGCTCGCCGCGCTGCTGACCTACGGCGACGCCGCCGAGGCCTCGGCCGAGGGCGAGCTGGTGGTGGTGATGCCGCGCCTGGGCACCGTGTCGCCGTGGGCCTCCAAGGCCACCGACATCGCCCACAACTGCGGCCTGGACATCCACCGCGTCGAGCGCGTCACCGAGTTTCGCCTGCAGCTCAAGTCCGGCCTGATCGACGCGCTCAAGGGCGGCGCCAAGCCGCTCTCGCGCGAGGAGCTGCAAGCCTGCGCGATGCTGCTGCACGACCGCATGACCGAGTCGGTCGCCTTCGACCGCGAGGCCGGCCGCCATCTGTTCGACGCCCGGCCGGCCGAGCCGCTGGCCCATGTCGACGTGATCGGCCAGGGCCGCGCGGCGCTGGAGGTCGCCAACAAGGACTTCGGCCTGGCGCTGTCGGACGACGAGATCGACTACCTGGTGAAGGCCTTCACCGAGCTCCAGCGCAACCCCAGCGACGTCGAGCTGATGATGTTCGCGCAGGCCAACTCCGAGCACTGCCGCCACAAGATCTTCAATGCCGACTTCACCATCGACGGGCAGGCGCAGGACCTGTCGATGTTCGGCATGATCCGCAACACCGAGCGTCTCGCGCCGCAGGGCACCGTCATCGCCTACAGCGACAACGCCGCGGTGATGGAGGGCGGTCCGGTCGAGCGCTGGCTGCCGCAAGGGCACACCAACGCGCCGCAGTACGGCGCGCGAGCCGAGACCGCGCATGTGCTGATGAAGGTCGAGACGCACAACCACCCGACCGCCATCTCGCCGTTCCCCGGCGCCTCCACCGGCGCCGGCGGCGAGATCCGCGACGAGGGCGCGACCGGCCGCGGCTCCAAGCCCAAGGCGGGCCTGACGGGCTTCCATGTCTCCAACCTGAACCTGCCCGGCACGAACGAGCCGTGGGAGAACGATGCCGTCGGCAAGCCCGAGCACATCGCCAGCCCCCTGCAGATCATGACCGAGGGCCCGCTGGGGGGCGCAGCGTTCAACAACGAGTTCGGCCGTCCGAACCTGGCCGGCTATTTCCGCGTCTTCGAGCAGACGGTGGCGGGCGTGCGCCGCGGCTACCACAAGCCGATCATGATCGCCGGCGGCCTGGGCACGATCAACGCCGGCCAGACCGACAAGCTGCCCTTCGGCGCCGGCACGCTGCTGGTGCAGCTCGGCGGCCCGGGCATGCGCATCGGCATGGGCGGCGGCGCCGCCTCGTCGATGGCCGCGGGCACCAACACCGCCGCGCTCGACTTCGACTCGGTGCAGCGCGGCAACCCCGAGATCGAGCGCCGGGCGCAGGAGGTCATCAACCACTGCTGGGCGCTGGGCGAGAGCAACCCGATCATGGCCATCCACGACGTGGGCGCGGGCGGCATCTCCAACGCCTTCCCCGAGCTGGTGGACGGCGCGGGCAAGGGCGCGACCTTCGACATCCGCAAGGTGCCGCTGGAGGAGACCGGCCTGGCACCGAAGGAAATCTGGTGCAACGAGAGCCAGGAGCGCTATGTCCTGGCGGTCAACCCGGACCTGCTGCCGCTGTTCGACGAGATGTGCCGCCGCGAGCGCGCGCCCTATGCGGTGGTGGGCATCGCCACCGACGAGCGCTCGCTGGTGCTGGAAGACGGCCCCGGCGGCGAGCGTCCGATCGACATGCCGATGGACGTGCTGCTGGGCAAGCCGCCCAAGGTGCATCGTGACGTCGCCCGCGTCGTGCGCACCGAGCGGCCGCTGGACCTGACCGGCGTGAACCTCGACGAGGTGGCGCTGTCGGTGCTGCGCCATCCGACGGTGGCCTCCAAGCGCTTCCTGATCACCATCGGCGACCGCACCGTGGGCGGCATGAGCCACCGCGACCAGATGGTGGGCCCCTGGCAGGTGCCGGTGGCCGACTGCGCGGTCACGCTGGCCGACTACGCCGGCTTCCGCGGCGAGGCGATGTCGATGGGCGAGCGCACCCCGCTGGCCTCGCTGGACGCGCCGGCCTCCGGCCGCATGGCGGTCGCCGAAGCCATCACCAACCTGCTGGCCGCGCCGATCGAGCTTGCGCGCGTGAAGCTCTCGGCCAACTGGATGGCCGCCTGCGGCGAGCCGGGCGAAGACGCCGCGCTCTATGACACCGTGCGTGCCGTGGGCATGGAGCTGTGCCCGGCGCTGGGCATCGGCATCCCGGTCGGCAAGGATTCGCTGTCGATGCGCACCAAGTGGAGCGACAACGGTGAGACGAAGCAGGTCGTGGCGCCGGTCTCGCTGGTGGTCACCGCCTTCGTCACGCTCGACGACGTGCGCGGCACGCTCACGCCGCAGCTCAAGACCGACACCCCGGCCGGGCTGGACACCACGCTGATCCTGGTCGATCTGGGCCAGGGCCGGAACCGCATGGGCGGCTCGATGCTGGCGCAGGTGCTCGGCCAGTTCGGCGACACCGTGCCGGACGTGGACGATCCGGCGCAGCTCAAGGCGCTGGTGGCGGTGGTCAACGCACTGCGCGGCCAGGGCAAGCTGCTGGCCTACCACGACCGCAGCGACGGCGGCCTGTGGGCGGCGGCCTGCGAGATGGCCTTCGCCGGTCACGTCGGCGTGAGCCTGAACGTGGACCTGCTGGTCACCGAGGGCGACGGCATCAGCGACAGCCGCGCCGACATGGGCGACTCGAAGAACTGGGCCACCCAGGTCGGCGAGCGCCGCAACGAGCTGACGCTGAAGGCGCTGTTCAACGAGGAACTCGGCGTCGTGCTGCAGGTCGCCACCGCCGACCGCGACGAGGTGATCCGCACGCTGCGCGCACACGGCCTGAGCCGCCACAGCCATGTCGTCGGCAAGACCAACGACCGCCGCGCGGTCGAGGTCTGGCGTGACGCCAGGACGGTCTTCAGCGCGCCGCTGCAGCAGCTGCACCAGACCTGGGACGAGGTGAGCTGGCGCATTGCCGCGCAGCGCGACAACCCGGCCTGCGCCGACAGCGAACACGCCGCTGCGGGTGCGTCGGACGACGCCGGCCTGCATGTGGCGCTGAGCTTCGACGCCCGCGAGGACGTCGCCGCGCCCTTCGTCGCCAAGGCGCGGCCGAAGGTGGCGATCCTGCGTGAGCAGGGCGTCAACTCGCATGTCGAGATGAGCTACGCGATGGCGCAGGCCGGCTTCGACACCTTCGACGTGCACATGAGCGACTTGCAGGCGGGGCGCGCGCGCCTCGACCAGTTCCACGGTCTGGTCGCCTGCGGCGGCTTCTCCTACGGCGACACGCTGGGCGCCGGCGAGGGCTGGGCGCGCTCGGTGCTGTTCAACCCGGTGCTGGCCGAGCAGTTCTCGGCCTTCTTCCAGCGCCAGGACACCTTCGCGCTGGGCGTGTGCAACGGCTGCCAGATGATGGCCGCGCTCAGCCCGATCATCCCGGGCGCGCAGGACTGGCCGAAGTTCACCCGCAACAAGAGCGAGCAGTTCGAGGCACGCCTGTCGCAGGTCGAGATCCTCGAGAGCCCGTCGATCTTCTTCCAGGGCATGGCCGGCAGCCGCCTGCCGATCGCGGTGGCGCACGGCGAGGGCTTCGCCGACTTCTCTCAGCGCGGCGATGTGGCCAAGGTCCACCGCGCGATGCGCTTCGTCGACTCGGCCGGCCGCCCGACCGAGGCCTATCCGGCCAACCCGAACGGCAGCCCGGACGGTCTGACCTCGGTCACCACCGCCGATGGCCGTTTCACCGTGCTGATGCCGCACCCGGAGCGGGTGTTCCGCAACGTGCAGCTGAGCTGGACCTCGGGTGAGGTGTCGGCGCGCAGCCCGTGGGCGCGCATGTTCGGCAACGCGCGTCGCTGGATCGGCTGAAGACCGCATTGTCGCCGCAGGCACGGGCTCCGCGCCCGTGCACGACAGCGATGACGCCGACAACGACAAGGGGCCGGCACCGTGAGGTGGCCGGCCCCTTGTGCGTCGGGGAGTTCGGGAAGAGGCGGTGGGTGGACAGTAGGCGGAAACGCGGGGCGGGCGTCAGGCCTCAGTGATCCTGGGACAGGGCCTGGCCTTCGGCCGTGCTGGTGCGGTGAGCCTGGATCGCGGCGCGCACGACCTGCGCTGCGCCATCAGCACACTCGGGGAGTTGCTCCACGCGATCCTGCTCGATGGCCTGCAGCACGATCTCGGTCAGCGCGCCGACGATCGCGTTGGCTTGCCAGGCGGCCGCGTCACCTTCAGCGTGTTGCGGCAGATCGGCGATGAGGTCCGCGAGCTGTCGATGCACCTTGCGGCGGGCCTGCAGGCCTTCGGAGCCGACGGCCAGCACATCGATGAAGAGCGTGCGCATCAACAGCGGGTTGGCGGCCAGGTGACCGAAGTAGGCCTTGACGGCCTGATCCACCCGCGTCGTCCAGTCCTGGGAGGGCTCGATGGCTTTCGACAGCGAGCTGATGCTGCGCTGGCTGGCATTCTCGTAGAGCGCGATCAGGCACTCCTGCTTGGTCCGGAAATGCTCGTAGAACGTTCGCTTCGACACCCTGGCCGCGGTGGCGATATCGGCGATGGTGGTGTCTGCATACCCCTTGGTGGCGACGCAGCGCGCCATGCCCTCGAGGAGACGAGTACGGTGGTCCAGTGAAGAAGAAATTATGGCTGTTTGCTCGATCATGGGGCTTCCCCTCTGCCCAATCGTACTTGAGGATCTCTGCTTGAAAGCAGAAAAAATGATAAAAAAAGGTACCTATCATTACCAAAGACTACCAAGTCATCTGGGTCGATAGCAATGAAAGGCTTCGTGACGAACTTGGCGTCACGAAGTCTCAAGTCTCAGAGTGCAAGAGTGACAGCAAAGCAGCGAAGTGGTACGGCTCTTACCCGTTTATTTGATTTTGTTTCTTGCTGCTTTGGAATGAATTCGTTCCATTCAGGCGAAATATTCATCCTGGCGCAGATAACGCCACTGTCCGACCGGCAGATGACCCAGTGGAACGCTGCCGATGCGCACGCGCTTCAGGCCGACGACCTTCAGGCCGACGGCCTCGCACATGCGCCGGATCTGACGTTTCTTGCCTTCTCGTAGCACGAAACGCAGCTGATCCTCGTTTTGCCAGCTCACCTTGCAGGGACGAAGCGGTTTGCCGTCGAGACTCAGGCCGTGGTTGAGCAGCGCCAGATCCTCGTCGGGCAGGCGGCCCTCGCGGGTGTATTCGACCCGAACCAGATATTCCTTTTCCACATCGGATTCATCGCCGATCAGCTGGCGGGCGACCCGGCCGTCCTGGGTCAATACCAGCAGACCGACAGAATCGATGTCGAGCCGGCCGGCCGGAGCGAGGTTTCGCAGATGGCCGGGATGCCAGCGCAGACCGGAACGATCCTCCGCCCACTGGTTTTCCGGACGAATCAGCGCGACAGCCGGCTCATACCCGTCCTCGGCCTGACCGCTGACATGGCCGATCGGCTTGTTCAGCAGGATGGTGACGCGGCGAGCCTGTTCCTTGTGGGCTCGTTCGTCCACCTCGATGCGGTCGCCGGGCAGCACCCGCTGGCCCAGCACCGCCGGTTCGCCGTTGACGTTGACCCAGCCGGCCTCGATCCATTCATCGGCCTCGCGGCGCGAGGCCAGGCCGAGCGCAGTCATGCGCTTGGACAGGCGCTCGCCGTCCTGCTCGGACCGGGCAGGGGTGGCGGCCGCAGCAGCCTCCACCATCTGCCGCGCCAGCTGCGGATTGGCCACGCTGCGCAGTGGCCGTGCGGCGGGGTCGCGCTGGACGGGCGGGCGGTCCGGGCGCTGCTGCGGGTGGCTGGTGTCTGGATTGCGGCTGGCGCGCTCAAGGATCTGGCGCGCACGCTCCGCATTGCCGACGCTGCGCAGCGGCGAGGCCGGGGCCTCGATGCCCGGGCGGCCCGGGCGTGCGGCGCGCGGATCGCGGCGATCGCCATGACGCGGATCATCGCGGCGGGGCTCTCGGCGGGCGTCGTGACGTGGATCCTGGCGCGGATCCTGACGTGGATCGCGACGAGCTTCCCGGGGGTCACGGCTGGCACGGGCCTCGCGCGGGTCACGCGGGTCGCGCGGGTCGCGCGAGACTCGCGGATCGCGAGCGTCACGCGGACCCGGGCGGCTGCCCTGGCGTCGCTCGTCTTGCCAGCGTGGCGCCTCGGACGGGGCGGGGCGTTGGGCGAATTCCTCGGCCTGGCGGGCGCGCTGCTCCTGGGCCTCGGCCAGCGTCGGGCGCTGGCGCATGCCGCTGCTGCGCAGCGGCCGGTTACGGGAGGGGGTGTCGGCGCTGGCGCCGGGTTTCTTTTTCAGTGTGAGCGTGACCATGTCGTGTTTTGACAGCCTGGCCTGAGGCTGGGCAGAAGGGAGCCGCCACAGGCCTGTGCTATCTTCAATCGCAGTATTGAACAACAGAGAGATGCCCCGTCAATCGGGGCGTTTTCTCGTCTGAGCCTCAGGAAAGGGTTGATTGCGTGGATATCGTGATGTTGTTGAAGGCGGCGGTGATGGGCATCGTCGAGGGCCTGACCGAGTTTCTGCCGATCTCGAGCACCGGCCACCTGATCCTGGCCGGCCAGCTGCTCGGCATGAACGCGCACATGAGCGAGGCGACCGTCAAGGTCTTCGACATCGCCATCCAGACCGGCGCGATCTTTGCGGTCATCCTGGTCTACTGGCAGCGGCTGTCGGGAACCGTGACCCACCTGGGCAGCAGCCGTGACGCGCGCCGTTTCGCGCTGAACGTGCTGATCGGCTTCCTGCCGGCGGTGGTGCTGGGCCTGCTGATCGGCAAGATGGTCAAGGCGCATCTGTTCACCCCCATCATCGTGGCCTCGGCCTTCATCGTTGGTGGCCTGATCATCCTGTGGGCCGAGCGCCGCCCGGCCAGTGCGGTGCGTGTGCATTCGGTCGACGACATGACGGCGCTGGATGCGCTGAAGGTCGGCATGGTGCAGTGCTTTGCGATGATTCCCGGCACCAGCCGTTCGGGATCGACCATCATCGGCGGCATGCTGATGGGTCTGTCGCGCCAGGCTGCGACCGACTTCAGCTTTTTCCTCGGCATTCCGACGCTGATCGGCGCCGGCGCCTACAGCCTGCTGAAGGAGCGTGAGCACCTGTCGATGGCCGACGCGCCAATGTTCCTCGTCGGCCTGGTGTTCTCTTTCCTGTCGGCCTGGCTGTGCGTGCGCTGGCTGCTGAAGTATGTCGCGACGCACGACTTCGTGCCCTTCGCCTGGTACCGGATCGGCTTCGGCCTGCTGATCCTGGTGACGGCCTACACGGGCGTGGTCAACTGGACCGCGTGAACACCAGGTCCCAGACGCCGTGGCCGAGCTTCAGGCCGCGGTTCTCGAACTTGGTCAGGGGCCGGTAGTCCGGCTTGGGTGCATAGCCCTCGGCGGTGTTGACCAGCTGCGGCTCGGCCGACAGCACTTCGAGCATCTGCTCGGCATAGGGCTGCCAGTCGGTGGCGCAGTGCAGGTAGCCGCCCGGCGCCAGCCGGGTGACCAGGC
The DNA here is from genome assembly GCA_046050625.1 of Pseudomonadota bacterium. Taxonomy (GTDB): domain Bacteria; phylum Pseudomonadota; class Gammaproteobacteria; order Burkholderiales; family Burkholderiaceae_C; genus Sphaerotilus. The sequence goes on from JBJOPV010000030.1 coordinate 7,626, forward strand.
GCGAGACGAATTCCGGCTGGATCAGCCGGCGCTTGTTGTGCTTCTTCTTGTGCCACGGGTCCGGGAAGAAGATGTGCACGCCAGCGAGCTGGCCCGGCGCGATCATGTGCTCGAGCACCTCGACCGCATCGTGCTGGACGATGCGCAGGTTGCCCAGCGCGCGCTCGTCGATCAGCTTGAGCAGCGCGCCCACGCCGGGCGTGTGCACCTCGACGCCGAGGAAATGGGTGTCGGGTCGTGCGGCGGCGATCTCCGCGGTGGCCCCGCCCATGCCGAAGCCGATCTCCAGCACCAGCGGCGCGCTGCGGCCCCAGATGGCGGCGGCGTCGAGCGGCTCGGCGCGGTAGGGCAGGCAGAAGCGCGGCCCGAGCTCCTCGAGTGCGCGGATCTGGCCGGTGCCCATGCGGCCAGCGCGCACCACGAAGCTGCGGACCGCACGGCGCGGTGCGCCTTCGGTGGGGGTCTCGCCGGCATCGGTGCCGATCGGTTCGAAGGGGGGCAGAGAGTCGTTCATGGAATGCGAAGCGCCGCAGGCGACCGTGCAGCGCGTGAATATTTCAAGATGAAACCCCGGAAACAGGGGCTTTCAACACTGGACAGGATGAAACCGGCGATATTGACCTGTCGAGGGTCATTCGGGCCGGCTAGGCTCAAGGGATGCGCGATTCTGCACCAAGCTCGGACCGGCCCGGGCACGACGACGTTGCCGCCGGACTTCTCGACCGCCGTCGCTGCCTGGGCCGTCTCGCCACCCTGGCGCTGGTGGGTGGGGCTGTCCCGGCGCACGCCGCCCGGCGCCGCCCGGACAGCGCCGCCGTCAGTCTGCTGGGGCCAGTCGATCTGCTGCCTGCACCGCTGCGCCAGATGCTCGAGGCCAGCGGCTTGCCGCTGGAGAGCTTCGGTCTGCACATGCAGCCGCTCGACGGCGGCGCCGCCGTGCTCTCCTGGCAGGCGGGTCGCGCCTTCGTCTTGGCCTCGACCTCGAAGCTGCTGACCTCGATGGCTGCGCTCGACCTGCTCGGGCCTGGCTACCGCTGGCGCACGCGGGCCTATCTGAGCGGTCCGCTGACCCAGGGCCGGCTGCTGGGCGATCTGGTGATCCGCGGTGGCGGTGATGCGATGCTGACCAGCGCCGATCTGCTGCAGTGGTTCCGTGAGATCCAGGCCCAGGGGCTGCGCGAGGTCTGGGGCGACATCGTCATCAACCGCGAGGCCTTTCGGCTGCGGCCCGAGGATCTGACGACCACGCCGGAGCCGACGCCGGAGCGGCCGCACCATGTCCGCCCGGACGCGCTGGCGCTCGACGCCGGCGTCGTGCGGGTGGCGCTGCGCAGCGACGCGGGCGGACGCACCGACATCGAGATCACGCCACCGCTGCACGATGTGCGGCTGGTCAACAGTCTGGGGCATGGCGGTGGCTGCGCGGCCAGCGCCGTGCTGCGTGACGCGGGCTCGCAGCTGCAGCCCCAGCTGCAGGTCAGCGGTCAGTGGTCGCCGCGCTGTGGGGCCCAGCAGATCCGCTTCGCACCAGTGGGCGTGCGCGACCTGGGCGTGCGCGCCATCGAGGGCCTGTGGCTGCAGGCCGGTGGCGTGTTGCGCGGGCGCGTGGTCGAGCATGATGGGGGCACCCCGACACCCTGGCGCGCCACTGAGGCCGGCGGCGGGGCCGCGCCGTTTGCCGAGCACCTGTCGGCGCCGCTGTCTGAGCAGCTGCGCGAGATGAACAAGCGCAGCGACAACCTGATCGCCCGTCATCTGATGCTGAGCCTGGCGCCCGACTTCCCCGACCGTTCCGCCACGGCCGAGGCCGCCCGGCTGCGCATGCGCGAATGGTTGCGCCGGCGCGGCGGTCTGCGCGACGAGACGGTCGGGCTGGACACCGGCTCGGGACTGTCGCGGCTGGAGCGCGCCACGCCGCAGGCCTTCGTGCATCTGTTGCAGCGCGCGGCGCGGGGTCCGCACTGGAAGCTGCTGCAGCGCTCGCTGCCGGTGGCTGGCGTGGATGGCACGCTCGAGGGCCGGCTGCGCGGAAGCGCCGCCCAGGGGCGGGCCTGGTTGAAGACCGGCACTCTGCTCGATACGCGCGGGCTGGCAGGCTGCGTGCAGACGCGCGGCGGACGCATGATGGCGGTCACGCTGCTGGCGCATCATCCAGACCAGAACCTGATCGCTGCTGCCGTGCCGGTGCTCGACGCCTGTATCGATTGGGCCGCGCATCTGGCATAATCACCAGCTGGCCAATGTGCGCCCGAGCGGGTGTAGTTCAATGGCAGAACGGCAGCTTCCCAAGCTTCATACGAGGGTTCGATTCCCTTCACCCGCTCCAGTCCTTGCCGCCATTGCCCACTTTCTGCAGCCCCCGCAGCCTTGATGGCTTCAGGGGCTGTGTCATTTTTCGAAGCATGAAGACTGTCCTGCCCCTTTCCCGCCGTGTCCTGTCCGGTGCGTTGGCTCTGGTGCTGGTCTTGCTGGTGCGGCCCGCCATGGCGCATGACTTCAAGGCCGGTTCCGTCGTGGTCGATCATCCGTATGCGGCACCGACGCCCGCGGGTGCACGCAGCGGCGCGGTCTATTTCCGGATGCTGACGAACGAAGGCCGCCAGCCCGATCGGCTGCTGAGCGCACGCAGCCCCTTGGCCGCCCACATCGAGATCCATGAGAGCACGATGGAGGGCGACGTGATGCGCATGCGTGCGCTGCCCGCGCTGGATCTCGCGCCCGGCGCCGCGGTACCGCTGCGCCACGGCGGGCGGCATCACTTGATGCTGATGGCGCTGAAGCAGCCGTTGCGCGACGGTGACCGCTTCCCGGTCACGCTGGTCTTCGAACGTGGCGGCAGCACCGAGGTGATGGTCGATGTGCATCCGGTCCGGGGCGTTCGCCCCGCGACCGGCTCAGATCATCACTGAAGAACGCCATCGAGCCTGAACCGGCTGACCGAGCCGGCCAGCCGGTGGGCCTCGCCCTCGAGGCTGGCGGTGGCCTGGCTGGACTGCTCGGCCAACGTGACATTGGCGTCGCCCGCCCGGGTCAGCACCTCCACCGCCTCGCCGAGCTGGGCGATGCCCGAGGTCTGGGCGAAGGTGGTCTCCCAGATGTCCTTGACCAGCCGGTTCATGGTCTCGACCTGGGTGGCCATCTCGACGATGGCTCGGGCGGTGCCGGCAGCCAGCGCGGTGCCGTTGCCGACCTGGCGGGTGCTGTCGACCGCCAGCGTGCGGATCTCGCGTGCGGCCAGCGAGGAGCGCTGGGCCAGCATGCGCACCTCGGTGGCGACCACCGCGAAGCCGCGGCCCTGATCTCCGGCGCGCGCGGCCTCGACCGCTGCGTTCAGTGCCAGCAGATTGGTCTGGAAGGCGATCGACTCGATCACGCCGACGATCTCGCCGACCCGTGCTGACGAGGCGGCGATGCCACTCATCGTCTCGCTCATGCGGCCCATCGCCTCCTGGCCGCGCCGTGCCGCCGTCTCGACGCTCTCGACCAGGCCCGCGGCCTGCTCGGCGGCCTGGGCGCTGTGGCCGATCATCCGTGTCACCTCGACCAGGTTGCCTCGCACATGGCCGAGCTCGTCGAGATGGCCGGCAGTGCGGCTCTTCAGGTCGAGATTGCCGGCGTGGATCTGCGCGCAGGTGCTGGCCATGCGCAGGCTGCCCTGGCGCAGCTCGGCCACCATGTCGCCGAGCTGGGTGCGCATGCGCTCGAGCGACTGCAGCAGGCGTGCAGTCTCGTCGCGACCCTCGACGGTGATCTGCCGGCTCAGGTCGCCGCTGGCCACTGCTTCGGCCAGATCGACGGCCTGGTCGAGCGGGCGGGTCACCGAGCGGGCAAGCTGCCAGCTCAGCAGCCCCAGGCCCAGCACGGACAGGCCGAGCAGCATCAGCTGCAGGCTGCGGCCACGCTCCACGGTGGCGTCGAACTCAGCCATCGACTGGCTGCTCAGGGCGTTGCCGCGGACCACCGTCACATCGACCGCAGTCCGATGCTTCAGATAGAGCACGTGAACCCCATCCAGCTGCTGCCGGGCTGCCTGGGTGTCGCCGGCCTCCAGGCGGGCGAGCATGGCGTGCGCCGCACGGATGAGCTCGAGTGCCGCCTGATGCTGGGTACCGAGAAGATCCCGCTCGAGCCCGAAGGGCGGATTGGCCTGCCAGTGGCTGGCCCGTGCCTGGTATTCCTTGTCCAGCCGCGCCAGCTCGCTCTTGGCCTGCGCGGCGTCGAGCCGTCCTTCGAGCGCCTGCGACAGCAGCAGGCGCATCTCGATCAGGTACATCGGTGGGGGCAGGATGTCGGCGACCACGTCCTTGGCGACGAAGGCGCGCTGGCTGGCCTGCGACAGCCGGGAGGCGCTCCACAGGCCGGTCAGCGCGCAGGCCGACACCGCAGTGATGCCGATCGCGGCCATCGCGATCTGGCGGGTCCGGACGGACATGCTGTTCAGGAGGGTCATCGGGGTGCGATCCGTGGCAAGGGTCCTGTCCGGCCTCGATGACAGGTTCCGCCAGGGATGGATCCGTTTCCATTCCTGCCATGTTCCGCGAACTGCCGGACGCGGTGCAGTGTCACCGGGCTCCGGCCGCCGGGATCAGCGGATAAGAACGGAAATCATCACGTTCCGATGCCACCTGAGTGCCTCTCTGCCTGCATTCACCGCCCCGCTTCCAGGGCGTCGCGGGTCAGCAGCAGCACCTGGTCGTGGCCGGCGCTGGTCTCCAGCCAGATCGCTTCGAGCTGCGGGAAGGCGGCCTCGAAGTGCTCGCGCTCGTTGCCGATCTCCAGCACCAGCACTGCTTCGGGCGACATGCGCGAGGGCGCGTCCTTCAGCAGCTGGCGCACGAAGTCCATGCCGTCGCGGCCGCCGGCCAGCGCGATCTGCGGCTCGGCCAGGTACTCGGGCGGCAGCGCCGCCATCGACTGCGCGTTGACATAGGGCGGGTTGCACAGGATCAGGTCGTAGGGGCCGGCCAGCGCGGGCGCGCTCAGGCCATCGCTCTCGACGAGGCGGATGCGCCCGCCCAGCCCGTGGCGATCGACGTTGATCCGCGCCACCGCCAGCGCGTCGGTGGACAGGTCGGCCGCATCGACCTCGATGTCGGGGAAGGCCATCGCCGACAGCACCGCCAGGCTGCCGTTGCCGGTGCACAGGTCCAGCACGCGGCGGGTGTCGGGCGAGAGCCAGGCGTCGAGCTCGGCGCCCAGTTCGGCATCGGCCAGCAGCTCGGCGATGAAGGAGCGCGGCACGATGACGCGCTCGTCGACATGGAAGGGCACGCCCTGCAGCCAGGCCTCGCCGGTCAGGTAGGCGGCCGGGCGGCGGGTGTCGATGCGGCGCTGCACCAGCGCCTCGACCTGCGCGGCGGCCTCCGGGGCGACGGGCGCCTCGGCCACCTCGTCGAGCGCGTCCAGCGCATGGCCGAGCTGCCACAGCACCAGCCAGGCGGCCTCGTCGAAGGCGTGGGTCGTGCCGTGGCCGAAGCTCACGCCGGCGGCGTCGAGCCGCGCGGCCATCGCCTCGACGAGTTGCAGCGTGGTGGAGGAAGGGGAAGCAGTCGGAGTCATGCGAGCAGGCGCTCCAGCGTGCGCCGGTAGATGTCCTTGAGCGGGCCGAGCGCGGAGAGTTCGCAGTTCTCGTCGATCTTGTGGATGGTGGCGTTGACCGGGCCGAACTCGACCACCTGCGGGCACAGGCGCGCGATGAAGCGGCCGTCGGAGGTGCCGCCGCTGGTGGAGAGCTCGGTCTGCAGGCCGGTGATGTCGTGGATCGCGCCGGCCAGCGCATCGACCAGCGGGCCCGGCCGGGTCAGGAAGGGCCGCCCGCTCAGGCTCCAGTCGACGTGATGGTCCAGGCCGTGGCGGTCGAGCACCTCGTGCACCCGCGCCTGCAGGCCCTCGGGCGTCGATTCGGTCGAGAAGCGGAAGTTGAAGTCCGCCACCAGCTCGCCCGGAATGACGTTGGTGGCGCCGGTGCCAGCGTTCAGGTTGGAGATCTGCCAGCTCGTCGGCGGGAAGTGGTCGTTGCCCTGGTCCCATTCGAGGCCGGCCAGCTCGGCCAGCGCCGGCATCGCCAGGTGGATCGGGTTCCTGGCCAGATGCGGATAGGCGATGTGGCCCTGCACGCCGCGCACCGTCAGCCGGCCCGACATCGAGCCGCGCCGGCCGTTCTTGACCATGTCGCCCAGGCGCTCGACCGAGGTCGGCTCGCCGACGATGCAGGCGTCGAGCCGCTCGCCGCGGGCCTCCAGCCAGTCGCAGACCCGGACGGTGCCGTCGCGCGCGGGGCCCTCCTCGTCGCTGGTGAGCAGGAAGGCGATCGCACCGCGGTGGTCGGGGTGGGCGGCGACGAACTCGCGCACCGCCTCGACCATCGCCGCCAGCGAGGTCTTCATGTCGGCGCTGCCCCGGCCCCAGAGGCGGCCGTCGCGGTGCGTCGGCACGAAGGGGTCGGAGCTCCACAGCTCGACCGGGCCGGTGGGCACCACGTCGGTGTGGCCGGCGAAGACCAGCGTGGGGCCGTCGCCGCCCGTCCCGGAGCGCTTGGCCCAGAGGTTGCTGACGCGGAAGTCGTCCGGGCCGAAGGGCAGGTCGTGGCAGTCGAAGCCGAGCGGGCGCAGCTCGGCGGCGATCAGCGCCTGGCAGCCGGCGTCGTCGGGCGTGACCGAGCGGCGGGCGATGAGCTGCTCGAGCAGCGTGAGGGTGGGCAGGTGCATGGACGGAAGGACAGCGCCGCTCAGCGCTGCTTGACGGGGAAGGGCCGTGGGGTGAGGCCGGTCGCTGGCCGGCCCGGCGGTGTGACGCCGCTCATTGGCATCACGCCCGGGCCGGTGCCTCGGCGCGGCTCGGGCACGACATCGAGCTCGATTTCGGTGAAGGAGGGGCCGGCTTCGGCCTCGGGCTCCTCGTCGGCGGGCCGGCGTCCGGGCGCCATGTCGTTCTGCAGCCGCCACAGCAGGTTGGTCGGCGAGTCGGCATGGGCCACGCCCTCGTCCCGGGTGACCAGGCCCTCGGTGATCAGCCGGGCGATGTCCTGCTCGAAGGTCTGCGAGCCCTCGGCCATCAGCCGCTCCATCGCGTCCTTGACGCCGGAGAGGTTGCCCTGGTCGATCATCTCGGAGACCAGCTGGGTGTTGAGCAGCACCTCGACGGCCGGCGTGCGCCCGCCCTGGGTCGAGCGCAGCAGCCGCTGCGAGACGATCGCGCGCAGGCCGGCGGCCAGGTCGGACTGCAGCGCCGGACGGGCCTCGGGCGAGTAGAAGGACAGGATGCGGCCCAGCGCGTGGTGGCTGTTGTTGGCGTGCATCGTCGACAGCACCAGGTGGCCGGAGAGCGCGTAGGAGAGTGCCGCGCTCATCGTCTCGCGGTCGCGGATCTCGCCGATGAAGATGCAGTCGGGCGCCTGGCGCATCGCGTTCTTCAGGCCGATCTGCAGCGACTGCACGTCGCGGCCGACTTCGCGCTGGTTCACCACCGACTTGTAGTTGGTGAAGAGGAACTCGATCGGATCCTCGATGGTCAGGATGTGGCCGGCGACCTGGCGGTTGCGGTGCTGGATCATCGAGGCCATCGTGGTGCTCTTGCCGGTGCCGGTGGCGCCCACCATCAGCACCAGGCCGCGCTTGGCCAGCGCGAGCGTCGCCAGGATGTCGGGCAGGAAGAGCGTCTCCAGCGCCGGGATCTCGGTCGGCATGAAGCGGAACACGCCGGCGACGGTGCCGCGCTGCTTGAAGGCCGACAGCCGGAAGGTGCCCAGCCCGGTGATCGGCACGCCGACGTTGAGCTCGCCGGTCTCGTCGAGCTCCTCGAGCTGGGTGGCGCCGAGCAGCTCGGCCAGCAGCTGGCGCGGCTGGTTCGGACCCAGCGGCTCCTGCGTGAGCTGCAGGATCTGGCCGTGGATCTTGATCAGCACCGGCATGTTGGCCGACAGGAACACGTCGGAGGCGCGTTTCTCGGCCATCAGCCGCAGGATGCGCTCCATGTTGCGCGTGCCGTTCATCGTCTTCTTCCCCCTTCGTGTTCCGGTGCGGCGCGGTCGATCGCTCGCGTCGATCGCGTGGGCGATCAGTCGCGCAGCAGGTCGTTGATGCTGGTCTTGGAGCGGGTCTGCGCGTCCACGCGCTTGACGATGATGGCGGCGTACATGCTGTAGTCGGCGCCGTTGGCGGCCTTCTTGGGCAGGTTGCCGCTGACCACCACCGAGCCCGAGGGCACGCGGCCATAGGAGATCTCGCCGGTGGCGCGGTCGAAGATCGGGGTCGACTGGCCCAGATACACGCCCATGCCCAGCACCGAGTGCTCCTCGACGATCACGCCCTCGACGACTTCCGAGCGCGCGCCGATGAAGCAGTTGTCCTCGATGATGGTCGGGTTGGCCTGCAGGGGCTCGAGCACGCCGCCGATGCCCACGCCGCCCGACAGGTGCACGTTCTTGCCGATCTGCGCGCACGAGCCGACGGTGGCCCAGGTGTCGACCATGGTGCCGGCGTCCACATAGGCGCCGATGTTGACGTAGGACGGCATCAGGATCGCGCCGGGCGCGACGAAGCTGCCGCGGCGGGCGACGGCCGGCGGCACCACGCGCACGCCGGTGGCACGCAGCTCGGCCTCGGACAGGCCGCCGAACTTGGTCGGCACCTTGTCGAAGAAGGTCAGCGCGCTTTCGCCCGTGCCGCCCATCGGCACGTTGTCGTTCAGGCGGAAGCTCAGCAGCACCGCCTTCTTCAGCCACTGGTGCACGGTCCACTGGCCGACGCCTTCGCGGCTGGCCACGCGCAGGCGGCCGGCGTCGAGCTCGGCGATGGCGTGGGCCACGGCCTCGCGGATCTCGGCCGGGGCGGCGGCGACGGACAGGTTCGCGCGGTCTTCCCAGGCGGCTTCGATGACGGATTGCAGTGGGCTCAGGTCGGACATGGGGATCTCTCGGAAGGGATTCGCAGGAAGGGGAAGGGCGCGGCAGCGCCCGGGTCGGAATGCAGGGTCAGGCCGCGGTGTTGGCGCGGATGAAGGCGGCGATGCGGTGCGCGGCCTCCAGGCACTCGTCGACGCCGGCCACCAGGGCCATGCGCACCCGGCCGGCGCCGGGGTTGATGCCGTGGGCCTCGCGCGCAAGGTAGCTGCCCGGCAGCACCGCGACATTGTATTGAGCCAGCAGCTCGCGGGTGAACGCGGTGTCGCTGCCGCCGCAGACCGCCTCGGGCACCCGGGCCCACAGGTAGAAGCTGGCGTCGGGCAGCGCCACGTCCATCACCTCGGCCAGCACCGGCGTGACCTGCGCGAACTTGCGCCGGTACATCTCGCGGTTCTCGACCACATGCGTCTCGTCGTCCCAGGCGGGAATGCTGGCCTGCTGCACCGTGGTGCTCATGGCGCTGCCGTGATAGGTGCGGTAGAGCAGGAAGGCCTTCAGCAGCGCCGGGTCGCCGGCGACGAAGCCCGAGCGCAGGCCCGGCACGTTCGATCGCTTGGACAGGCTGGTCAGCACCACCAGGCGCTCGAGACCGCGGCCCAGGCGCTGGGCCGCCTGCAGCGCGCCCAGCGGCGCCTCGTCGCGGAAGTAGATCTCGGAGTAGCACTCGTCGGAGGCGATGACGAAGCCGTGGCGGTCGGAGAGCGCGAAGAGCTGCTCCCATTCCTCCATCGGCACCACTGCGCCGGTCGGGTTGCCGGGCGAGCAGACGAAGAGCAGCTGCGTGCGCGACCAGGTCTCGTCGTCGATCTGCGACCAGTCGGCGGCAAAGTTGCGCGCCGGATCGCTGTTGGCGAAGACCGGCGTGGCACCCGACAGGTAGGCCGAGCCCTCGTAGATCTGATAGAACGGGTTGGGGCAGACGATGACCGGGCCGCCGCGGTCGCGGTCGCGGGTGGGGTCGATGACGGTCTGCGCCAGCGAGAACAGTGCCTCGCGCGAGCCATTGACCGGCAGGATCTCGGTGTCGGCGTCGAGCGTGACGCCGTAGCGACGCTGGATCCAGCCCGCACAGGCGCGGCGCATCGCCGGCAGGCCCGCGGTGGCCGGATAGGCCGCCAGGCCGTCGAGCGAGTGGGTCAGCGCGAGCTTCAGGAACTCCGGCGTCGGATGCTTGGGCTCGCCGATGCCCAGGCTGATCGGGGTCAGCGCCGGGTTCGGGCGGACATCCTTGGTCAGCGCGCGCAGGCGCTCGAAGGGATAGGGCTGAAGACGCGTGAGCAGGGGGTTCATGGGTGCCGGATTATCCGGTATCCGCGCCAGCCGCGGCCCGTTCAGGGTCCGGTGCTATCATCGCGCCCGCCCCGTGAAGGATGACCGCGGGAAAATCACTTCCAAATCAAAGACTTGCGGCCGATGCGCCTGAACTCGATCAAGCTCGCGGGCTTCAAGTCCTTTGCCGATCCGACCCATTTCCAGCTGCCGGGCCAGCTGGTGGGCGTGGTCGGACCGAACGGCTGCGGCAAGTCCAACATCATGGACGCGGTGCGCTGGGTGCTGGGCGAGAGCAAGGCCAGCGAGCTGCGCGGCGAATCGATGCAGGACGTGATCTTCAACGGCTCGGGCCAGCGCAAGCCCGCCGCGCGTGCCAGCGTCGAGCTGATCTTCGACAACGCCTCGGCGCGCGCCGGCGGCCAGTGGAACCAGTATGCCGAGATCGCGGTGCGCCGGGTGCTGACCCGCGACGGCACCAGCCAGTACTACATCAACAGCCAGCCGGTGCGCCGGCGCGACGTGCAGGATGTGTTCCTGGGCACCGGCCTGGGCCCGCGCGCCTACGCCATCATCGGCCAGGGCACGATCAGCCGCATCATCGAGAGCCGCCCCGAGGAGCTGCGCCTGTTCCTGGAGGAGGCCGCGGGCGTCTCCAAGTACAAGGAGCGCCGCCGCGAGACCGAGAACCGCCTGAGGGACACCCGCGAGAACCTGACCCGGGTCGAGGACATCCTGCGCGAGCTCGATGCCAACCTCGGCAAGCTGGAGGCGCAGGCGCAGGTGGCGCAGCGCTTCCGCGACCTGCAGCAGGCCGGCACGCTCAAGCTGCACCAGCTCTGGTTCCTGAAGCACCGCGACGCCACCGGCGAGCAGCAGCGGGTGCGCGATGCGGTGCTGGCGGCCACCAACGCGCTGGAGGCGCGTGTGGCCGAGCTGCGCCACACCGAGGCGGCGCTGGAGGCGCTGCGCCAGTCGCACTACGAATCCAACGACGCGCTGCACATTGCCCAGGGCCGTCTGGCCGAGGCGGCGATGCAGGTCAGCCGGCTGGAGGAGCGCATCCGCCATGTCACCGACGCGCGACGGCGCAGCCAACAGCGGCTGCTGGAGGCGCAGGCCCAGGCCGCGCAGTGGGTCGAGCGCCAGACCGAGGCGCAGGCACAGCTGGAAGATCTGGCCGGGCGCCAGATCGAGGCCGAGGAGCAGGCCGCGGTGCTGGCCGCGCAGCTCGAGGAGCAGGCCGAGGCGCTGCCGGCGGCCGAGGACCGGCTGCGCCAGGCCGCGCAGCAGGCGGGCGCCCAGCGCGCCCGCGCCACCGGCGTGCAGCAGCAGATCCAGCTGCTGGCGGCGCAGTCGCGCCACCTCGACGAGCGCCGCCGCGAGTTCGAGCTGCGCCGCGAGCGCCTCGGCGCCGAGCGGCGCCAGCTCGCCGCGCCGGACGCCGAGCGGCTGGCGCTGCAGCAGGCGCAGCTCGAGGAGGCGCGCGACCTGCAGGCCCAGGCCGAGGAGCGTCTGGCGGCGCTGACCGAGCAGCTGCCGGAGCTGGAGGAGCAGCGCCGCGCCGCGCAGCAGCTCGCCAGCGCCGAGTCGGCCCGCCGCGCCGAGCTGGCCGCCAGGCTCGAGGCCTTGCGCGCGCTGCAGGACAAGGTGCAGCGCGGCGGGCGGCTGCTTCCGTGGCTGGCGCGTCACGGCCTGGACGGGCTGGCGGCGCTGTGGACGCGGCTGCAGGTCGAGCCGGGCTGGGAAAACGCGCTGGAGGCGGCGCTGCGCGAGCGCCTGCAGGCGCTGGAGATCGGCCGGGTCGAGACCGTGCGCGCCTTCGAGGCCGATCCGCCGCCGGCGCGGCTGGTGTTCTGCAGCCTGGCCGAGGCTGGCCGCACGGAGGCACTGGTCGAGCATGCGCCACGCCTGCCGCTGCCGATGCTGGCCTCGCGGCTGCGCCTGGGCGATGTCGCGCTCGCCGGGCTGCTGGACGACTGGCTGGCGGGCTGCCGCACCGCGCCGGATCTGGCGGCCGCGCTGCTGCTGCGCGAGCGGCTGCGCCCGGGCGAGCTGATCCTGACGCCGGCCGGGCACGCGGTCAGCCGCCATGCGGTGGCCTTTCACGCGCCGGATTCCGAGCAGTCGGGCCTGCTGGCGCGTGCGCAGGAGATCGAGCAGCTCGACCGCCAGACCCGCGCGCAGGTGCTGCTGGCCGACGGTGCGCGCGACGCGCAGGTGCGTGCCGAGGCCGCGGCCGCCGAGGCCTCGCGCCAGCTCGCCGGCGCCCGGCGCGAGGCGGGCGAGGCGCAGTCGCGGGCGCATCAGCGCCAGGTCGAGGTGCTGCGCCTGGCGCAGCAGGCCGAGCAGGCCACCCGCCGGCGCGATCAGCTCGATGCCGAGATCGCCGAGATCGAGCTGCAGGCCGAGGACATCGAGGAGCGCCGCCAGACCGACCAGGCCCGGCTGGAGGAACTCGACCTGCAGCTCGGCGACGCGCAGGAGGCGCAGGTCGCCGCCGAGGACCGCGTGCTGGAGGCCGAGCGGCGCCTGGGCGATGCGCGCGAGCAGCTGCGCCGGCTCGAGCGCGGCGCGCAGGAGGCGCAGTTCGGCGCCCGCGCGCTGGAGGCGCGCCGTGGCGAGCTGCAGCGCGCCATCGAGACGGCCGCGCAGCAGATCCAGGCGGCGACCCAGACCGAGAGCCAGCTCCAGCTCGAGCTGGACGGCTTCGACGAGACCTCCGCCACCGAGGGCCTGCAGGAGGCGCTGGAAGTGCGCATCGAGCGCGAGCAGACCTTGTCGGGCGTGCGCTCGCGCCATGACGAGCTCACGCTGCAGCTGCGCCAGCACGACGAGCGCCGCGGCGCGCTCGAGCGCGAGCTGCAGCCGCTGCGCGACGACATCACCCGGCTGCAGCTCGAGGAGCAGGCCGCCGCGCTGGGCGGCGCGCAGTTCATGGCGCAGCTGGAGGCCGCTGGCGTCGATCTGGCGCTGCTGGTCGAGGGCATCGACCGCGACGGCGTGCGCCTGCACGGCCTGCAGGCCGAGATCGACCGGCTGCAGCGCGAGATGAACGCGCTGGGCGCGGTCAACCTGGCCGCGCTGGAGGAGCTGGGCTCGGCGCGCGAGCGCAAGGGTTTCCTGGATGCGCAGAACGCCGACCTGCAGGAGGCGATGCAGACGCTGGAGGAGGCGATACGCAAGATCGATGCCGAGACGCGCGACCTGCTGCGCAGCACCTTCGAGCGGGTCGATGCGGGCTTCGGCCAGATGTTCCCGTCGCTGTTCGGCGGCGGCACTGCCCGGTTGGTGATGACCGGCGAGGAGATCCTCGACGCCGGCGTGCAGGTCATGGCGCAGCCGCCGGGCAAGAAGAACTCGACCATTCACCTGCTGTCGGGCGGCGAGAAGGCGCTGACCGCCATCGCGCTGGTGTTCGCGATCTTCCTGCTCAACCCGGCGCCGTTCTGTCTGCTCGATGAGGTGGATGCGCCACTGGACGACGCCAATACCGAGCGATATGCCCGTCTCGTGCGCCGAATGTCGGACCAGACGCAGTTCCTGTTCATCTCGCATAACAAAATAGCGATGGAAATGGCAGAACAGCTCATCGGGGTGACAATGCAGGAGCAGGGGGTCTCGCGCATCGTC
>JBJOPV010000031.1:0-21347 GCA_046050625.1 Pseudomonadota bacterium
CGGCATGATCGAACATCGACACCGCCATCTTCAGCCGTGCCAGCGGCGAGCGCAGCTCATGGCTGGCATTGGCCAGCAGCGAGCGGTTCGAGCGCACCAGATCCTCGATGCGCTGCGCCGCCTGGTTGAAGCTGCGCGCCACCGCCGCGACCTCATCTTCGCCACGCGCATCGATCCGGTGCGACAGCCGACCGCTGCCGAAGACCTCGACACCACGCTGCAGCATCTCGAGCCGACGCGTCAGCCGACGCACCACCGGATACGCGCCCAGCGTGATCGCGGTGAACAGCCCCGCCAGCAGCAGCAGCACACCCGTGGCCTCGTCGAGCAGCCCTGGCCCACCCAGGCCGAGGCGGTCGAGCGGCCCTGGTCCGTTCATCGGCGGCAGATCACGCAGACGCGGCGGCCCCCCCTCGCCGCGGGGCCCGTGCTCATGCGCCAGCCCCCCGGGCGGTCCACCCTTGAAGCCCTTGAAGCGGATCTTCAGCGTCCACAGCACCCGGCCGTCGGGCAGGCGCGAGGCCAGCGCGACCTCCGACTCAGGTTGCCCCCGGTCTTCGAGAATGCGGCGGTAAGGCTCGGACTCGGCAATGCGCCGGCCCGAGGCATCGTCCAGCGCCAGCGGCAGCTTGAGCTGACGCGACCAGTCCAGCAACACTTCGCGCTGGGTGTCTTGCGGCGCACTGGCCGGCGGCAGGCTGCGCTCGATCAGCGCCGCCATCGCCCGAGTCCGCTCGAGAACCGCGCTCTCGAAACGGGCCTCCTCGGCCGCCGCATGGCGACGGAACAGCACCGCCGCGATCAAGGCGAACACCAGCAGCACCACCACGACGGTGAGATAGATGCGCAGGTAGAGACTGCGCACTCCCGTGCTTCGACGCCAGCGCATCGCTGAACCCCGTGTGAGCGGCAGGAACGACGCGGTTCAGGCCGCGTCGGCGTCCTGCTTGCGCGCGAAGACGTAGCCGGAGCCACGCACCGTCAGGATCCGGCGCGGATTCTTCGGGTCATCCTCGATCGCGGCGCGGATGCGCGAGACATGAACATCGATGCTGCGATCGAAGGCCTCGATCGGATGGCCCTTGAGTGCATCCATGATCTGATCGCGCGAGAGCACCCGGCCGGGGCTGCGCGCCATCACCTGCAGGATGTCGAACTGGTAACTCGTCAGCTCGCAGACACGGCCATCGACCCGCACCTGGCGGGCGTTGACATCCACTTCGAGCCTGCCGAAGCGCAGCACCGCATCATCGCCCAGCGGCGTGGCGCGACGCAGCAGCGCCTTGATGCGGGCGAGCAGCTCGCGCGGCTCGAAGGGCTTGGGCAGGTAGTCGTCGGCACCGAGCTCCAGCCCGATGATGCGGTCCATCGGCTCACCGCGCGCGGTCAGCATCAGCAGCGGCAGGCTGCGCAGACGCGCATCGGCGCGCAGCTCACGCGTCAGGTCCAGGCCGTCGCCATCGGGCAGCATCAGGTCGAGCACCAGCACGTCGAAGAGCTCGCGCTGCAGGCGCGCTCGACCCTGGGCCAGATCGCCGGCCACCGACACATGAAGGCCGGCCGAGACCAGGTAAGTGCTGATCATGCCCGTCAGCCGGGCATCATCATCGATCAGAAGAACACGGGCGCTCATGGGGGGTTCGGAAGAACGGGCAGTCTCGGAGAGCATGAAGTATCGTCGAACGCGGACGTCAGCCTCTCGTGCCCGAGCTGTAAAGAACTTCAGCCCAGCATCGACTCGACCTGCTCGAGCAACTCGATCGGGCTGCAGGGCTTGACAAGACAGGCATCCGCACCCGCGCGTCGGCCCGCCTGGAGATCCGCGGGCAGACCACGGGCGCTGAGCAGCAGCACCTTGACGCCCGCCTGCGCCGGATCGGCACGCAGGCGCCGGCACACCTCGAGCCCGTCGACCGAGCCGGGCAGCATCACGTCCAGCACCACCAGGGCCGGTCGCAGCTCATGTGCCAGCTCGAGCGCCTGGGGACCCTCCGCGGCTTCATGCAGCTCATGCTCCGTCATCTCCAGCGTCATGCGGATGAAACGGCGGATGTCGATCTGGTCCTCGACGATCAGGATGCGGCGGGAGATCATGTCCGTCCTCTGGATCCCGGACGGGTCGGCACGTCGTGCCGACCCGTCCGGGGCAGGATTTCACTGCATGCCTTCGGCGTGCATGCTGCGACCCATTCGGATCATCTCTGATTCCACCCAGGCCCGCACCGCGATCGCGGGCGCAGGCTGGTGGATCACGCGGACCCGGTCGGGCAGCCCTCCTCGCTCGGCGATCTGGTGCGGCGTCTGACTGGTAATCGCCAGCACTCGAAGTGGGGCGTACTCGTTCAGGCCGGACAGCGTCAGCAGCATGGCGTATCCGTCGATGTCAGGCATTGCCAGATCGGTCACCAACAGATCAGGCGCCTTGCGACCGAGCTGGAGCAGGCCGGTGTAGCCGTTGTTGGCCCCACGCAGCGATACGTTGACACCCAACGGCTGCAGCACTTCCTGCCAAAGCTGCAGCTGGTCGACGCTGGAGGCGATCAGCAGGACATCGAGCGGCGCATTGGCAGCGGCAGCCATCGACAGCGAGGTGGGGGCCGCAGGACGCAACCCGCTGCGCTGGGCCAGGGCCTCGACCGCGGACAGCCGGATGCGGCGATGACCACCTGGCGTGCGACCGGCCGGCAGCGTGCCGGCCTCGACCCACAGTTGGACCGTGCGCAGAGACACGCCAAGCCGCAGCGCGGCTTCGCGGGTGGTCAGGAGCGGGTCCAGAGGATCTTGAGCAAAATGGGGACGGGACATGGCAGGGGGCCCTCTAAAACACAGATCGGGCGAGCTCGTCTGACCGAGTTCGCGAGTCTCCAGCTCATCTATTTGCGGCTTGCCCGGGTCATCGGCATGCGGCTTCCCCCGCTGTAGCGCCGGAAGTTTCAAAGTGTGACTTATTTCGCCACCCGATTACGAATTACGCAGATCAAGTATGACGAATATTTGCAACACAATCCCTCATTCATGGGTACACATGGTACCAAATGAATCGGAAAAAATGATCGTGTGCCAAAAATCACACCAAGAGCCGCAACAATGATGCCAACAGCGGCCGCACCCCCGTCAGATGCGCCGGATGACGAAGAGTTTCAAGACCCAGCTTCGCCACCGGTCAGTACACGAAACTACATGACCCCGCAAGGCCATCGACAGATGCGCGCTGAATTGATGAATCTTCTCGATGTCGAGCGCCCGAAAGTGGTGGAGACCGTCTCATGGGCCGCGAAGAACGGCGATCGATCGGAAAACGGGGACTATCTCTACGGCAAGAAGCGGCTGAGGGAAATCGACCGGCGCATCCGGCACTTGACGCGCAGGCTCGACATCGCAGAGGTGGCCGATCCATCAGCGCACCATGGCCGTGACCAGATCTTCTTCGGCGCCACGGTGACCTATGCCGATACCGGCGGACAGGAGCACACCGTCACCATCAAGGGCATCGACGAATCCGACAGCCTGCGCGGCGAGATCAGCTGGATCTCACCGGTCGCCCGGGCGCTGCTGAAGGCGCACGAGGGCGATGAGGTCATGCTGATGACGCCCTCGGGTCTGCAGCGCCTCGAGGTGATCGAGGTGCGCTATCCCGCGCCGGGCGAGCAGGCCTGACATCAAACCGCCCCCTCAGGGACGAATGCGGGCCACCCGCATCACCGACGGGCTGCGCCGGACCACACGCAGCACATCGGCCAAGTGCTGGCGATCGCGCACCGCCAGCATCAGCTTGAGCTCGGTGGTCTCGCCAGCGCGGTGGGGATCCATGTCGATGTGCGCGATGTCGGCCTCGGCCTGGCTGACCGCCTGGGCGATCTCGGCCAGCACCCCGGTGCCGTTGCGCACCAGCACGCCGACTGCGGTGCGGAAGGCGCGCACCGGCTGATCCGACCACTCCACGCCCAGCCAGCGCTCGGGATCGCGCTCGAAGAGTCGCTTGCCGACCGAGCACTCGGCGGTATGCACCGTCAGACCCTCGCCGCGGCCGAGATAGCCCACGATGTGATCGCCGGGAATCGGCTGGCAGCAGGTGGCGAGCTGGATCGTCGCGTTCTCGCTGCCATCGATGACGATCGTGCCTTGGGTCGGCGCCTCGTGATCGACCGCATAGCGGCCCATCGACAGCGTGACCGCGTCGGGCCGACGCCCTTGCTCGATCATCTGGCGTGCCAGCCGCTTGGCCACGATCACCGCGATCTTGCGGCCCAGGCCGATGTCGATCAGCAGCTCGCGGCGGTTGCGGTTGCCGCTCCAGCGCACCAGCGACTGCCAGAGCTGGGCATCGGCCTCGCTCAGATCGCTGTCGTCCACGCCGGGCAGCGGCAGGCCCTCGGTGCGCAGCGCCTGCGCCAGCAGCTTCAGGCCGAGGTCATAGGACTCCTCGGCCTCCATGTTCTTCAGATGATGGCGGATCTTCGAGCGCGCCTTGCCGGTGCGCACGAAGTTCAGCCAGGCCGGATTGGGCCGGGCCGAGGGCGCGGTGATGATCTCGACCGAATCGCCCGAGGACAGCGCGGTGCGCAGTGCCACCGGCTCGCCGTTGACCCGCGCGGCCACGCAGTGGTCGCCGACGCGCGAGTGGATCGCATAGGCGAAGTCCACCGGCGTGGCGCCACGCGGCAGCGCCAGGATCTTGCTCTTGGGCGTGAAGACGTAGATCGACTCGGGGAAGAGATCGATCTTGACATGCTCGAGGAACTCGGCCGAATCGCGCGTCTCGCTCTGGATGTCGACCAGCGACTGCAGCCACATCGTGCCCAGATGCTTGGTGTCGGGCGCCTCGTGCCCCGAGCCGGTCTTGTACATCCAGTGCGCGGCGATGCCGGCCTCGGCCACCGCGTGCATCGCCGCGGTGCGCAGCTGGAACTCGATCGCCGTGCCCAGCGGGCTGACCACGGTGGTGTGCAGCGACTGGTAGCCGTTGGCCTTCGGGATGGCGATGTAGTCCTTGAAGCGCCCCGGCACCGGCTTGTAGAGCTGGTGCAGCACGCCCAGCGCCAGATAGCACTCGGGCAGCGTCGCCACCACCAGCCGGAAACCGAAGATGTCGCTGACCTGCGCGAAGCTCAGGTGCTTCTCGCGCATCTTCGCGTAGATGGAATGGACCGTCTTCTCGCGGCCGTAGACCTGCGCGGGCACCTCGGCCTGGGTCAGCGCCAGCTCCACCTCCTGGCGCACCCGCTCGACCAGATCACGCCGGTGGCCGCGGGCCTTGCCGACCGCCTTCGACAGCGCCGCATGGCGCCAGGGGCTCAGGAAGCGGAACGAGGTCTCCTGCAGCTCGCGGTAGCACTGGTTCAGGCCAAGCCGGTGCGCGATCGGCGCGTAGATCTCGAGCGTCTCGCGCGCGATGCGGGCGCGCTTGCTCGACGCCATCGCCTCCATCGTGCGCATGTTGTGCATGCGGTCGGCGAGCTTGATCAGGATGACGCGCACGTCACGCGCCATCGCCAGCAGCATCTTGCGGAAGGATTCGGCCTGCGACTCCTCGCGGGTCGAGAACTGCAGCTTGTCGAGCTTGGTCAGGCCGTCGACGATGTCGGCGGTGGCCGCGCCGAAGCGCTCGACCATCTCCGACTTGGTGATGCCACAGTCCTCCATCGTGTCGTGCATCAGCGCGGCCATGATGGCCTGCACGTCGAGCTTCCAGTCCGCGCACAGGCCTGCGACTGCGATCGGATGGGTGATGTAGGGCTCGCCGCTGGCGCGGAACTGGCCCAGATGTGCCTCGTCGGCGAAGCGGTAGGCCTCGCGCACGCGGCGCACGTCGGCCTCGTCGAGATAGTCGAGCTTGGCGGTCAGCACCGCGAAGGAGGCGGCGCTGGCGCCATGCGCGCCCGGCACCGCGTCGATCACCGGCTTGCCGGCACGCTCGCGCGGCTTCTGCCGCGATGCGACCTCGCCCCGGCCGGGTTCGGCGATCGGAACGGTCTCGGCATCCGGAAGGAGCGTCTCGGAGACGTGATCCGGGTCGCCCGATCCGGACTTGCCTCCCGTCCGTCGCCACGACGGGAAGAACATGCGACGCAGGACATCAGCTGTGCGGGACACCATGGCTCACTCTAGCGTGTCCCGCGCCGCGTCGGGCGTCGCGGGCGGGAGGCCGGACAGGCGATCAGGTCGGCACCTTGCGCAGCATCTCGACACCGACCTGGCCGGCGGCGATCTCGCGCAGCGCGGTCACGCCGGGCTTGTTCTTGGTCTCGACCTTCGGCGCATGGCCCTGGCTGAGCATGCGGGCGCGGTAGGTGGCCGCCAGCACCAGCTGGAAGCGGTTGGGGATCTTCTGCAGACAGTCTTCGACGGTGATGCGTGCCATGGTGGGATCTTTGCTTCCGCAGTTCAGGAGAGTTGGAGGGCGTCGAACACGGCCGGACGGCTGCGACGCTGGGTCGAGTATTTTAGCCGCTGGGCGTGCACGATGGTCTTGAGGTCGAACAGCGCCGTGTCGAACAGCGCATTGACGACGATGTAGTCGAAGTGGCGCGCCTGCGCGACCTCATGCCGGGCGTTGATCATGCGCTGCTCGATGACCTCGGGCGTGTCCTCGCCGCGGCGGCGCAGCCGCTGCAGCAGCTCCTCCCACGACGGCGGCAGGATGAAGATCAGCACCGCCGCCGGGAAGATCTGCTTGATCTGCAGCGCGCCCTGGAAATCGATCTCCAGCACCACGTCCTCGCCGGCCTGCAGGCGACGCTCGATGGCGGCGCGCGAGGTGCCGTAGCGGTTGCCATGCACCTGGGCCCACTCGAAGAAGTCCCCGCGGTCGATCATCGACTGGAACTCGTCCTGGCCGACGAACCAGTACTCGCGGCCGTGCTGCTCCTGGCCACGTGGCGCGCGCGTGGTGTGAGAGACCGACACCATCAGCCGGGCATCGAGCTCGAGCAGCGCCTTGACCAGGCTGGACTTGCCCGCCCCGCTCGGGGCGGAGACGACATACAGGTTGCCGGGATAGTCCGGCAGCGCGGCGGCAGGATTCGACGACGGAGGCATGGTGGTGGAGTTGTCGGCACTCATTCGATGTTCTGGACCTGTTCGCGCATCTGCTCGATGGCGACCTTCATCTCGACCGAGATGCGGGTGAGCTCCAGCGCGGCGGACTTCGAGCCCAGCGTGTTGGCCTCGCGGTGCAGCTCCTGGATCAGGAAGTCGAGCCGCTTGCCCAGCTCGCCGCCAAGGCGCAGCAGCCGGGCGATCTCGTCGAGATGGGACTGCAGTCGACCGAGTTCCTCGGCCACGTCGATGCGGATCGCGAAGGCCGCGGCCTCCGACATCGCCCGCTCGGCCAGCGCCTCGGCCGGCACGCCCTGCGAGGCACCGACAGCGACCAGCGCCTCGTTCCAGCGATCGAGGAAGCGCTGGCGCTGGCGCTCGACCACCTGCGGCACCAGCGGCACGGCCTGCGCGGCCAGCAGGCGCAGCGCCTCGACCCGCTCCATCAGGATGGCAACCAGACGCTCGCCCTCGCGGGCTCGTGCCTCGCGCAGACGCACCACGCACAGCCGGGCCGCCTCGGTCGCGGCCTCGTCGAGCACCGGCGCCGGTGCGGTCGAGCGGCACCAGGCCAGCGCCTCCTGCACGCTCATCGGCGCGGACTGCGGCAGCGCTGCCAGCACCGCCGACTGCAGCGCGCCCAGACGGGCGAGCTGCTCGGCTGCGGGCGGGCGCACCTCGGTGTCGGCGCGCTCGCCGTGCAGGCGCAGCTCGATCTTCCCGCGCTTGAAGGCCTGCGTGAGCTGCTCGCGCAAGCCTGGCTCGAGCGCACGCAGCTCGTCAGGCAGGCGCAGCGTCAGATCGAGAAAACGGCTGTTGACCGAGCGCAGCTCGACCGTCACGGTCCCGGCGCGGCTGGCGGCGGATTCGGTGTTTTCCCCGGTGTCAGGGCCGGTGCCGGCGCTGGCACTGGCATAACCGGTCATGCTGTAAACTGGCATCGCGGACTTCGCCCAAGCAAAACACGATTATGTCAAAGCCTCAGAAACCCGCCCCGTTGCCCCCTGGCACCGTGGTCGGAGGCTACCAGGTCATTCGGAAGCTGGCGGCAGGTGGTTTCGGGGTGGTCTATCTGGCCGAGGACGCCGAGCGTCGGCTGGTGGCACTGAAGGAGTACCTGCCGTCGTCCCTCGCCGAGCGTGCGCCGGGCGAGCTGATCCCGCGCGTCAAGCCGGACAAGCAGCCACTGTACCGCCTGGGCCTGAAGAGCTTCTTCGAGGAAGGGCGCTCGCTGGCCCAGATCAGCCACCCGAGCGTGGTGTCGGTGCTGAACTTCTTCCGCGAGAACGAGACCGTCTACATGGTGATGAACTACCTGCAGGGCGACACGCTGCAGGACTTCATCGTCACCGCGCGCGACCTCAAGCGCGACAAGGTCTTCCGCGAATCCACCATCCGCAGCCTGTTCGACGAGATCCTGCGCGGCCTGCGCATCGTGCACCAGCACAAGATGCTGCACCTGGACATCAAGCCGGCCAACATCTTCATCACCAACGACAACAAGGCGGTGATGCTGGACTTCGGTGCGGCGCGCGAGGTGCTGAGCAAGGAAGGCAACTTCATCCGCCCGATGTACACGCCGGGCTTCGCCGCTCCGGAGATGTACCGCCGCGACGGCAGCCTGGGGCCCTGGACCGACATCTACGCCATCGGCGCGTGCATCTACGCCTGCATGCAGGGCTATCCACCCAACGACGCGCCACAGCGCATCGAGAAAGACCGCCTCGGCCTGAGCCTGTCCCGGTTGCGCAACGTCTACTCGGACAACCTGATCGAGGTGACCGAGTGGTGCATGTCGCTCGACCCGCTGGCGCGGCCGCAGAGCGTGTTCGCGCTGCAGAAGGAGCTCTCGCGCGAGACCGAGCGGCGCTACACCAAACTGAGCTTCAGCGAGCGACTCAAGCTCCAGCTCGAGAACATCAAGTCCGGCGCGAAGGCCTGAGGACGGCCGCGCCGCCCTGCCCCAACGCCCGCCCTCCACGACGCCCTCGACGCCCGGATCCCTGCCCATGCGCTTTTCCGTCTACCAGATCAGCCGCCGCGGCGGCCGCGAGAAGAACGAGGACCGCATGGGCTACTGCTACACGCGGGACTCGGGCCTGTTCGCGCTGGCCGACGGCATGGGCGGCCACCCCGAGGGCGAGGTCGCCTCGCAGCTGTCGCTGCAGACGCTGGCGGCCCAGTTCCAGCAGGAGGCCCGGCCGACGCTGAAGGACCCGAAGCGCTTCCTGAGCGAAGGCATCCTGGCGGGCCACCACCAGCTGCTGCGCTACGCGGTCGAGCGCGCGCTGCTCGACACGCCACGCACCACGCTGGTGGCCTGCCTGCTGCAGGGCCGCGAGGCCTGGTGGGCGCACTGCGGCGACTCGCGCCTGTACCTGGTTCGCGGCGGTCGGCTGATCGCGCGCACCCGCGACCATTCCTACTCCGAGCTGCAGGAAACGCTCAACGGCATCGTGCCACTGGGCGACAAGGTCAACCGCAACGTGCTGTTCACCTGCCTGGGCAG
The DNA here is from genome assembly GCA_046050625.1 of Pseudomonadota bacterium. GTDB lineage: Bacteria > Pseudomonadota > Gammaproteobacteria > Burkholderiales > Burkholderiaceae_C > Sphaerotilus. The sequence goes on from JBJOPV010000031.1 coordinate 9,548, forward strand.
CCCGGGCAAGCCGGTGATCGACATCGTCGGACCGGTGTCGCTGCAGCCGGGCGACCGGGTGCTGCTGTGCTCGGACGGCCTGTGGGGCGTGATCGACGATGCCACCATCACCCGGGAGCTGGCCGCCGCGCCGATTGGCGAATCGGTGCCCGAGCTGGTGGAGCTGGCGCTGCGCACCGCCGGCGACAAGAGCGACAACGTCACCGTCATCGCCGTCGAGTGGGAGGCCTCCGAGAACGACGACGAGGACACGCTGGCCGGCATCGAGACCGCCTCGCTCGGCGACGACATGTTCGCGTCGACCATCCAGGCCGGCCACGGCCCCGGCCAGGAAGCCACTGACCTGCTCGACGACGAGGAGATCGAGCGCTCGATCCGCGAGATCAACGAGGCGATCCGCCGCACCGCGCAGAAGCGCGGCTGAGGCTGTCCGCCACGCCCGCTCCTGCCGCTCCTTCGCCCTTTCCCATCCTTCCTCCCTTTCCATCGGCTCGGCTGCGTCATGCCCGCTCAGGCGGACATCCACGCAGCACCCGGCCCCGTCCAGGACTGACCCCATGAGCACCTCCCGCCCCCTCGACCGCGCCCCTGACGCGCTGCGTCCCGTCCGTCTCACCCGCGGCTACACCAAGCATGCCGAAGGCTCGGTGCTGATCGAGTTCGGTGACACGCGCGTGCTGTGCACCGCCTCGGTCGAGGAGCGCGTGCCGCCGCACAAGAAGGGCTCGGGCGAAGGCTGGGTCACCGCCGAGTACGGCATGCTGCCGCGCGCCACCCACACCCGCTCCGGCCGCGAGGCCGCCAAGGGCAAGCAGACCGGCCGCACGCAGGAGATCCAGCGCCTGATCGGCCGCTCGCTGCGCAGCGTCTTCGACCTGAAGATGCTGGGCGAGCGCACCATCACCATCGACTGCGACGTGCTGCAGGCCGACGGCGGCACCCGCACCGCCTCGATCACCGGCGCCTTCGTGGCCGCGCATGACGCGGTGTCGAAGCTGCTGGCGCAGGGCCTGCTGGCCGAGACGCCGATCCGCGACCAGGTGGCGGCGATCTCGGTGGGTCTGCTCGACGGCGCGGCGCTGCTTGACCTCGAGTACGTCGAGGACTCGGCCTGCGACACCGACATGAACGTGGTGATGACCGGCTCGGGCGGCTTCGTCGAGGTGCAGGGCACCGCCGAGGGCGTGCCCTTCAGCCGCGAGGAGATGGACCGCCTGATCGGCCTGGCCGACAAGGGCATCCGCGAGCTGATCGCGCTGCAGCGCGCGGCGCTGGCCGCGGCTGGCACCCCCGCCGGGGCCTGAGCGATGGACGCGCTGCGACTGGTGCTGGCGTCGAACAACGCCAAGAAGCTCAAGGAGCTGGGCGCGCTGCTGGCGCCGGCCGGCGTCGAGCTGGTGACGCAAGGCGCGCTCGGCGTGGCCGAGGCCGAGGAGCCGCACCACACCTTCATCGAGAACGCGCTGGCCAAGGCGCGCCACGCTGCGGCCGCCACCGGCCTGGCTGCGATCGCCGACGACTCCGGCCTGTGCGTGGACGCGCTGGGCGGCGCGCCGGGCGTGTATTCGGCGCACTACGCCGCGCTGGAGACGGCCGCCGACGCCGACCGAGAGGCGCTGCGCGCCCGCCAGGACGCGGCCAACAACGCCAGGCTGCTCGCGGCCCTGGACGGCGCCGCGACCCGGCGCGCGCGCTTCGTCTGCGCGCTGGTGGCGGTGCGCTCGGCCCATGACCCCGAGCCGCTGATCGCCTTCGGCCGCTGGGAGGGCAAGATCCTCGCCGCGCCCGAAGACTCGGGCGGCTTCGGCTACGACCCGCTGATGTTCATTCCGGCCCAGGGCTGCACCGCCGCGGCCATGCCGGCCGAGACGAAGAACCGGCTGAGCCACCGCGCGATCGCCTGCGCGCAGATGCTCGCGCTGATGCGGGAGGTCTGGCAGCGTGGCTGAAGTCATCGTCGATCACCAGGCGCTGCTGGCGCGCTACCTGCGCCCGGGCACGCTGCAGCTGGGCGCGCCGCCACCGCTGGGCCTGTACATCCACCTGCCGTGGTGCCTGCGCAAGTGCCCGTACTGCGACTTCAACTCGCACGAGGCAGCCGCCGGCGGCCACCCGGAGGCCCGCTACCTGGAGGCGCTGCGCGCCGACCTGGAGGCCGCGCTGCCGATGGTCTGGGGCCGCCATGTGCAGACCATCTTCATCGGTGGTGGCACGCCCAGCCTGTTCTCGCCCGAAGGCATCGAGCGGCTGCTGGCCGACGTGCGCGCGCTGCTGCCGCTCACGCCGGGCTGCGAGATCACGCTGGAGGCCAATCCGGGCACCTTCGAGCGCGAGCGCTTCCGCGCCTTCCGCGCGGCCGGCGTGACCCGGCTCTCCATCGGGGTGCAGACCTTCGACGACGCGCGGCTGCAGACGCTCGGCCGGGTGCACAGCCGCGCACAGGCGCTGGCCGCCGCCGAGGAGGCGCACGACGCCTTCGACACCTTCAACCTTGACCTGATGTACGCGCTGCCCGGCCAGACGCTGGCCGAGGCCGAGATCGACCTGCGCACCGCGCTGGCGCTCGCGCCACCGCACCTGTCGGTCTACCACCTGACGATCGAGCCCAACACCGTCTTCGCCAGCCGCCCGCCCTCAGCCCTGCCTGACGACGATCTGGCCAGCGAGATGCTCGACCAGATCAGCGCCCTGACCGGCGAGCACGGCATGGCGCGCTACGAGGTCTCGGCCTACGCGCGGCCCGGCCACCGCTGCGCGCACAACCTGAACTACTGGCAGTTCGGCGACTATCTGGGCATCGGCGCGGGCGCGCACAGCAAGCTGAGCTTCCCGAACCGCGTCGTGCGTCAGGTGCGTTGGCGCGAGCCGGCGATGTACATGGAGCGTGCGCTCGCCGGCCGAGCAATCTCCAACGACGAGGAGGTCGGTCGCAAGGCCCTGCCCTTCGAGTTCATGCTCAACACGCTGCGGCTGAAGGACGGCTTCGAGCTGGCGCTGTTCAGGGAGCGCACCGGGCTGCCGCCCTCGGCCCTCGCGGCCGGGCTGGCCGAGGCCGAGCGGCGCGGCCTGCTCGAGAACGACCGCGCCGCGGGCGTGGTGCGCCCGAGCGCGCGCGGCTTCGACTTCCTCAGCGACCTGCAGTCGATGTTTCTGACCTGAGCCCGGCCACGGCGGCACCGCTGCCGACCAGGCCGAGCATCGCCATCAGCCGCGGGCCGATGGCCTGCAGCGCCAGCACCTCCTGGCAAGCGCCAGCGCGGATCGCCTCCTTGGGCATGCCGAAGATGGCGCTGGTGGCCTCGTCCTGGGCGATGTTCCAGGCACCGGCATCGCGCATGCGGCGCATGCCCTCGGCGCCGTCGCCGCCCATGCCGGTCAGCATCACGCCCAGCGCGCGCTCGCCCACCACCTGCGCGACCGAGCGAAACAGCACGTCGACGCTGGGCCGATGCCGATTGACCGGCTCGGTGTCGGTGACGCGCGCGACCAGGCTGGCGCCGACCTTGACCACCGACAGGTGCCGCCCGCCCGGCGCGACATAGCCGTGACCCTGCTGCAGCACCATCTCGTCACGGGCCTCGCAGACCCGCAGCGTACCCAGCGTGTCCAGCCGGGCGGCGTAACGCGCGGAGAACCCCCCGGGAATGTGCTGCACGATCAGCACCGGCGGCACCTGCGGCGACAGCGCGCGAATCACATGCGGAGTGGCCTCCGGCCCGCCCGTGGAGGCGCCGATGGCGATCAGGCGGATGCGGCGCTCACCGACCTCGACAGCCGGACCGCCTGCCGTGGTCACAGAAGCCGGCGTCAGTGCCTGTGGCATGGCCGGCGACGCGACAGCGGACGAGGCCGTCGTCGGTACAGGCACGCTTCGGCGCGGCGCGGCGGACCGCCCCTGCACCGCCTGACGCAGGGCCGTCAGCAGCTCGCGCTCGAAGAGCTCGAAGGCACCCGGCACACCGATGGCGGCCTTGTCGATCACCGCCGCCGCACCCAGCGCCAATGCGCGGGTCACGATGTCGGGCTGACGCTGGGCGGCCGAGGTGACCATGACCACCGGCGTCGGCCGCAGCCGCATCAGGCGGTCAAGGAACTCCAGGCCATCCATCTTCGGCATGGCCATGTCGAGCGTGATCACGTCGGGATCGAGCTCGCGGATCATCTCGCGCGCCTGCAGGGCGTCGCAGGCCGCGCCGACGCACTCCATGTCGGCATGGCGGGCGATGATGCCCGACATCAGACCGCGCATCACCGCGGAGTCGTCGACGACGACGATCCGGATCGGTGCAGCCGGCAGGCGCGAGGGCTGGAAGGAGACAGTCATGGAATCGGGACTCGAGGATCGAGGGGACGGACTCAGAACAGGTCGATGCTGCCGGCCGCGGACGCCGAGGCCCGGCGGCGCGCATCCTGGTCGAGCGCGATGGCGGCCTCGCGCTGCGCCGGCGGCAGGCGCCGCACCATCGCGCGCCCCGTCTTCGGAAAGAAGCAGACCTTGCGCGGATAAGGTCCGAGCACATCCTGCGACACCAGAGGAATCTCCTCGGTGCGCAGGTAGTCCAGCACGAAGCTGGTGTTGCGCTGGCCGACGTTGAGCGCACCGTTGCCGGCGATCAGCGCCGCCCCTCCGAAGACCTTGGCCTCCATCGTGCGCCGGGTCGCGCCACGCTTGATCAGCGCGTTGATCAGCAGCTCCATCGCGCAGGAGCCGTAGCGCCCGCCGTCGTCGGACGCGCCGTCGCCTGGCAGCATGAAATGGTTGATGCCCCCGACCGCAGCCTGCCGATCCCACAGGCAGGCTGCGATGCACGAGCCCAGCGTGGTGGTGATGACCAGATCCTCGCTGTGGACGAAATACTCGCCCGGCATCACCTTGACTGCATCGGCGTTGAAGGCCACCTCGCGGTAGAAGAACGAAGCCTCGCCGGAGGTGCGCCGCTCGACGCGCATGCGCTCGATCCGGCCCGGCACGACGCGCGCCTCGGAGGAAGAGGCATCGGAAGCACGGGCTCCGGCAGGCCGGCGGGCGTCGGCAGACGAGGGGGAGGCACTCTGGGTGTTGGTCATGACGGATTCCCTGACTGTGCTGCACTGTGCCGTCGCCACCAGTGCCGCAGCCCGGGAAGAAACCTGTCAAACCCGGCTCATCTTGGAGCGCGACGAATCCGCCGGACCGCTTAGACTGCAAAATCATCGTCGCCCCACTCGCCCAGCCCACTTCATGACCCCGTCACCCGAGGTCCGTCACCGCATGAACACCGTGAACATCGGCGGCGCGACGTTGCGCGTCGATCTCGCGGTCCAGATGCTCGAGCGCTCGGGCATGGACGGCCTGTCGCGACTCGAGCCGGGTTCGTCCGCCTGGCTGCAGGCGCTGATCGACGGCCTGTGCATGCTGTCGAGCCGCGACCCGATGACCGGCCTGGTCAATCGCCGCCAGTTCGAGGCCAGCCTGGAGGGCGAGATCGACCGGGTCGCGCGCTCGGGCGAGTCGGCGATGCTGCTGCTGATCGACATCGACCACTTCAAGCGGGTCAACGACAGCTACGGCCACGGCGCCGGCGACGAGGTCATCCGCGCGATCGGCCGCACGCTTCAGGAATGCGTCCGGCCGATGGACACGGTCGCACGCATTGGCGGCGAGGAGTTCGCCGCCGTGCTGCCCAACTGCCCGGCCAGCTTCGGCGAGGCGGTGGCCGACCGCATCCGTCTGGCGATCGAGTCCTGCCGGATCGAGGTCAGCCGGCATGTGCGACTGAGCGTGACCGCCAGCGTCGGCGGCGCCTTTGCGCCGCGCTGGGTGCGCTCGTCGGCACGGCTGTGGGTCGAACGTGCCGACCAGCAGCTCTACCGCGCCAAGGCCGCCGGCCGCAACTGCACCTGCATGGAGCTGCCTCCGCAATCGGAGGTCAGCAACGAGGAACGCGACATGCTGTTCAGCACCATGTCGGCGTTCATGCCCGACACACTGGATTCCACCCGATGAGCACGACGACCCCGACGACCTCGCACGGCCCCGAGCCGACCGCGGCCGGCCGCCCCGAGCGTCCGCGTGTCTTCGCGATCACCAGCGGCAAGGGCGGCGTCGGCAAGACGATGCTGGCCGCCAATCTCGCCGCGGCCCTGGCCCGCCGTGGCGAACGGGTGCTGGTGATCGATGCCGACCTCGGTCTGGCCAACCTCGACGTGGTGCTGAACCTGCAGCCCCGGCGCACGCTGCATGACGTCTTCACCGGTCAGGGCACGCTCGACCAGGCGCTGCTCACCGCCCCCGGCGACTTCCAGGTGCTGCTGGCCGGCTCCGGCCTGATCGAGTACTCACGGCTGACGCCGACGGTGCGCGAGCAGTTCGCCCGACTGATCGACACGGTGCGCCCGCACTATGACCGGGTGCTGATCGACACCGGCGCAGGCATCTCCGACGTGGTGCTCTACGCGATCTCGATGGCCGACGAGGCGATCGTCATCGCCACGCCGGAGCCGACTGCGCTGGCCGACGCCTACGCCACCGTCAAGGTGCTGGGCATGCAGCAGGGCCGCACCTCGATGATGCTGGTGGTCAACCAGACCCACCGCCATGGCGAGGGTCGCCATGTGGCGGCGCAACTGCAGTCGGTCATCGACCGCTTCATCACGCTGCCCGAGGGCGGCACGGTCCGGCTGAATCCGCTGGGCGAGGTCGTCAGCGACACCTCGGTGCGCCAGGCGGTGCAGCGGCGCCAGCTGGTGATGCTGGCCTATCCAGGCTCCGACGCCGCCCAGGGCATGTCGGCGATCGCGATGCGCCTGGCCGCGCTGCACCCGCCGGCTGGCCGTCTGCCAATGCCTGCAGGAACCCTGGTGACGCTGCTGCCGGTGCCCGAGCCGGTTGCAGCGCAGACCCCATCGGCTCCAGACGCCATGGTTGACCGGCCTGTCGTGGCGGATCTGGCCGGCGCCGCCGCCACGGGCGAGCCGCACTGACCACGCGCATCCTGCGTGACCACGCGCTGGGCTACAGTGCGCCCGCATGACGACTGACACCCCCACCTCGCCTCCGACGCCAGCCACCCCGTACGAATGGGTGGGCGGCGACACCCGGGTGCGCCAACTGGTCGACCGCTTCTACGACCTGATGGACCTGGAGCCCGCCTACCGCGAGCTGCGCGCCGCCCACGGCACGACCCTCGACGAAGCACGGGACAAGCTGCACTGGTTCCTGAGCGGCTGGCTGGGCGGCCCCGATCTCTACATCGAGCGCTTCGGCCATCCGCGGCTGCGCATGCGCCACATGCCCTTCTCGATCGGCATCCTGGAGCGCGACCAGTGGGTGGCCTGCATGCACCAGGCCATGACCGAGGTCCAGCTCGACCCGGCACTGATCGAGCGCCTGACCGACAGCTTCATGAAGACCGCCGACTGGATGCGCAACCGCTGAGCGGCCCGCGGCGGGTCATTCGCAGCGTCAGCGCAGCCGGCCATCCGGGCTGCGCGACGAGTCCAGCAGCACGACCAGCGCGCCGGCGCCGCCATCGGGCCCGCGCGCCTGCGTGAAGGCCAGCACCTCCTGGCGCTGCACCAGCCACGAGCGCACCTTGCCCTTGAGCACCGGCTGGCGCCCCGGCGAGCCCAGGCCCTTGCCGTGCACCACCCGCACGCAGCGCCAGCCGCGCTTGCCCGCATCGATCAGGAAGCCGGCCAGCGCCTCGCGCGCGGCATCGCGGGTCAGACCGTGCAGATCGATCTGGCCCTGCATGACCCAGACGCCGCGGCGCAGCTTCTTCAGCACATCGTCGCCGATGCCGGACTGGCGGTAGGAGAGCTGGTCGTCGGTCTCCATCAGCGACTCGGGATCGAAATCGTCCGACAGCGCCACGCGCATCACCTCGGCCTCGTCGAGCTCGCGCTGGCGCGGGTGTGGGAGCGGACGCGGTCGGGCGATCTCGGCCAGATTGCGCGGGCGCAGCCGCACCACCGGCCCCACCGTGCGCTCGAACAGCTCGTGTTCGCGCCGGCGCGCGGCCTCCTCGGCGGCACGGCGCGCGGCCTCTTCCTCGGCCTGGCGGCGGCGCTCGCGCAGCACCCGCTGCACCGCGGCCAGCCCGTCCAGCGAGTTCACCTTCATCGTCATCACAGCAGCCCCCGCTCGGCAAAGGACACCACCGGCCCGCGCCCGACGACGAAGTGGTCGAGCACCCGCACGTCGATCATCTGCAGCGCTGTCTTCAGCGACTGCGTCAGGAACTCGTCCGCCTTCGACGGCTCGGCCACGCCGGAGGGGTGGTTGTGCGCCAGGATGACCGCCGCGGCCTCCAGCGCCAGCGCGCGCTTGAGCACCTCGCGCGGGTAGACGCTGGTCTGCGTCAGCGTGCCGCGGAACATCGGCTCGAAGCGGATCAGCCGGTGCTGCACATCCAGGAACAGCACCGCGAAGACCTCGTGGCCCAGCTCGGCCAGCTCCAGCCGCAGGAAGTCGCGCACGGCGCTGGGCGAATCGAAGACCGGCCGGCGCGCCATCTCGGCCGCCAGCGTGCGCCGCGCCAGCTCCAGCACCGCCAGCAGTTCGGCGCGCTTGGCCGGACCCAGCCCCTTCACGCCGGCCAGCGCCGCGCCGTCGGCCCGCAGCAGTCCGCCCAGGCCCTGGAAGCGGTCCAGCAGCTGCTGCGCCATCTGCAGCACGCCGTTGCCCGCCGTGCCGGTGCGCAGCAGGATCGCCAGCAGCTCGGCATCCTGCAGCGCGGCCGGGCCGTGGCTCAGCAGCTTCTCGCGGGGTCTCAGCTCGGGCGGCAGGTCTTTCATCGGGGGACACCTAAAATCGCGGACAGTCTATCGAGAACAGGATCACTGACGTGCCACAGGTCCAAGCGGGTTCATTCCTGACGCTTCACTATCGCCTCGCCGGCCCGGACGGCGGCGACATCGTCAACACCTTCAACGACAAGCCCGCGACGCTGACGATCGGCAGCGGCGAGCTCGCCCCCGCCATCGAGGCGCGCCTGATCGGCCTGGAGGAAGGCACGCGCACCGTGATCGAGCTGGCCGCCGGCGAGGCCTTCGGTCCGCGCAACCCGGACATGGTGCAGAAGCTCGCCTTCTCGGAGCTGCGCCAGATGGGCGACCCGAACGAGGAGTACCAGGTCGGCGACGTGGTGCAGTTCCCCACGCCCGACGGCCGTGGCGCCTTCGCCGGCGTGCTGCGCGAGCTCGGCCCCACCGGCCGCGACTGGGCGCTGTTCGACTTCAACCACCCGCTCGCCGGCCAGCCGGTGAGCTTCGAGGTGCAGCTGATCGGGGTGCTGTGATGACGACCGCAACGACATCGACCGGCCCGGTGCAGGAAGTGGTGCTGGCCCAGCCGCGCGGCTTCTGCGCCGGCGTCGACCGTGCCATCGAGATCGTCGAGCGGGCGATCACCCGCTTCGGCGCGCCGATCTACGTGCGCCACGAGATCGTGCACAACACCTACGTCGTCAACGACCTGAAGGCCAAGGGCGCGATCTTCATCGAGGACCTGGCCGACGTGCCGCCAGGTGCGACGCTGATCTTCAGCGCCCACGGCGTGAGCCAGGCGGTGCGCCGCGAGGCCGCCGCGCGCGGCTTCGAGGTCTTCGATGCGACCTGTCCGCTGGTGACCAAGGTCCATGTCGAGGTCGCCAAGCTGCGCCGCGAGGGCTACGACTTCATCATGATCGGCCACAAGGGCCATCCGGAGGTCGAGGGCACGATGGGCCAGCTCGACGGCGGCATCCACCTGGTCGAGGATGTCGAAGACGTGGCCCGGGTCGTCGTGCCCGACGAGAGCCGGCTGGCGGTGGTCACGCAGACCACGCTGAGCGTGGACGACGCCGCCGAGATCCTGGCCGCCGTCAAGCGCCGCTTCCCGCAGGTGCGCGAGCCCAAGCAGCAGGACATCTGCTACGCCACCCAGAACCGCCAGGACGCGGTGAAGGTGCTCTCGGCCGAGGTGGACATCGTCATCGTCGTCGGCAGCCCGACCAGCTCGAACAGCAACCGCCTGCGCGAGCTGGCCGAGCGCCTGGGCACACCCGGCTTCATGATCGACACCGCCACCGAGCTGCGCCCCGAGTGGTTCGAGGGCCGTCCGCGCGTAGGCCTGACCGCGGGTGCCTCAGCCCCTGAGCTGCTGGTCGACCAGGTCGTCGCGCGGCTGCGCGAGCTCGGCGCGCTGGCGGTGCGCAAGATGCCCGGCGTGGAGGAACACATCGAATTCCCGCTGCCCAAGGGCCTGGGCGACAAGTCGATGGCCGAGGCCGCGGCGCAGCGCCAGAATTGAACCTTCACGCTTCACAGCTCCAGTCTTTTCATCCCCATGCTTGACATCACCCTGCTGCGCCGCGATCTCGACGCGGTGCTCGCGCGGCTGCAGACCCGCAAGAACCCGCAGCCCTTCCTCGACGCCGACGCCTTCCGCGCGCTGGAGGCCGAGCGCAAGACCGTCCAGACCCGCACCGAGGAGCTGCAGGCCACCCGCAACCGCCTCTCGAAGCAGATCGGCGCGCTGCGCGGCAAGGGCGAGGACACCAGCGCGCTGATGGCCGAGGTCGCCGGCATCGGCGACGAGCTCAAGCGCTGCGCCGATCGCCTGGGCCAGATCCAGACCCAGCTCGAGGCGCTGGTGCTGTCGGTGCCCAACCTGCCGCAGGCCGACGTGCCGGTCGGCTCGGACGAGCACGGCAACGTCGAGGTGCGCCGCTGGGGCACGCCGCACGCCTTCGACTTCGCGGTCAAGGACCATGTGGACCTGGGCGCACCGCTGGGCCTGGACTTCGAGACCGGCGCCAAGCTCTCGGGCTCGCGCTTCACCTTCATGAAGGGCCCGATCGCCCGGCTGCACCGCGCGCTCGCCCAGTTCATGCTCGACGTGCAGACCCAGGAGCACGGCTACACCGAGTGCTACACGCCCTACCTGGTGCAGGGCGAGGCGCTGCGCGGCACCGGCCAGCTGCCCAAGTTCGAGCAGGACCTCTTCCACGTCACCTCGGGCGACGGCGAGGCCGAGGGCAGCAAGTGGTACCTGATCCCGACCTCGGAGGTGACGCTGACCAACGTTGCCGCCGACACGATCGTGGCGGCCGACGCGCTGCCGATCAAGCTGACCGCACACAGCCCCTGCTTCCGCTCGGAAGCGGGCTCGGCAGGCCGTGACACGCGTGGCCTGATCCGCCAGCACCAGTTCGACAAGGTCGAGATGGTGCAGATCACCCACCCGGAGCACAGCAACGCCGCGCTCGAGGAAATGACCGGCCACGCCGAGGCGATCCTGCGCAAGCTCGGCCTGCCCTACCGCGTCATGCTGCTGTGCACCGGCGACATGGGCTTCGGCTCGACCAAGACCTACGACCTGGAAGTCTGGGTCCCGGCGCAGGGCACCTACCGCGAGATCAGCTCCTGCTCGAACTGCGAGGCCTTCCAGGCCCGGCGCATGCAGGCGCGCTTCAAGAACGCCCAGGGCAAGAACGAGTTCGTCCACACGCTCAACGGCTCGGGCCTGGCGGTCGGCCGCACGCTGGTGGCGGTGCTGGAGAACTTCCAGAACGCCGACGGCAGCATCACCGTGCCCGAAGTGCTTCGCCCCTACCTCGGGGGCCTTGACAGGCTGGCTGTCTGATCGTCTATAATCGAATTCTTCGCTGAACAGACCACGGTTCAGCAGCAAGCTACCAGGAGAGGTGGCAGAGTGGTCGAATGCGCCGGACTCGAAATCCGGTATACGGTACCCCCGTATCGAGGGTTCGAATCCCTCCTTCTCCGCCAGACAGAAGCCCGAGTGATGCAAGTCACTCGGGCTTTTTCTTTGCCG